>NZ_JBJDNC010000001.1:274376-294064 GCF_044900265.1 Pseudomonas sp. NPDC089406 | reverse complement strand
GTAGGGGCCGGATGAATGGAGCGAGGATTTTTTGGTGACTTTTTGATCCTTCAAAAAGTTACCCGCCGTAAGGGCGGAAAGGTGAATAAGCGTCACTACAAACAATGAATGCACATACAACTTTCAAAACAACCGACAACCAACAACCAACAAACCACAAACCACAAACCACAAGGGGCAGACCAGAAGATAAACCCACCTATCTCCCAACCCGCCCCCCGAACCAAACCCAACCTCAGATCAATTCAAAGCATCCAGCAAAGCCTGGTTCATCTCCGGCGTCCCCACGGTAATCCGCAAGAACTGCGCAATCCGCGCCTGCTTGAAGTGCCGAACAATCACCCCCTGCTCCCGCAGCCGCGCCGCAATCCCCGCCGCGTCCTGCTCAGGGTGCCGGGCAAAGATGAAGTTCGCCGCCGAAGGCAGCACTTCAAAGCCACGCGCCTGCAACGCCGCCACCAACACCTCACGACTGTCGATCACCTTGCGGCAAGTCTCGTCGAAGTACGCACGATCCTCGAACGCCACAGCCGCCCCGACAATCGCCATGCGGTCCAGCGGGTAGGAGTTGAAGCTGTTCTTGATCCGCTCCAGCGCCTCGATCAGGTCCGGGTTCCCCACCGCCAAACCAACCCGCAGGCCCGCCAGCGAACGCGACTTGGACAGGGTCTGGGTCACCAGCAGGTTGTCGTAGCGGCCCACCAGGCTGATGGCGGTCTCGCCGCCGAAGTCGATGTAGGCTTCGTCGACCACCACCACCGAATCAGGATTGGCCTGCAGCAACTGCTCCACCGCCTCCAGCGCCAACAGGCAGCCAGTCGGTGCGTTGGGGTTGGGGAAGATGATCCCGGCATTCGGCTTGGCGTAGTCGGCCACGCGAATCTGGAACTGCTCGTCCAGCGCCACCGGCTCGAACGGGATGCCGTACAGGCCGCAGTACACCGGGTAGAAGCTGTAGCTGATGTCCGGGAACAGCAGCGGGCCGCGGGCGTGCTGGAACAGGCCGTGGAAGATGTGCGCCAGCACCTCGTCCGAGCCGTTGCCGACGAACACCTGGGCCGGGGTGACGCCGTAGTACTCAGCCACTGCCTGCTTGAGGCGGTCACCGTTCGGGTCCGGGTACAGGCGCAGGTTGTCGTTCAACTCGCCACGCATGGCCTCCAGCGCCTTCGGCGACGGGCCATAGGGGTTCTCGTTGGTGTTGAGCTTGACCAGGCGGGCCAGCTTGGGTTGCTCGCCCGGCACGTAAGGCACCAGGTCCTTGACGAAGGGGCTCCAGAAACGGCTCATGTTCAATTCCCCTTCTCGTTGAGGATGCGGTATTCGGCGCTGCGGGCGTGGGCGGTCAGCGACTCGCCACGGGCCAGGACCGAGGCGGTGTGGCCGAGCTCGGACGCGCCCCGCTCGGAGCAGAAGATGATCGACGAACGCTTCTGGAAGTCGTACACGCCCAAAGGCGAGGAGAAGCGCGCGGTGCCGGAGGTCGGCAGCACGTGGTTGGGGCCGGCGCAGTAGTCGCCCAGCGCCTCGCTGGTGTGACGGCCCATGAAGATCGCACCGGCGTGGCGGATTTGTGGCAGCCAGGCCTGCGGGTCGGCTACCGACAGCTCCAGGTGCTCGGGGGCGATGCGGTTGGCCACCTCGATGGCCTGCTGCATGTCACGCACCTGAATCAGCGCGCCACGGCCGTTGATCGACTTTTCGATGATCTCGGCACGCTCCATGGTTGGCAGCAGCTTGTCGATGCTGGCAGCCACGCGGTCGAGGAACTCGGCATCAGGGCTGACCAGGATGGCCTGGGCGTCTTCGTCGTGTTCGGCCTGGGAGAACAGGTCCATGGCGATCCAGTCCGGGTCGGTCTGGCCGTCGCACACCACGAGGATTTCCGACGGGCCGGCGATCATGTCGATGCCCACCTGGCCGAACACGTGGCGCTTGGCGGTGGCCACGTAGATGTTGCCCGGGCCGACGATCTTGTCCACCTGCGGCACGCTCTCGGTGCCGTAGGCCAGGGCCGCGACGGCTTGGGCGCCACCGACAGTGAACACACGGTCGACACCGGCGATGCAGGCCGCGGCCAGCACCAGTTCGTTGACCTCGCCACGCGGGGTCGGCACCACCATGACCACCTCAGCGACACCGGCCACCTTGGCCGGAATCGCGTTCATCAGCACCGACGAGGGGTACGACGCCTTGCCGCCCGGCACGTACAGGCCGGCGCGGTCCAGCGGGGTGACCTTCTGGCCAAGCACAGTGCCGTCGGCCTCGGTGTACTGCCAGGAGTCCTGCTTCTGCCGCTCGTGGTAGATGCGCACGCGGTTGGCGGCCTTTTCCAGGGCTTCGCGCTGAACCGCGGTGATGCGGGTCAGGGCCAGCTCCAGGCGCGCACGGTCGAGGATCAGGTCGTCGATGCTTTTGGCATCGACACCGTCGAAACGCTGGGTGAACTCCACCAGCGCCGCGTCGCCGCGCTCGCGCACGGCCTTGATGATATCGAGCACGCGCTGGTTGACCGCGTCATCGGACACGCTTTCCCAGCTCAGCAGATGATCAAGATGTCGCGCGAAATCCTGGTCAGCAGCGTTGAGACGGGCAATTGCAGTGGACACGGTCATGGCGAGGGCCTCGGAATAGATAGCGAATGCTCAGGCGCCCTAGGCTACCAGTCCATCCGCGCGGGCACCCGAGAAAGAAGGCTATGACGCGGATAGACGGGCGCGACAGCGGAGGTCGCGCGCAGAAGTCAGCCGCGGTGTCGCGATTCGACGGCGTTGCGCAGGGTGTCGATCAGGCTCTGGATGCGGGCGTGCTGCATTTTCATGGAGGCCTTGTTGACCACCAGGCGCGAGCTGATCGTGGCGATCAGGTCCTGCGGCTCGAGGCCGTTGGCGCGCAGCGTGTTGCCGGTGTCGACCACGTCGATGATCTTGTCGGCAAGGTTGATCAGCGGTGCCAGCTCCATGGAGCCGTACAGCTTGATGATGTCGACCTGGCGGCCTTGTTCGGCGTAGTAGCGCTTGGCGACGTTGACGAACTTGGTAGCCACCCGCAGGCGGCCCTTGGGCTCGGGCGCACCGGTAACGCCGGCGGTCATCAGCTTGCACTGGGCAATTTGCAGGTCCAGGGGCTCGTACAGGCCCTGGCCGCCGTATTCCATCAGCACGTCCTTGCCGGCCACGCCAAGGTCGGCGGCGCCATGCTCGACGTAGGTGGGCACGTCGGTGGCACGCACGATGAGCAGGCGCACGTCGTCCTGGGTGGTCGGGATGATCAGCTTGCGGCTCTTGTCCGGGTTCTCGGTGGGGACGATGCCCGCCTCTGCCAGCAACGGCAGGGTGTCGTCGAGAATACGGCCTTTGGATAGCGCGATGGTCAACATGGGAAACGTCGTTCCTTTAGCAGCTAACTGCCGGCCGGGCGTGATTCGCCAGGCCGTCTTCAATTCGTAAGGCGCTCATGTGGGAGCGGGCTTGCCCGCGAACACCGGCAAGGCCGGTGCCATGCATCGCGGTGGCTCCTTCGCGAGCAAGCTCGCCCCCACACCTTGCGCCAGCGGGCAACTAGCCCGGTACGCGGCGGATTTTCGCGCCGAGCATCTGCAGTTTTTCTTCGATGCACTCGTAACCACGGTCGATGTGGTAGATGCGGTCGATCAGGGTGTCACCTTCGGCAACCAGCGCCGACAGCACCAGGCTGGCCGATGCACGCAGGTCGGTGGCCATCACCGGGGCGCCCTTGAGCGCCTTGACGCCGGTAACGATGGCGGTGTTGCCTTCGACCTGGATCTGCGCGCCCATGCGGTGCATTTCGTACACGTGCATGAAGCGGTTTTCGAAGATGGTCTCGATCACCGCGCCAGTACCTTCGGCGATGGCGTTGAGCGAGATGAACTGCGCCTGCATGTCGGTGGGGAATGCCGGGTACGGAGCGGTGCGCAGGTTGACGGCCTTGGGCCGCTTGCCGTGCATGTTCAGCTCGATCCAGTCTTCACCGGTGGTGATATCGGCGCCGGCTTCCTTGAGTTTTTCCAGTACGGCTTCAAGGATGGTCGGGTCGGTATCCTTGACCTTGACGCGGCCACCGGTGACGGCGGCGGCAACCAGGTAGGTGCCGGTTTCGATACGGTCAGGCATCACCTGGTAAGTAGTGGTACCCAGGCGCTCGACGCCATCGATGGTGATGGTGTCGGTACCGGCGCCCTGGACCTTGCCGCCCATGGCGTTGATGAAGTTGGCCAGGTCGACCACTTCCGGTTCACGGGCGGCGTTTTGCAGCACGCTGCGGCCCTTGGCCAGGGCTGCGGCCATCATGATGTTCTCGGTACCGGTAACGCTGACGGTATCGAAGAAGAAGTGCGCGCCGCGCAGGCCGCCCTCGGGGGCCTTGGCCTTGATGTAGCCGCCTTCGACTTCGATCTTCGCGCCCATGGCCTCAAGGCCGCGGATGTGCAGGTCGACCGGGCGCGAACCGATGGCGCAGCCGCCAGGCAGGGCCACTTCGGCTTCACCGAAACGGGCGACCATCGGGCCGAGTACCAGGATCGAGGCGCGCATGGTCTTGACCAGCTCGTACGGGGCGACGAGGGTCTTGATGGTGCGCGGGTCGATTTCCACGGCGAGCTTTTCGTCGATCACAGGCTCGATGCCCATGCGACCGAACAGCTCGATCATGGTGGTGATGTCGTGCAGGTGCGGCAGGTTGCCGACCGTGACCGGGCCATCGCACAGCAGGGTGGCCGAGAGAATCGGCAGGGCCGAGTTTTTCGCGCCGGAGATGCGGATCTCGCCATCGAGGCGGGCACCGCCGGTGATAATCAGTTTGTCCATACGTATCTCGCCGCCAAGTTGGCTCAGGTGCGCTCAGCCCAGGCTGCGCTGCTGAAGAATTTCATGGTTACCGCGTGGATGGCGCCGTTGGCGATCCACGGATTGAGGTGAGCGTAGATCGCCTGCTGACGCTTGACCGGGCTCAGGCCGGCGAGCTCGTCGCTGATCACGTTCAACTGGAAGTTGCAGCCTTCGCCTTCAACTTCAACCCGGGATCCGGGCAATTTTTCTTCCAGAAAGCTTTTGACTTCTACGGCCTGCATGCTCAACCTCGATCGGCGCCCAACGCGCGCGGGTCGGCCATCATACAAAAAAGCCCCTCGCCTGCGAAGCCCATGACGGGGCGCGCTGACCGAGGGGCCTTCACCTTCGGGCAGGCCATCAGCCTGCCAGTACTTCATCGAGGTCGTAGACCTCGGCAATTTCGCGCATGTCACTGGGCATGCCGCGCACCTCGCAAGCCTTGCCGGCGGCTTGTGCATCACGCATGAACGCCAGCAGCAGCGACAACCCGACACTGCTCGACTTGACCACTGCGGTGCAGTCGAGCACCAGGTGCGACTCGCGGCTGGCGGCGATCAACGCCTTGCCCTGCTTGCGCAGGGCCGGGCCGCTGCGGTAGTCGAGCACGCCGGCCAACGCCAGCACGCCCGGCTCGGCCATGCTTACCCCGGCCTCGCTCATTTGACTTCCTTGTCCGGCGACTGGTCGGCGGTCTGCTTGGCCTTGGCCACTTCACCGGCCCAACCGTCGATGGTCTTGTCCAGGTCATTGCCGTTGCGCTGCATGGCGTCGGCGAACTGGTCACGGAACAGCTTGCCGATGTTGATGCCGTTGACGATGACGTTGCGCACCTTCCACTCACCACCGATCTTCTGCATGGTGTACTGCACCGGGTAGACCGCGCCGTTGTTGCCGGTCACCTTCATGCCGACGCTGGTACGGTCGCCGTCTTCGGGCTTGGCCGGGTCGACGGTGATGCCCTGATTGTTGTACTCGAGCAGCGCGTTGCCATAGAACTGCATCAGGCTGCGCTTGAAGTTTTCCTGGAAGCGCTGCATCTGCGCAGGGGTGGCCTTGCGCGAATACTTGACGGTCATGATGCTTTTCGAGATGCCGTCGGCGTCGACCACCGGGCCGAGGTTGCTGTTGAGCGCGTTGTAGAACGCCTCGGGGTTGGCCTTGTACTGTTCTTTGTTAGCTTTGAGGTCGCTGAGCAGTTGCGTGGTGGTGGTCTGGATGACGTCACGGGCGGACTGCCCTGGCGCGGCCAGGGCGATCAGGGGGAAGGCCGCCAGCAGGACCAGCAGGCCACGTCGCAGGATGGAAATCATGGAGACTCCTTAATTAGCCGGTTGTGCTTCTTTCGGTTCCTTGCCCACCGAGTTGAGCAGGAACTTGCCGATCAGGTCTTCCAGCACCAGCGCCGACTGGGTGTCGTGGATGGTGCTGCCATCCTTGAGTACCTCGTCTTCGCCGCCCACGCTGATGCCGATGTACTTCTCGCCCAAAAGGCCTGCGGTCAGGATCGAGGCAGTGGAGTCGGTCGGCAGGTTGTCGACGTTCTTGTCCAGCTGCAACGTGACCCGGCCAGTGTACGAGTCGCGATCCAGATCGATTGCCGTGACCTTACCGATGGTCACACCGGCCATGGTCACCTTAGCTCTGACAGTCAAACCGGCGATATTGTCGAAGTAAGCATAAACTTTGTACGTGTCACTGCTCGGGCTGGCCGACAGCCCGCTGACACGCAGGGCCAGCAGCAGCAGCGCCAGGATCCCGGCCAGGAGGAACAGGCCGACACCGATTTCCAGGGTGCGGTTTTGCATCAGAAATCTCCAAACATCAAGGCGGTCAGAATAAAGTCCAGACCCAGCACTGCCAATGAGGCATAAACCACGGTCCTGGTGGTGGCACGGCTGATCCCTTCTGAGGTGGGCTCACAGTCATACCCCTGGAATACGGCGATCCAGGTGACGACGAAGGCGAACACCAGGCTCTTGATCAGCCCGTTGAGCACGTCGTCGCTGAACGAAACGCTGTTTTGCATGTTGGCCCAGAACGAGCCCTCGTAGACCCCCAGCCAGTCCACGGCCACCCACGAGCCACCCCAGATGCCCACCACGCTGAAGATCAGCGCCAGCAGCGGCAACGAGATGAAACCGGCCCACAGGCGCGGGGCGACGATGTACTTGAGCGGGTCGACGCCGATCATCTCGAGGCTCGACAACTGCTCAGTGGACTTCATGTTGCCGATTTCGGCGGTCAGCGCGGAACCTGCGCGGCCAGCGAACAGCAGCGCGGTGACCACCGGCCCCAGTTCACGCAGCAGGGTCAGGGCGACCATCTGGCCCACCGCCTGCTCCGAGCCGTATTTGGTGAGGATGCTGTAGCCCTGCAGGGCCAGCACCATGCCGATGAACACACCGGACACGACGATGATCGCCAGCGACAGCACGCCCACCGAATACAGCTGCTTGGTCAGCAGTTGGAAGCTGCCGCCGATGCCGCCGCGGCCGATCAGGGCGTGGCCGAGGAACAGGCAGGAGCGCCCGAGCACGGCCAGCACGTCGATGGCGGCGCGGCCGAACAAACGGATACGTTCAAGAATGGATTTTCTGCGCATCAACGCGCCCCCAGCAGGTCGGCGCGGTAGTCAGGCGCAGGGAAGTGGAACGGGACCGGGCCATCCGGGTCGCCCTTCATGAACTGACGGATACGCGGGTTGTCCGAGCCCATCAGCTCGTCCGGCGTGCCCTGCCCCAGCACCTGGCCGTCACCCACCACATAGATGTAGTCGGCGATGCTGGCGGTTTCTGCAAGATCATGAGAAACCACGATGCTGGTGATACCCAGGGCATCGTTGAGCAGGCGGATAAGACGCACCAGCACGCCCATGGCGATCGGGTCCTGGCCGACGAACGGCTCGTCGTACATGAGGATCTGCGGGTCCAGGGCAATCGCCCTGGCCAGCGCCACGCGGCGCTTCATGCCGCCGGACAATTCGTCGGGCATCAGGTCGATGGCGCCGCGCAGGCCCACGGCCTGCAGCTTCATCAGGACGATGTCGCGAATCATCTCGTCCGACAGCTGAGTGTGCACCCGCAGCGGAAAGGCGACGTTCTCGAACACATCGAGGTCGGTGAACAGGGCACCGCTCTGGAACAACACGCCCATCTGCTTGCGGGCGTCGAACAGGTCGCCGCGGGACAACGCGGGCAGGTTCTGCCCGTTGACCCACACCTCGCCGCCTGACGGGCGCAACTGTGCGCCCATCAGGCGCAGCAAGGTAGTCTTGCCGCAGCCCGACGGGCCCATGATGCCGGTGACCTTGCCGCGGGGAATGCGGATGTCCACGTTGCTGAAAATGCTGCGCGAACCGCGCTTGAAGGAGACGTCCTTCAACTCGACCGCGTAGGCGCTATCCACACTCATCTAGACTCCTTGCAGTGCAGCCTCGTCTCCATGGACGCCTGCCTCCATCTTGAAGGCACACTGGTTCCCCGGCGGGCCGAATAGCGGCGAACTATAGCACCGCTGGCACGCCCGCCCCAAGGCCGTCACCCGACTCGTTCAGGGCACAGACAGACTTGCGCGACATTCATATGACATTCGAAGGATGAGGCTTTCACACATTGCGGCTATAATCGCCGCCTTTTCATCAGGCATTGCGTTTTCGACATGAGCCAATCCAGCGAGCTGATCCAATCCGCCCAGCGCACCCTGCGCCTCGAACTCGAGGCCGTGGAGGCCCTGCTGGCCCGCATCGACGGTGATTTCGTCAAGGCCTGCGAGCTGATCCTGGCCAGCAAGGGCCGGGTGGTGGTGGTTGGCATGGGCAAGTCCGGGCATATCGGCAACAAGATCGCCGCCACCCTGGCCAGCACCGGCACCCCATCGTTCTTCGTCCACCCGGCCGAAGCCAGCCATGGCGACATGGGCATGATCACCCGCGACGATGTCATTCTGGCCCTGTCCAACTCGGGCAGTACCGCCGAGATCGTCACCCTGCTGCCGCTTATCAAGCGCCTGGGCATCCAGATGATCAGCCTGACCGGCAACCCCGACTCGCCACTGGCCCAGGCCGCCGAGGTCAACCTCGACGCCGCGGTGGCGCAGGAAGCCTGCCCGCTGAACCTGGCGCCGACCTCCTCCACCACGGCCGCACTGGTGCTGGGCGACGCCCTGGCCATCGCCCTGCTCGAGGCGCGTGGTTTCACCGCCGAGGACTTCGCCTTCTCGCACCCTGGTGGCGCCCTTGGCCGCCGCCTGCTGCTGAAGGTGGAGAACGTGATGCACAGCGGCGACGAGCTGCCCCAGGTACAGCGCGGCACCCTGCTCAAGGACGCCCTGCTTGAAATGTCCCGCAAAGGTCTGGGCATGACCGTGGTGCTGGAGCAGGACGGTAGACTGGCTGGCGTGTTCACCGACGGTGACCTGCGCCGCAGCCTGGACCGCAACATCGACGTGCACAAGACCCTCATCGACGAGGTGATGACTGTGCACGGCAAGACCGCCCGCGCCGAGATGCTCGCCGCCGAGGCACTGAAAATCATGGAAGACCACAAGATCAGCGCCCTCGTGGTCGTCGACCAGGCCGACCGCCCTACCGGCGCCCTGAACATGCACGACCTGCTGCGCGCCGGAGTGATGTAAATGAACCAGGACCTGATACAACGCGCCAAGGCCATCAAGCTGGCAGTATTCGACGTCGACGGCGTGCTCACCGACGGGCGCCTGTACTTTCTCGAAGACGGCAGCGAGTTCAAGACCTTCAACACCCTCGACGGCCACGGCATCAAGATGCTCATGGCCTCGGGCGTGACCACCGCGATCATCAGCGGGCGCAAGACCCCGGTGGTCGAGCGCCGGGCACAGAACCTGGGCATCCCGCACCTGTTCCAAGGCCGCGAAGACAAAATGGTGGTGCTCGACGGCCTGCTGGCCGAACTCAAACTAAGCTACGAGCAAGTCGCCTACCTGGGCGACGACCTGCCCGACCTGCCGGTGATCCGCCGCGTAGGCCTGGGCATGGCGGTGCAAAATGCCGCGCCGTTCGTGCGCGAGCACGCCCACGGCGTCACCCAGGCACGCGGCGGCGAAGGCGCCGCGCGCGAATTCTGCGAACTGATCATGCAGGCCCAGGGCACCCTGGACGCTGCCAACGCTCACTACCTGTAAGGCCGCCCATGCTCAGCAAGAAGGTCAAGAACTTCGCCGTACTCGGCGCCATCGCCGCCGTACTGGTGGCGGTCGGCTACTGGAACGTCAGCCCCGAAAGCTTCCTCGACAAGCCTGCCGCGCAGGTCGACGAGAGCGCCATCGACTACTACGCGATCAACGCCCACAGCGTGCAGTACACCCCTGAAGGCCAACTGCAGTACGAGATGACCGCCGACAAGGTCGAGCACATGAAGGCCAGCGAAGTCACCCTGGTGACCACGCCCGACCTGCACCTGTACCGCGGCACCCAATTCCCGTGGCACGTGCAGAGCAAAACCGCCGAGGTCAACCCGGACGGCACCGAGGTCGAGCTGATCGACGCCGTGCGCGTGGCGCGCACCGACGAAAAGAAGCGTGAAACCATCATCACCACCACCCGCATGACCGTGTTCCCGCAGAAGGAATATGCGCAGACCGAGCAAGCCGTTAGAATCGACGGCGCCGGTGGCACGACTACGGGTAAAGGAATGAAAGCGTATTTGAAAGAAGGCAGGATGGACCTGCTCTCTAACGTAAGAGGACAGTATGAGGCTCGTTAAAACCATCCCCCTTCTGCTCAGCCTGGGCGTTGCACTGGGAAGCGCGAGCGCCTTCGCCCTGCCGAACGACCGTGACCAGCCGATTCGCATCCAGGCGGACAACGCCCACCTGGACGACAAGCAAGGCGTGGCTACCTACACCGGCGACGTGATCATCACCCAGGGTTCGATGATGATCAAAGGCAACACCGTGACCATGACCCGCTCGGCCAACGGCGACATCGACGTGGTCACCTCGGTGGGCAACCTGGCCTACTTCGAGCAGCAGCAGAGCGCCGCCAAGGCGGACAAGATGAAAGGCTGGGCCGTGACCATCCAGTACCAGGCGCAAAAAGACCTGGTGGTGCTCACCGACCGCGCCAAGGTGGAGAACGAAGGCAACACCACCGAAGGCGAGAAGATCGTCTACAACACCAAGACCCAAGTCGCCACCGCCGGTCGCGGCGGCAACGTGACTGCACCACGTCAGCGCATCGACATGGTCATTCAACCGAAGAAAAAGGCCGAGTAAATGGCAACCCTCAAAGCCCAGCACCTGGCCAAGAGCTACAAGGGCCGGCAGGTCGTCCGCGACGTCAGCCTGTCCATCGACAGCGGCCAGATCGTCGGCCTGCTCGGCCCCAACGGCGCCGGCAAGACCACCTGCTTCTACATGATCGTCGGCCTGGTCCAGGCCGATCAGGGCCGCGTACTGATCGACAGCCACGACGTCAGCCACCAGCCCATGCACGGTCGCGCCCAGGCCGGCATCGGCTACTTGCCGCAGGAAGCCTCGATCTTCCGCAAGCTGTCGGTGGCCGACAACATCATGGCCATCCTCGAGACCCGCAAGGATCTCGACCGCGAAGGCCGGCGCAAGGAGCTCGAAAGCCTGCTGCAGGAGTTCCACATCAGCCACATCCGCGACAACCTCGGCATGAGCCTGTCCGGTGGTGAACGCCGCCGCGTCGAGATCGCCCGCGCCCTGGCCACCGCACCCAAGTTCATCCTGCTGGACGAACCTTTTGCCGGTGTCGACCCGATTTCCGTGGGCGACATCAAGCAGATCATCCACCACCTCAAGAACAAGGGCATCGGCGTACTGATCACCGACCACAACGTTCGCGAAACCCTGGATATCTGTGAAACCGCTTACATCGTCAACGACGGCCAGCTGATCGCCGAAGGCGATGCCGAGACCATCCTGGCCAACCAGCTGGTCAAGGAAGTCTACCTGGGTCACGAGTTCCGCCTCTGATCCGGGCCTGCCCGGAGCACTGGCGCACCGAGCCATCGCAGGCTTAAGTGTTACAGTGCTCTAGGCAAACGCTGCATTTTCAGGCATATAACTTGCTTAAAATCGGCGCCCAAGCGCCCTACATGTAGTGGATGGCGCATGCGCGCCGGCGAACAAGGTATTAAGCCCCAGCCATGAAACCATCGCTCGTCCTAAAAATGGGCCAGCAACTGACGATGACCCCGCAGTTGCAACAGGCCATCCGTCTGCTCCAGCTCTCGACCCTGGACCTCCAGCAGGAAATCCAGGAAGCGCTGGAGTCGAACCCGATGCTCGAACGTCAGGAAGACGGCGAAGATTTCGACAACAGCGACCCGATGGCGGACAACGCCGAGAACAAGCCGGTCGCCGAAGTTCAGGACACCAGCTTCCAGGAAGCCGCCAGCAACAACAGCGAGCAACTCGAAGACGGCGAGTGGGCCGAACGCATCCCCAACGAACTGCCGGTCGACACTGCCTGGGAAGACATCTACCAGACCAGCGCCAGCAGCCTGCCGAGCAACGATGACGACGAGTGGGATTTCACCACCCGCACCTCGGTCGGCGAAAGCCTGCAAAGCCACCTGCTGTGGCAACTGAACCTGGCGCCGATGTCCGACACCGACCGCCTGATCGCCGTCACCCTGATCGACAGCATCAACGGCCAGGGCTACCTCGAAGACACCCTCGAAGAGATTTGCGCAGGCTTCGACCCCGAGCTCGACATCGAGCTGGATGAAGTCGAAGCGGTGCTGCACCGCATCCAGCAGTTCGAGCCGGCCGGCATCGGCGCCCGCTCGCTGGGCGAATGCCTGCTGCTGCAACTGCGCCAGTTGCCGGCCAGCACACCGTGGATGGCCGAGGCCCAGCGCCTGGTCACCGACTACATCGACCTGCTCGGCAGCCGCGACTACAGCCAGCTGATGCGGCGCATGAAGCTCAAGGAAGACGAGCTGCGCCAGGTCATCGAGCTGGTGCAGACGCTCAACCCGCGCCCAGGCTCGCAGATCGAGTCCAGCGAGCCCGAATACGTGGTGCCGGACGTGATCGTGCGCAAGGACAGCGACCGCTGGCTGGTCGAGCTCAACCAGGAAGCCATCCCGCGGCTACGGGTCAACCCGCAGTACGCAGGCTTCGTGCGCCGCGCCGACACCAGCGCCGACAACACCTTCATGCGCAACCAGCTGCAGGAGGCGCGCTGGTTCATCAAGAGCCTGCAAAGCCGCAACGAAACACTGATGAAAGTGGCCACGCAGATCGTCGAGCACCAGCGTGGGTTCCTCGACCACGGCGACGAAGCGATGAAGCCGCTGGTGCTGCACGACATCGCCGAGGCGGTGGGCATGCACGAGTCGACCATCTCGCGGGTCACCACGCAGAAATACATGCACACCCCGCGTGGCATCTACGAACTGAAATACTTTTTCTCGAGCCACGTCAGCACGGCCGAAGGCGGCGAATGCTCGTCCACGGCGATCCGCGCGATCATCAAGAAACTGGTCGCCGCGGAAAACCAAAAAAAGCCATTGAGTGACAGCAAGATCGCTGGTTTACTGGAGGCACAAGGCATCCAGGTAGCCCGTCGCACCGTCGCCAAGTACCGCGAGTCGCTGGGGATTGCCCCGTCAAGCGAGCGCAAGCGACTGATGTAGCCCCGGGATGTGCCACAGCGTTTCAGTGGCAGGTGCAACACCTGCCTCTTTATGCACGGGCAACAAAGGAGAAGCTGTATGCAAGTCAACATCAGTGGCCAGCATGTAGAAGTTACCCAACCACTGCGCGATTACGTGCTCGAGAAGCTCGCCCGCGTGGAAGGGCATTTCGACAAGATCACCAATGCAACGGTGATCATGAAGGTCGAAAAGCTGCAGCAGAAGGTTGAAGCAACACTCCAGATTCCCGGCGGCGAAGTGGTCGCCAACGCCGAACACACCGACATGTATGCCGCGATCGATGCCCTGGCTGACAAGCTCGACCGCCAACTGAAAAAACACAAGGAAAAACAGCAAAGCCTGCTGCAAGGCGCAGCCGCCCGCTGATCCCCTCATCCATGATCCGACTTGAAACCATCCTGACCCCCGGCCGTTCCCTCGTGAACGTGCCGGGCGGCAGTAAAAAGCGCGCCCTCGAAAAGGTCGCCAACCTGATCGCCGAGCAAGTACCCGAGCTGGAGATGCAAGATGTCTTCGACAAGCTCATCGCTCGCGAAAAACTGGGCTCCACCGGCTTTGGCAATGGCATCGCCATCCCCCACTGCCGGCTCGAAGGCTGCACTGCACCGGTAAGTGCGCTGCTGCACCTGGACGCCCCCATCGATTACGACGCCATCGATGGCGCCCCGGTCGACCTGCTGTTCGTCCTGCTGGTCCCGGAAGCGGCCACCGATGCCCACCTTGAACTGCTGCGCCAGATCGCCAGCATGCTCGATCGCAAGGAGGTCCGCGATCGCCTGCGCGCCGCCGACAGCAGCGAGGCCCTGTTCCAGGTTGTCCTGGACGTACAGAACGAGCACTGACCATGCGCCTGATCATCGTCAGCGGCCGCTCCGGCTCCGGCAAGAGCACCGCCCTGGACGTGTTGGAAGACAACGGTTTCTACTGCATCGACAACCTGCCCGCCGGGTTGTTGCCGCAGTTGGCGGAGAACGCGCTGATCAACACCGAGCTGCTGCAACCCAAGGTTGCGGTATCGATCGATGCGCGCAACCTGCCTAGCCACCTGTCACGCTTCCCCGAACTGCTGGAAGAAGCACGCGCCCGGCATATCCAGTGTGACGTGCTGTACCTGGACGCTGACGAAGACACCCTGCTCAAGCGTTTTTCCGAAACCCGCCGCCGCCATCCGCTTACCAACCAGAGCCGCTCGCTGGCCGAGGCCATCCGCGTCGAGAGCGAGCTGCTGGGCCCCATCGCCGACCTTGCCGACCTCAAGATCGACACCACCAGCCTCAACCTCTACCAACTGCGCGACTCGATCAAGCTGCGCCTGCTGAACCAGCCCGAACCCGGCACGGCGTTTCTGGTCGAGTCGTTCGGCTTCAAGCGTGGCATGCCGGTGGATGCCGACCTGGTGTTCGATGTGCGCTGCCTGCCCAACCCCTACTGGAAGCCGGAACTTCGCGACCATTCGGGCCTCGAACAGCCGGTGATCGACTACCTGGCCGCGCAGCCCGACGTCGAAGAGATGTTCAACGATATTTCCAGCTACCTGCTCAAGTGGCTGCCGCGCTTTGCTGCCAGCAACCGCGCCTATGTCACCATCGCCATCGGCTGCACCGGCGGCCATCACCGCTCGGTGTACATCACCGAGCGGCTCGGCCAGCTGCTCCAACCCGCCCTGAAAAACGTCCAGGTCCGCCACCGCGACCTCTAGCCCACAGGATCCGCCCCACGATGCCCGCCCGCGAAATCACCATCATCAACAAGCTGGGCCTGCACGCCCGCGCGGCCGCCAAGTTCGTCGGCGTGGCCGGGCGCTTCCCCTGCCAGGTGCGGGTAGGCCGCGCACCGGACAAGCTGGTGGACGGCAAGAGCATCATGGCGGTGATGATGCTCGCCGCCGGCAAGGGCACCCCGGTGCACCTGTTCACCGAGGGTGAGCAGGATGGTGAGGCCATGCAGGCGTTGGTCGAGCTGATCGAGAATTTCTTCGACGAAGGCGAGTGAGTCCCTTCTCTGCTGGCTGAGCGGGGGTGGATATCGCCGCCTGCCTGTACCGGCCTCATCGCCGGCAAGCCGGCTCCTACAGGGGTCGCGCAACCTTCAAGCCAGCGCGGTCCCTGTAGGAGCCGGCTTGCCGGCGATGAGGCCAGTTCAGGCAAGACAGTTTCTGCCAACGCCTCCCCGGCACTTACGACATCGCCGTATCCATCACCATCATCAGGCAGAACCCCACACACAACCCCAGGCTGGCCAGGCGGTGATGCCCGTTGCTGCGTGACTCGGGGATGATCTCCTGGGTGACCACCAGCAGCATCGCCCCCGCCGCACAGGCCAGGCCCAGCGGCAACAGCAGCTCGGCGATGTTCACCAGCCACGCGCAGACCACCGCTGCCAGCGGCTCCACCAGCCCGGACGCAGCGCCGATCAGAAACGCCTTGAAACGCGGCATGCCCGCCCCCGCCAGCACCAACGCGATCACCAGGCCCTCGGGCACATCCTGCAGGGCAATGCCCATGGCCAGGCTGTCGGCGTCGGGCATGCCGCCACCGGCAGACACCCCGATGGCCATGCCTTCAGGGATGTTGTGGGCGATGATGGCAATCACGAACAGCCAGATCCGCGCAGCGATCACCGGTTGCTGGGCCGTGCCCACCAACGCCTCGGGCGATGCGCCGGACACCTTCAGGTCGATCAGGAACAGGCACAGCGCGCCGAACAGCAAACCGCTGCTGATCAGCCCACCGGCACCCCAGGGGCTGAAACCGATGGACTGCGCCGCATCCAGCCCCGGAATGATCAGGGAAAACGCGGTGGCCGCCAGCATCACCCCGGCGCCGAAGCCCAACAGGGTGTCAGCCAGCGCCACCGGCATGTTGCGAATCACCAGCACCGGTACCGCGCCCAACGCCGTGCCCAGCGCACACAAGGCGCCACCCTCGAGGGCGCGCAGCATGCGCGGCTCGAGGTCGAGCCAGGCGATACCCCGGGCCACCAGCAAGGCGCTGCCGACCAGCAACAGCAAGGTTCCCAGCGCCAGGCGGAACAGGCGCACACTGCTGACAGACATCACGGCCGAGCGCATACCGGTCGGCTCACTTCAGGGCTTCAAGGTAGCGACGTTGCACTTCGGCCCAGTCAACCACGTTGTAGAAGGCGCCGATGTATTCCGGGCGACGGTTCTGGTACTTGAGGTAGTAGGCGTGCTCCCACACGTCCAGGCCGAGGATCGGCGTGTTGCCGTGCATCAGCGGGCTATCCTGGTTACCGCTGCTTTCGACCACCAGGGTTTTCTGCGGGGTGACGCTGAGCCAGGCCCAGCCGCTGCCGAAACGGGTCAGCGCGGCCTTGGTGAAGGCCTCCTTGAACGCCTCGAAACCACCCAACTGCGCGTCGATGGCCTTGGCCACCTCACCCTGCGGCTGGCCGCCACCCTTGGGCGACATGATGGTCCAGAACAGGCTGTGGTTGGCATGGCCACCACCGTGGTTGGTCACCACCCCACGCAGGTTCTCGGGCAGCGTCTTCACCGCACCCACCAGTTTTTCCACCGGCCACTCGGCCCATTCGGTGCCCTCGATGGCCGCGTTCAGGCCATTGACGTAGGTCTGGTGGTGCTTGGTGTGGTGAATCTCCATGGTCGCGGTATCGATGTGCGGTTCCAGGGCATCGTAGGCGTAGGGCAATGCAGGCAAGGTATGGGGCATGTCAGTGGATTCCGTAGGCTGGGGTGCGGTCGTTGTTGTCCGTCTGCGCGACCAGTTCACTGGCGGCGGGCGCCTGGCGGTTGAGCAGGCGCGCGGTGCGCGGGTACTGGCCGTACTCGGCGATGAAATTCAGCAGTTCGGTATAGGTGCGCGAGCTGTGCCGCAGCGCGGCATCGCGCAACGCCTGGGCCAGCCGCGCCTCGCCGGCTGCCTGCAGCAGGCGCTCATGCGCCGCGCACAGGTAGTCGGCGCTTTCGTGGGGCTGGTTCAGGCGCAGGTGCAGGTCGGCCAGGTTGTGGTGGGCGATGACCAGTGCGGCCACCGCTTCGTCAACGTCATGCCAGCGCTCGAACAGCACCTGGGCCAGGGCCAGCGCTTGCAGGTAGTGTTCCCGGGCATCGACCAGCTCACCCTGCTCGAACAGGCGGTTGGCGTTTTGCGTGGTGCGTCTGAAGTGCTGCATGACGTGCCTCCTGGGCGGCCTCGGCTCAGATGCCGCCGGCGGTGAGTTTTTCCGGATCGAGCAGGGCTTCGAGCTGGTCGCGGGACAGGTCGGTGTGCTCCAGCGCCACGTCGATGATCGGCCGGCCCTGCTTGTAGGCGGTCTTGGCGATTTCAGCGGCCTTCAGGTAGCCGATGATCGGGTTCAGCGCGGTGACCAGGATCGGGTTGCGCGACAGCGCTTCCTTGAGCTTGCCCTCGTTGACCTTGAACGTGGCGATGGCCTTGTCGGCCAGCAGGCGGCTGACGTTGGCCATCAGCTCGATGCTCTCCAGCAGGTTGCGGGCGATCACCGGCAGCATCACGTTCAGCTCGAAGTTGCCCGACTGGCCGGCCACGGCGATGGTGGCGTCGTTGCCGATCACTTGTGCGGCCACCATGGCGGTGGCTTCCGGGATCACCGGGTTGACTTTGCCCGGCATGATCGAGGAGCCCGGCTGCAGGCCCTGCAGCTCGATCTCGCCCAGGCCCGCCAGGGGGCCTGAGTTCATCCAGCGCAGGTCATTGGCGATTTTCATCAGCGCCACGGCGGCGGTCTTGAGCTGGCCAGACAGCGCCACGGCGGTGTCCTGGGAGCCGATCAGGGCGAACAGGTTGTCACCTTGAGTGAACTCGACCCGGGTCAGGCCGCTGAGCTGGCGGGCAAAACCGGCCGCGAACTGCGGGTGGGCGTTGATGCCGGTGCCCACCGCGGTGCCGCCCTGGGCCAGGGCTTGCAGCGCCGGCAGGGTGGCTTCGATGTGCGCCTGGGCGCCCTTGACCTGCGCCGACCAGCCGCCGAGTACCTGGCTCATGCGCACCGGCATGGCGTCCATCAGGTGGGTACGGCCGGTCTTGACGTGCTTGTGCACCTCGAGCGCCTTGGCATCGATCACCTGGGTCAGGTGGCGCAGGGCCGGCAGCAGCTGCTCGTGCAGGGCCAGGGCAGCGCTGACATGGATGGTGGTGGGGATGATGTCGTTGCTGCTCTGGCCACAGTTGACGTGGTCGTTGGCATTGACCGGCTCGCCCAGCACGCGGCTGGCCAGGGTGGCGATCACCTCGTTGGCGTTCATGTTCGAACTGGTGCCGGAACCGGTCTGGAACACATCCACCGGGAAGTGCTGGATGAAGTCTTCGCCCAGCAGTTGCTCCACCGCCTTGACGATGGCCTCGCCCTGCCCTGCGCTCAGCTGCGAAAGCTCGACGTTGGCCTTGGCCGCCGCGGCTTTGGCCAGCAGCAGTGCGCGAATGAACTGGGCCGGCATCGGCTTGCCGCTGACCGGGAAGTTGTCGACCGCGCGCTGGGTCTGGGCACCGTACAGGGCCTGGGCCGGCACCTGCAGTTCGCCCATGCTGTCACGCTCGATACGGGTATCACTCATCTTCGAATCCTTGCATCAGTTCATCGGGAGAAATCGACGGCAGCAGCACGCAGTTGGCGAGCTGCATGGCATAGGGTTGCCAGCGCAGGTTCTGCTCACGGCGGTCGAGGTTGCGCAGGTCGAGCAGCGGGCGCCAGGCCTGGTCCAGGCACAGGCAGCGCCAGTGCCAGGGCAACATGCGGTCGCAGGCGGTATCCAGCAGCAGGCGGAATGAGGTCAGGGCCACCGTCCATGGCGAGGTTTCGGTGCAGCACACCAGGTAGCGGCCTTCGGCCAGGTAGTGCTCGATCAGGCGCGGCTCGTCAGGTTCGAGGGCGCAACGGATGCGCCGGCTGAGCCAGCGCCAGTTTTCCAGGTAGGGCAGTTCGTGGAGGACGGATTTCATGAACGTCATTGGCCGGGTTACTGGATAATGATATTCATTATTAAGTGATAAATAGAATCACTTCAAGTGCTGAGCGACAAACAAAAAACCCGGCGCGATGGCCGGGTCAATTTCAAGGAAGTTGCGGGGGGCGTGGGGGGGGGGGGGGGGGGGGGGGGGGGGGGGGGGGGGGGGGGGGGGGGGCGCCGGCCCCCCCCCCCCCCCCCCCCCGCACCCGAACCCACCACCAA
>NZ_JBJDNC010000001.1:258598-274367 GCF_044900265.1 Pseudomonas sp. NPDC089406 | reverse complement strand
CAATGAATGCGCATACATCTCTCAAAGCAATAACCATAATCCCCGACCCCGACCCCCCCCCCCCCCCCCCCCCCCCCCCCCCCCCATCCCCCCCCCCCCCCCCCCCCCCCCCCCCCCCCCCCACGAGCCGCTGTATCAGCTACCCGCAACCATCATGCGCTCGATCAGCACCGAGCCACTGTGAATATTGCTACGCGTCTCGATATCGCTGCCAATGGCGACGATCTGCTGGAACATGTCCTTCATGTTGCCGGCAATGGTCACTTCCTGCACTGCGTGCTGGATTTCGCCATTCTCGACCCAGAAGCCCGCCGCGCCGCGCGAATAATCGCCGGTCACCATGTTCAGGCCGTGGCCCATCAGCTCGGTCACCAGCAGGCCGCGGCCCATGCGCCGGATCAGCGCCGCCTGGTCTTCCACGCCATGGGTGACGAACAAGTTGTGCACACCGCCGGCGTTGGCCGTGCTCGGCAGCTTCAGCTTGCGCCCGGAATAGGTGCCGAGGATGTACGACACCAGCTCGCCCTTGTCGACGAACGGTTTGGCATAGGTGGCCAGGCCATCGCCGTCGAACGCCGCGCTACCCAGCGCACGCGGGATATGCGGGCGCTCGTCGAGGGTCAGCCAGCTGGGGAACAGGCGCTGGCCGAGGCTGCCTTCGAGGAACGACGACTTGCGGTACAGGTTGCCGCCGGAAATCGCCCCCAGGAAGCTGCCGAACAAACCACCGGCCAACTCGGCGCTGAACAGCACCGGCACCTCGCAGGTAGGCACCGGGCGTGCCCCCAGGCGGCTGGCGGCACGTTGCGCGGCGCGCTGGCCGATGCTGCGCGGGTCGGCCAGCAGCTCGCCCTGGCGGTTGACGTCATACCAGTAGTCGCGCTGCATCTGCCCGTCGCCCTCGGCGATCATCACGCAGCTCAGGCTGTGGCGGGTCGAGGCGTAGCCGCCGATAAAGCCGTGGCTGTTGCCGTATACCCGCACGCCCTGGTGGGTGTTGAGGCTGGTGCCGTCGGCGTTGAGGATGCGCTTGTCGGCGTCGAAGGCCGCCGCCTCGCAGGCCAGCGCCATCTCGATGGCCTTCTCCGGCTCGATGTCCCAGTCGTGGTACAGGTCGAGGTCGGGGAATTCGCGGGCCATCAGCGCCGCGTCAGCCAGGCCCGAGCATTCGTCTTCGGAGGTGTGCTTGGCAATCGCCAGCGCCGCCGCGACGGTTTCGCGGATGGCCTCAGGGCCGCTGGCCGAGGTGCTGGCCGAGCCCTTGCGCTGGCCAACGTAGAGGGTGATGCCAAAACCCTGGTCGCGGTTGAACTCGACGGTCTCGACTTCGCGCTGGCGCACCGTGGTAGACAGGCCCTGCTCCAGCGACACCGCCACTTCGCAGGCACTGGCCCCCTGGCGGCGCGCCTCGGCGACGATCGCTTCGACCTGTTCCTGCAACGCCGGCAGGTCCTTGGGGCCTACGCTCTGGACTGCACTCATGGTTCTCTCCACTGAAAATTCTGCGTACGGCTTGGGTCATTCTACGACCGGGCCGGACAAGCGGCCCCCGACTGGTTATCATGGCGGCGATTTCCTGCGAGCTGCCCCCATGGTTGATTCTTACGACGACGCCTTCGATGGCGAAAAAAGCAAAACCCAGATCAAGCGCGAGCTGCATGCGCTGGTCGAACTCGGCGAACGCCTGACCACGCTCAAGGCCGAAACCCTGGCTCGCCTGCCGCTCACCGACGAGTTGCGCAAGGCGCTGGAAGAAGCCAGCAAGCACACCGCCCATGGCGCCCGCAAACGCCACATGTCGTTTGTCGGCAAGCTGATGCGCGTGCAAGACCTGGACGGCATTCATGCCGTGCTCGAGCAGGTCGACAGCTCGACCCGCCAGTACAACGAGCGCTTCCACGGCCTGGAGCGCTGGCGCGACCGCTTGATCGACGGCAACGACGAGGACCTCGAACGTTTCGTCAACGAGTTCCCCGACACCGACCGCCAGCACCTGCGCTCGCTGATCCGCCATGCCCAGCACGAAAAGGCGCGGAACAAACCGCCTGCCGCTGCGCGCAAGGTGTTCAAGTACATCCGCGACCTCGACGAAACCCAGCGCGGGTTGCGTTAAGGCCATCGCGGGGCAAGCCCGCTCCCACGCAGCCCTTGCAGGCATACGTGGGAGCGGGCTTGCCCCGCGATCGTTGATCAAGCGCCGGTACCGCCGACGGTAATGGCATCCAGCTTCAAGGTCGGCTGGCCAACCCCCACCGGCACCGACTGCCCATCCTTGCCGCAAGTGCCCACACCGCTGTCCAGCGCCAGGTCGTTGCCGACCATCGACACCCGGCTCATCGCCTCCGGCCCGTTGCCGATCAACGTGGCGCCCTTGACCGGCGCGGTGATCTTGCCGTCCTCGATCAGGTAGGCCTCACTGGTGGAGAACACGAACTTGCCGCTGGTGATGTCCACCTGGCCGCCACCAAGGTTGGCGCAGTAAATGCCCTTCTTCACCGAGGCGATGATTTCTTGCGGGTCACTGTCGCCGGCGCGCATGTAGGTGTTGGTCATGCGTGGCATCGGCAGGTGCGCGTAGGATTCACGCCGGCCATTGCCGGTCACGGCCATGCCCATCAGCCGCGCGTTGAGCTTGTCCTGCATGTAGCCCTTGAGAATGCCGTTCTCGATCAGCGTGGTGCACTCGGTGGGCGTGCCCTCGTCATCGATGCTGAGCGAACCGCGGCGGCCTTCGAGGGTGCCGTCATCGACGATGGTGCACAACTTCGAGGCCACCTGCTCGCCGATGCGGCCGCTGAAGGCCGAGCTGCCCTTGCGGTTGAAGTCGCCTTCAAGGCCATGGCCGACCGCCTCGTGCAGCAGCACCCCGGACCACCCCGAACCGAGCACCACCGGCAAGGTGCCTGCCGGCGCCGGAATCGCCTCGAGGTTGACCAGTGCCTGGCGCAGCGCCTCGCGGGCATAGCCCATCACCCGCTCTTCGGTGAAGTAGCGGTAGTCGGTACGCCCGCCACCGCCCTGCCCGCCGCGCTCGCGGCGGCCATTCTGCTCGACGATCACGCTGACGTTGAAGCGCACCAGCGGGCGCACATCGGCGGCCAGGCTGCCGTCTGCGGCCGCCACCAGAATGCGCTCCCAAACCCCGGCCATGCTCACGCTGACCTGCTGGATGCGCGGGTCGAGGGCACGGGTGGCAGCGTCGACGCGCTTGAGCAGCTCGACTTTTTCGGCGCGGGTCAGCACGTCCAGCGGGTTGTCCTGGCCGTACAGCGCGGTCACTTCCTGGCTGCGAAAAGCCTGGACCTTGCCGTTCTGCCCGGCGCGGGAGATCGAACGGGCAGCACGTGCCGCCGAGGTCAGGGCCTCGAGGTTGATTGCGTTGCTGTAGGCGAAGCCGGTCTTCTCACCGGACTGGGCACGCACGCCCACGCCCTGGTCGAGGTTGAAACTGCCTTCCTTGACGATGCCGTCCTCCAGCGCCCAGGTTTCCGAAACCTGGCCCTGGAAGTACAGGTCGGCAGCGTCGATACCGGGGCCGGCCAGCTCGCCCAGCACAGCCTGCAGGCTTTCCAGCCCCAGGCCGCCGGGGGCCAGAAGCTGCTCGCTGACGGTGGTTAACATCTGGCTCATAGTCACTCCGAGGTCTGAGCAGGCCGCAAGGCGTCCTGCGAGAAAAAGCGCCGGTGGCTCAGCACCGGCATGCGCGCCCGGATGGACGCCTGTTCTTCAAGGTCGCGGGTGGCCAGCAGTACCGCCTCGCCGCGCGCCTGTTGTGCAACGATCCGCCCCCAGGGGTCGACGATCGCTGCCTGCCCGTGGGTTTCCCGCGGGCCTGGGTGCAGGCCGCCCTGGGCGGCCGCCAGCATGTAGCATTGTGTCTCGATGGCCCGCGCACGAATCAGCACTTCCCAGTGCGCGGCCCCGGTTACTGCGGTGAACGCCGCCGGCGCGGTAATGAGTTCGGCCCCGGCGGCGCGCAAGGCGCTGTACAGCTCGGGGAAGCGCAGGTCGTAGCACACCGTCAGGCCCACGCGCCCGACCGGGGTGTCGGCCACCACCACCTGGGCGCCATGGGCGTAGTCGTCCGACTCCCGGTAGCGGCCACGGTTGTCGGCCACGTCCACATCGAACAGGTGCAGCTTGTCGTAACGGGCGGCGATTTCGCCGTGTTCGTCGATCAGCAGCGAGCAGGCATGCGCCTTGGCAGCGGGCTGGCCGACCGGCGGCAACGGCAAGGTGCCAGCCACTATCCATAACTTGAGGTCGCGGGCAGTGCGTTTCAACCACGGCAGGATCGGCCCCTCCCCCTGCGCCTCGGCGCGGCCGATGGCAGCGGCATCACGCCGGCCCATGGCGGCGAAGTTCTCCGGCAGCACCGCCAGCCGCGCACCGCCCGCCGCCGCCTGCTCAAGCAGGGCGCCTGCGCGTTGCAGGTTGGCCAGCACATCGTCCTGGCTGACCATCTGGATCACTGCTGCCTTCATTGCCACCCCTTATTTGTCGAACGGTTTCACAAAGGTGATCTTAGGCTCTTTGACCGGCCCTTCGACCCGATAGTGCACGCTGGCAAAGCGCGACACGCGGTCGCCGATCAGGCGGTCGACCAAAAACAGTGCCCCGCCCACCGCCGGCGCTCCGACGATCAGCGCCGCCAGCGGCAGGTTTTTGGTCACCGGCAGGCTCACCTGCAGGTTGGCGTCGATGCGGTCGCGCACGAAGTCCAGGGTGCCCTCCAGCTCGAAGTTGCTCGACGGCCCGGTGACGCTGATCGGCTCGCGGGTCACGTACACCCCTTCGCTGGCCACCAGCAGGCCCTTGACCCGGTCGTAGGCCAGGCCCTTGCTGAACAGGTCGCTGAAGTCCAGGCGCAGGCGCCGGCCGATCGAGTTGAAGTTGAGCAGGCCGAACACCCGCAGGGCCTGGGCGCTGCCCTCCACTTCGACGAACTGGCCAGAACGCAGTGCGGCGTCCAGGCTGCCGGAGAAGCGGTTGAGGCTGACCCAGGCCGGCGAACCCGGCCAGCGGCCGTCCACGTCCATGCGGAAATCCCGGCTGGTGACGGTGGGGGCAAAGCCCCAGGCCTTGAGCACGTCGCCCAGGTTCTTGCCGTCCACGCGGCCCTTGTACCAGCTCGAGGTGCTGCCCGGCAGGCCTTCCCAGCCGCCGCTGCCGTCGATGCGCAGGCCCTTGAGGTCCAGGTCGATATCGTCCAGCGCCAGGCCACGCGCATTCTGGCGCAGCTTCAGCGAAGCGCTGCCGAACAAGTCGTCGCCGCGGTACAGCTTGTCGATGCTCAGGTCCAGCGGCGGCACCTTGCGCGGGTCGAAGCCGGCCAGCGGGTCGGGGGCGTTGTCGTCCTGCGGCTGCGCGGGGTCGGCCGCCGGCAGGCGCAGGGTCTGCAGGCGGATCACCATGGGCGCACCATCGGGGATGCGCGCATTGCCGATCACCTCTTTGCTGTCCAGGCGCAGGTCCCAGGCCGGGCCACCGCGCGCCAGGCGCACCACCGCCTGGTTGAGGTCGATGCCGAAGGCCTTGAGCTGGCCGATGCTCAGGTCGACGCTTTGCAGGTTCTGCCGGGCGCTGCCGCCGGGGTCGTTGCCGGCCAGGCGCGCTGCCTGCTCCTGCCAGGGCGCCAGGTCCAGGGCATCGAGGCGCCCGCGCACGCGCAGGCCCTGGCCGCTAGGCGGCAGCGCAGGGTCAGTGCCCAGCACCAGCTCGCCGCGGCCCTGGCCGAGCTTTTCGGCAGGTGCTGCGTAAGCGAAACGGGCAAGGTCGGCGTAGGCGGCGTCGATCCGCCGCTCGGCGCCTTGCAGGGTGAGGCTGAAACGGCTGTCGCGGGTGTCCGCCGCCGCCTTGCCGAATGGCGCCGGCAGGTCGATGGCCACGCCCTTGAGCGATGAATTGACGGTGAGCCGGTTGTCCTGCCCGCCCAGGGTCACCTGCAACTGGTACGGGATGTCGCCGGACACCGGCAGCGCCTGCTGCACCTGCAGCCAATCGGTAAGCGCCTTGACCCCTACCTGGCCGGTGGCGTTGATGCGGGTCTGGATCTGCCCCTTGCCCTCGGCGGCAATCTGCGCGCTGACCGGCTTGCCGAACGCCTGCAGGGTGACCGCCTTGGCGCTCAAGCCCTTGTCGAGATCGAAGCTGAAATCACCCTTGAGCTGGCTGAGTTCCAGGGTTGGCGGGGCAATCTTGAGCGTGGCGCCTTCGGTGGCGAAGTCCACCAGCACTTTCGGCCGCAGGCCATGCTCCAGCGGCACATCCAGCTTGACCTTGCCATTCAGCGGGCCCTCGCCCTCCCAGCCTGCGAAGATTTCGCCGGTGCCGATCGGTGTTTCCTTGAGAATCTTCAGGCCATCGCCAAGGCTGCCGTCAAAATCGCCATCCAGGTACAGGTGGCTGTGCTCACCCGCCTCGACATGGGGGATGTTGACCTTCACGTTGCTGACCTTGGTATCGAGCAACTGGCCGCGGCTGGCCTTGATGCGCACGCCGGTATCTTCGATGAACACCTCGCCGTCCACCTGCTGTACCTGCGGCCAGCCGGGCTGGAAGGCCAGGGCGGCGTCATGCACCTTGAAGTACAGGCTGATGTCGCGGGCGTGGGGCGGCGCGCCGTGGTTGAGCGAGCCCTGGTACTGGAAGTAGCCCTGGTCGACGTTGCCCTTGACGATGGCGCTGCGCAGCCACTCGTCCAGCGCCGGGCTGAGCACCTCGGGCAGGTACTTGGCGGTGTAACGGCCATCGCCTTCGGTCATGCCGACACGCAGGTCCATGTAGTCCTCGTGGCCCGGCTCCAGGTGCAGACGGATCAGGAAGTCCGCCGCAACCTTGCCTTCCTCGCCCAGCACCTTGATGTACGGCGCCACCAGGGTGAAGACCTGCTGGTCGAGGGTCCAGGTGAGGCGGGCATTGGCCTTTTGGTAATGCCAGGGTTTGCCGAAGATCGGGTACAAGTGCAGCATGAAGTCTTCGGTATCCAGGCGTAGTTCACCCTTGCCGAGGTCGCCGCTGATGGCGCCGCTGACATTACCGGCCGCCGGTGCACCGTGGTAGGCGTCGAAGCCGACCTTGTCCAGGTTGGCGGCAAACTGCACACGCTGATCGCCCTCGGCCTTGGGCCGCAGCTCGGCGCGCAGATTGCGCAGGGTGCCGGTGACCTTGAGTGCATCGACCACGGTCATCAGCTTGTCCGGCAGCGGCGCCAGGGCATCGATCAGCGGGGTCAGCGGGGTCAGGTCAAGGCGGTCAGCCTGGATCAGCCAGGACTCTTCGGCAGGCGTGTCGCCAGCGCGCTGGGCCAGTTGCAGGTGCGACTCCCAGCGGGCCTTGCCCAAGGTTGCCGCCAGCGAATCGACCGTTACATCAAAGCCATCGCCACGGCGCTGGAACCAGGCATTCAGCGCCAGGTCGTCGACGGTCACCGCCTTGCGCCCGGTGTAGGCGCCCTTGAGCTGCGGGGCGTTCAGGCGCACTACCGCCTGCTGCAATTGGCCCTTGCGCCAGTCGACCCAGAACTCGCCGCCGGCGCGCAGCGTGCCGGCCTGCCACTGGCCCAGCAGGCGCGGCGGCAGCCAGCGTGCCCAGTCGCTTTGCGGCAGGCTCAGGTAGGCTTGCAGGCTGGCGTCACGCCAGTTTTTCGCGCTGGCGCGGCTTTGCAGGCTGACCGCCAGGGGCTGGCCGTCGGGCAGCGTGGCGCGCAGGTCGAGGCTCTGGCGCGCAGCGCCCGCCTGCAGGCCGAGGCTGACGTAGGTGAGGGTAAGTGGCTCGCGCTGCCAGGGCTGCAGAGTGACCTGGCTGTCGAACAAGTCGATGCGTCCCAACTGGCGCAGGCGCTTGAGCGCCTCGCTCGGGTCCATCGGGCTGTCATCCTTGTGCGGCAGGCCTTCCAGCGCCCAGGCGCCCTGCTGTTCTTCACGCAGGATCAGTTGCAGGCCACCCAGCTGGATGCGCGCCAGGCGCACCTCGCGGGCCTTGAGGCTGGCCCACAGGTCGGGTACCAGTTTCACGTCGTCCAGGCGCAACGCATCGCTGCCCTCGCCCAGTTGCAGGTCACGCACCCACAGCACCGGGGCCAGGCCGCTCCAGCGGCCTTCCAGGGCTCCGACGTGCACAGGCAGGCCCAAGGCCTGTTCGGCCTTGAGCTCGACGTCTGCACGGTATTCGGCGACCAGCGGTATCAGCTGCCGACCGAGGCTGACGTACAGCGCCGCCAGCACCGCAAGCAGGGCACAGAATGCCAGCCCCCAGCGGGTCAGGGCGCCCAGAACGCGGGTCAGACGTTCCATGCCCATGGCCCTCCGAGTCGTCCGTTAACTATGGCCGGTGAATAGCGCTTTGCCAGCCCGTCCCTGGGGCGACCGCGTTTAGCGAGGGTCAGAGCAGCACCACATCGTATTGTTCCTGGGAATACATCGACTCGACCTGGAAGCGAATGGTTCGCCCGATGAAGGCTTCAAGTTCGGCGACATTGCCCGACTCTTCGTCCAGCAGCCGGTCGACCACCTTCTGGTTGGCCAGCACCCGGTAGCCTTCAGCCTGATAAGCCCGGGCCTCTCGGAGAATTTCGCGGAAAATTTCGTAACAAATGGTCTCGGGGGTCTTCAGCTTGCCCCGCCCCTGGCATGCCGCGCAGGGCTCGCAGAGCACCTGCTCGAGGCTTTCGCGGGTGCGCTTGCGGGTCATCTGCACCAGGCCCAGCTCGGTGATGCCGATGATGTTGGTCTTGGCGTGATCACGTTCGAGCTGCTTCTCCAGGGTGCGCAGCACCTGGCGCTGGTGCTCCTCGTCCTCCATGTCGATGAAGTCGATGATGATGATCCCGCCGATGTTGCGCAGGCGCAGCTGCCGGGCAATGGCGGTGGCCGCCTCGAGGTTGGTCTTGAAGATGGTTTCTTCGAGGTTGCGGTGGCCGACGAAAGCCCCGGTGTTGACGTCGATGGTGGTCATCGCCTCGGCCGGGTCGACCACCAGGTAGCCACCGGACTTGAGCGGCACCTTGCGCTCCAGGGCGCGCTGGATTTCGTCCTCGACGCCGTACAGGTCAAAGATCGGCCGCTCGCCGGGGTAGTGCTCCAGGCGGTCGGCGATCTCCGGCATCAGTTCGGCGACGAACTGCGTGGTCTTCTGGAAGGTTTCCCGGGAATCGATGCGGATCTTCTCGATCTTGGCGTTGACCAGGTCGCGCAGGGTGCGCAGCGCCAGGCCCAGGTCCTCATAGATGACTGTCGGCGCGCCGCAGGTCTGGATCTGCGAGCCGATCTGCTCCCACAGCCTGCGCAGGTAGCGGATGTCCTGCAGAATGTCTTCGGCCCGCGCGCCTTCGGCGGCGGTGCGCAGAATAAAGCCGCCGGCGTCTTTCATGTCCTCTTGGGCCATGCAGTCGGTCACCACCTGCTTGAGGCGGTCACGCTCGGCTTCTTCCTCGATCTTCAGCGAAATACCAACGTGGCTGCTGCGCGGCATGTACACCAGGTAGCGCGACGGAATCGACAGCTGGGTGGTCAGGCGCGCGCCCTTGGTGCCGATCGGGTCCTTGGTCACCTGTACCACCAGCGCCTGGCCTTCGTGCACCAGGGCGGTGATGGTCTCGACCGCCGAGCCTTCGCGCTGGGAAATTTCCGAGGCGTGGATGAACGCTGCGCGCTCAAGGCCGATGTCGACGAACGCTGCCTGCATGCCCGGCAGCACCCGCACCACCTTGCCCTTGTAGATGTTGCCGACGATGCCGCGGCGCTGGGTGCGCTCGACATGCACTTCCTGCAGGACGCCGTTCTCCACCACCGCCACGCGTGATTCCATCGGGGTGATGTTGATCAGGATCTCTTCACTCATGGCAGGCTCTCGTCTATAGGCTTGGGTAATGATGGATCGCTTGCAAGGGGCTGGCTAGGGCTGCGCGAAATCCTCCGGCAGTTGCCAGCAGGCAATGGCGAACTGCTCCAGCAGCTCGGCGGTTTCACTCAGGGGCAGGCCGACCACGGCCGAGTAACTGCCTTCGATGCCGGTGACGAACACCGCGCCCAGGCCCTGGATGGCATAGCCACCGGCTTTGTCCAGCGGCTCGCCGCTGTCCCAGTAGCGCAGGGCTTCTTCGAAGGAGATGGCGCGAAAACGGACCGTGGTGCTGACGCAGCGGCTGATGCTGCGCGTGCCGTCGGTCAGGGCCACGGCGGTGAGCACCTGGTGCTCACGCTTGGACAGGTCGCCGAGCATCGACAGAAAGTGCTCGCGGTCCTCTGGCTTGCCGAGGATCTCGTCGTCGAGCACCACCGTGGTGTCCGCCCCCAGCACCACGCCGTGGCCGTCAGTGTGGGCGAAACCGGCCACCGCCTTGGCCTGGGCCAGGCGCTCTACATAGGCAGCCGGGGCTTCACCGGGCAGCGGGGTTTCATCGATGGGGGCACTGACCACGGTGAAGGGTACGCCGATCTGGGTCAGCAGTTCACGACGGCGCGGCGAGCCGGAGGCAAGGTACAGCGGGGTCATGCGGACGTCTCCCTGTCTGTGCTGGCGCGCGTCAGTGAATGTGCAGGCGCACGCGCAGGCCGCGCAGGGCGAAGCTCACCCACGGCCAGAGCAAGGCGCTGATCACTGCCGACCACACCAGTGCCAGGGTTGGCAGGCGGTTGCCGGTCAGGGCGCTGAGCCACAGCTGAATCAGCTGGGCGATGCCGAACACCACCAGAATCACCAGGCTCTGCTGCCACACCGGGAACATGCGCAGGCGCTGCTGCAACGACAGCACCAGGAAGGTGATCAGCGTGAGGATGAGCGCGTTCTGCCCCAGCAGGGTGCCGTACAACACATCCTCTGCCAGGCCAAGCACGAACGCGGTGGTCATGCCCACCTTGCCAGGCACGGCCAGGGTCCAGAAGGCCAGCAGCAGGGCCAGCCACATGGGCCGGAACACTTCCATGAACTGCGGCATGGGCGAAACGCTGAGCAACAGGCCAATGGCGAAGGTCAACCAGATGACCCAGCCGTTTCTGCTACGGGTGCTGGCCATTATTGTCTCCGGGGTTGGGCAGGCGCGGCAGCCGGCTGGGCCGGGGCGCTGGCGGGCGTGCTGCCATGCGCCGCAGGTGCCGGTGCAGTCGCCGGTGCAGCGCCATGTGCCGCTGGTGCCGGGGTAGTTGCGGGCTGGGTAGCGTTGGCGGCCGGCGGCGTAGCCGGGTTGGCCGGCGCCTGGCCGTGGCCCTGGCGGTCGGCCTCTTCTTGGGCGATGGCCGCCTCGGTGGCGCGTTCTTCCGGGGTGCGCCGGTCGCTGAACACCAGCAGCATGTAGCGGCTGCGGTTAAGCGACGCGGTCGGGATGGCGCGAACGATGGCGAACGGCTGGCCGGAGTCGTGGATCACTTCGTTGACCGTGGCCACCGGGTAACCCGCCGGGAAACGCTGGCCCATGCCGGAGCTCACCAGCAGGTCGCCTTCCTTGATGTCGGCGGTGTCGGCCACATGGCGCAGTTCCAGGCGCTCGGGGTTGCCGGTACCGCTGGCGATGGCGCGCAGGCCGTTGCGGTTGACCTGCACCGGGATGCTGTGGGTGGTGTCGGTGAGCAGCAATACCCGCGAGGTGTACGGCATCAGCTCGACCACCTGGCCCATCAGGCCGCGGGCATCGAGCACCGGCTGGCCGAGGAACACGCCGTCGCGCTCGCCCTTGTTGATCAGGATGCGGTGGGTGAACGGGTTGGGGTCGACACCGATCAGTTCGGCCACCTCGACCTTCTCGTTGACCAGTGCCGAGGAGTTGAGCAGCTCGCGCAGGCGCACGTTCTGCTCGGTCAGGGCGGCCAGCTTTTGCAGGCGGCCCTGCAACAGCAGCGCTTCGGTCTTGAGTTTTTCGTTCTCGGCGATCAGCTCGGTGCGGCTGCCGAACTGGCCGGCCACGCCCTGCCACATGCGCTGGGGCAGGTCGGTGATCCAGTAGGACTCCATCAGCACCAGGCCCATCTGGCTGCGCACTGGCTTGAGCAGGTCAAAGCGCGAGTCGACCACCATCAGCGCGACCGACATCACCACCAGCACCAGCAGGCGGACACCCAGCGAAGGGCCTTTGGAGAAAAGCGGTTTAATGGGCCGTTCCTCGTGGACGACGGTTCAAGGTGCCATTGAACATGGGCCTTGCACCGGCGAACTTGCCAATTGACGGAAACGGCGCCGCAAGCGGCGCCGAACAAGCGCATACAGGTAGCACTGTGCGTGCTACCTGTAAACCGGGGCGCTGTGCTGCTGCCGCGATCACTCGCTGGAGAGCAGGTCCATGGCGTGCTTGTCCATCATCTCCAGCGCACGGCCACCGCCGCGGGCGACGCAGGTAAGCGGGTCTTCGGCGACGATCACCGGCAGGCCGGTTTCCTGGGCCAGCAGCTTGTCGAGGTCGCGCAGCAGAGCGCCACCACCGGTCAGCACCAGGCCACGCTCGGCGATGTCCGAAGCCAGCTCTGGCGGCGATTGCTCCAGGGCGCTCTTGACCGCCTGGACAATGGTCGCCAGCGACTCTTGCAGGGCTTCGAGCACTTCGTTGGAGTTCAGGGTGAAGGCACGTGGTACGCCTTCGGCCAGGTTACGGCCACGCACGTCGACTTCGCGCACTTCGCCGCCCGGGTAGGCGGTACCGATTTCCTGCTTGATGCGCTCGGCGGTGGATTCGCCGATCAGGCTGCCGTAGTTGCGGCGCACGTAGGTGACGATGGCTTCGTCGAAGCGGTCGCCGCCAACCCGTACGGATTCTGCGTAAACCACGCCGTTGAGCGAAATCAGGGCGATTTCGGTGGTACCACCACCGATGTCGACGACCATCGAGCCACGGGCTTCTTCGACCGGCAGGCCGGCACCGATCGCAGCTGCCATTGGCTCTTCGATCAGGAACACTTCACGGGCACCGGCACCAAGGGCCGATTCACGGATGGCGCGGCGCTCGACCTGGGTCGATTTGCACGGCACGCAGATCAGCACGCGTGGGCTGGGCTGCAGGAAGCTGTTTTCGTGCACTTTGTTGATGAAGTACTGCAGCATTTTTTCACAAACGCTGAAGTCGGCGATCACGCCGTCCTTCATCGGACGAATGGCGGCGATGTTGCCCGGCGTACGGCCGAGCATGCGCTTGGCTTCGGTACCGACAGCGACGACGCTTTTCTGGTTGCCGTGGGTACGGATGGCAACAACCGAGGGCTCATTCAGGACGATACCGCGCTCACGCACGTAAATAAGGGTGTTGGCAGTACCCAGGTCGATGGAAAGATCGCTGGAAAACATGCCACGCAGTTTCTTGAACATGGGAAAGTGACCCTGGGGAAAGCGTGGGTAAAAAAGTGCGGCAAACTCTAACAATGGCAGGGATTTTGGGCAAGGAGCCAATATGTTAAATTGGCTGTTTTTCCGAGCATGCCAGCTGATGATCGCGGCCCTTTGACCGCCAGAATCCCGTCATGTTCCTCAATTGCGCTGCCATTGCGCTTTTTCGTTTCTGCTGGAGATCCCCATGGCGCTTGAACGCTCCGACGTGGAAAAGATCGCTCATCTGGCCCGTCTGGGCCTGGTCGAGAGCGAACTGCCACGCATTACCGACGCCCTGAACAGCATTCTCGGGCTGGTCGACCAGATGCAAGCAGTCGACACGAGCGGCATCGAGCCCCTCGCCCACCCGCTGGAAGCCACCCAGCGCCTGCGCCCCGACCAGGTCACCGAAAGCAACCAGCGCGACCGCTACCAGGCCGTCGCCCCGTCGACCGAAAACGGTCTGTACCTGGTTCCGAAAGTCATCGATTAAGGGAAAGCGTCCGCCATGCATCAACTGTCTCTTGCCGAGATCGCCCGCGGCCTTGCCGACAAGTCGTTCTCATCAGAAGAACTGACCGGCGCGCTGCTGTCGCGCATCAAGCAGCTCGACCCGCAGCTCAACAGCTTCATCACCGTCACTGAACAACAGGCCCTGGAACAGGCGCGCGCCGCCGATGCCCGCCGCGCCGCCGGCGAAACCGGCGCGCTGCTGGGTGCGCCCATCGCCCACAAGGACCTGTTCTGCACCAACGGCATCCGCACCAGCTGCGGCTCGAAGATGCTCGACAATTTCACCGCCCCGTACGACGCCACCGTGGTGGCCAAGCTGGCCGAAGCCGGCATGGTCACCCTGGGCAAGACCAACATGGACGAGTTCGCCATGGGTTCGGCCAACGAATCCAGCCACTACGGCGCGGTGAAAAACCCGTGGAACCTCGAGCACGTCCCGGGCGGCTCGTCCGGCGGTTCGGCCGCAGCGGTCGCCGCGCGCCTGCTGCCAGTGGCCACCGGTACCGACACCGGCGGCTCGATCCGCCAGCCGGCCGCGCTGACCAACCTCACCGGCCTCAAGCCCACCTACGGCCGCGTCTCGCGCTGGGGCATGATTGCCTACGCCTCCAGCCTCGACCAGGGCGGCCCGATGGCGCGCACCGCAGAAGACTGCGCCCTGCTGCTGCAAGGCATGGCTGGCTTTGATAAAAACGACTCGACCAGCGTCGACGAGCCGGTGCCGGACTACAGCGCCACGCTGAACGGCTCGCTGCAGGGCCTGCGCATCGGCCTGCCGAAAGAGTACTTCGGCGCCGGCCTCGACCCGCGCATCGCCGAACTGGTGCAAGCCAGCGTCAAGGAGCTGGAAAAGCTCGGCGCGGTGGTCAAGCCCATCAGCCTGCCGAACATGCAGCACGCCATCCCGGCGTACTATGTGATCGCCCCGGCCGAGGCCTCTTCGAACCTGTCGCGTTTCGACGGCGTGCGCTTCGGCCACCGCTGCGACCAGCCCAAAGACCTCACCGACCTGTACAAGCGCTCGCGCGGCGAAGGCTTCGGCACTGAGGTGCAGCGGCGCATCATGGTCGGCACCTACGCCCTGTCGGCCGGCTACTACGACGCCTACTACGTCAAGGCGCAGCAGATCCGCCGCCTGATCAAGAACGACTTCATGGCCGCGTTCAACGACGTCGACGTGATCCTCGGCCCGACCACGCCGAACCCGGCCTGGAAGCTCGGCTCGAAGAACGCCGACCCGGTCGCCGCCTACCTTGAAGACGTCTACACCATCACCGCCAACCTGGCGGGCCTGCCGGGCCTGTCGATGCCGGCCGGCTTCGTCGACGGCCTGCCGGTGGGCGTGCAGCTGCTGGCGCCGTATTTCCAGGAAGGCCGCCTGCTCAACATCGCGCACCGCTACCAGCAAGTCACCGACTGGCACACCCGCGCCCCCAACGGCTTCTGAGGAATTCACACATGCAATGGGAAGTTGTGATCGGGCTGGAGATTCATACCCAGCTCGCCACCCAGTCGAAGATTTTCTCCGGCAGCGCCACCACCTTCGGCTCCGAGCCGAACACCCAGGCCAGCCTGGTCGACCTCGGCATGCCCGGCGTACTGCCGGTGCTCAACCAGGAAGCCGTGCGCATGGCGTGCATGTTCGGCCTGGCGATCGACGCCGAAATCGGCCCGCGCAACGTGTTCGCGCGCAAGAACTACTTCTACCCCGACCTGCCCAAGGGCTACCAGATCAGCCAGATGGACCTGCCGATCGTCGGCAAGGGCCACCTGGACATCGCCCTGGAAGACGGCACCCTCAAGCGCATCGGCGTAACCCGCGCGCACCTTGAAGAAGACGCCGGCAAGAGCCTGCACGAAGACTTCAACGGCGCCACCGGCATCGACCTGAACCGCGCCGGCACCCCGCTGCTGGAGATCGTCTCCGAGCCGGACATGCGCAGCGCCAAAGAAGCCGTGGCCTACGTCA
>NZ_JBJDNC010000001.1:0-258588 GCF_044900265.1 Pseudomonas sp. NPDC089406 | reverse complement strand
TCTGCGACGGCAACATGGCCGAAGGCTCGCTGCGTTGCGACTGCAACGTGTCGATCCGCCCGAAAGGCCAGGTCGAGTTCGGCACCCGCTGCGAGATCAAGAACGTCAACTCGTTCCGCTTCATCGAGCGCGCCATCAACAGCGAGATCCAGCGCCAGATCGACCTGATCGAGGACGGCGGCAAGGTGGTGCAGGAAACCCGCCTGTACGACCCGAACAAGGACGAGACCCGCTCCATGCGCAGCAAGGAGGAAGCCAACGACTACCGTTACTTCCCCGACCCGGACCTGCTGCCGGTGGTCATCGAGCCGGCCTTCCTCGACAGCGTGCGCGCCTCGCTGCCCGAGCTGCCCACGCAAAAGGTCGAGCGCTTCCAGAGCCAGTACGGCCTGTCGGCCTACGACGCCAACGTGCTGGCTTCCAGCCGCGAACAGGCCGAGTACTTCGAGCAGGTGGTCGCCATTGGTGGCGACGCCAAGCTTGCCGCCAACTGGGTCATGGTCGAGCTGGGCAGCCTGCTGAACAAGCTGGGCGTGGAGATCGACCAGTCGCCGGTCAGCGCCGAGCACCTGGGTGGCATGCTGCTGCGCATCCGTGACAACACCATCAGCGGCAAGATTGCCAAGACCGTGTTCGAGAAGATGGCCGCCGGCGAAGGCACAGCCGACCAGGTGATCGAAGCCAACGGCCTCAAGCAGGTGACCGACACCGGCGCCATCGAGAAGGTGCTGGATGAAATGCTCGCCGCCAACGCCGAGCAGGTCGAACAGTACCGCGCCGCCGACGAGGCCAAGCGCGGCAAGATGTTCGGCTTCTTCGTCGGCCAGGCGATGAAGGCCTCCAAAGGCAAGGCCAACCCGGGGCAAGTGAACCAATTGCTCAAGGCCAAGCTCGAAGGGTGATCCCAGGAAACGCGGCGAGGGCTTCGCCCTCGTTCGCGGGTGAACCCGCTCCCACAGGTGCAGCGATATGCCTGTGGGAGCGGGTTTACCCGCGAAGGGCCGCGCAGCGGCCCCATGGCGGAGCTTTCAAATTGCACAAGTACCTCCTCACCACCCTCACCCTCTTCTCCCTGCTGGCCGGCTGCGCCAGCCATGACATCGACCCCCGCGGCTACGACCAAAGCGGTACCGCCTCCTACTACGGCGCCCGCCACCACGGCAAACGCACCGCCAGTGGCGAACCCTTCAACCAGCATGGCCTCACCGCCGCCCACCGCAGCCTGCCCTTCGGCACCCGCGTGCTGGTCACCAACCTCAGCAACCAGCAAAGCGTGGTGGTCCGCATCAACGACCGCGGCCCGCATACCCGTGGCCGGCTGATCGACCTGTCACGGGCTGCCGCAGAAAAAATCGGCATGCTCCGTAGCGGAACGGCGCGCGTGCGGGTACAAGGTCTGAGCGACTGACCTGACTGGAGCCCTTCGCCATTTTCGACCTGGCCACCCTCCCCACCTTCAGCCTCCTGCAACTGGCCGCAGGCCTGCTGCTGCTGATCATCGGCGCCGAACTGCTGGTGCGCGCGGCGCTGCGCCTGGCCACCCGCCTGCACGTGCGTCCGCTGATCATCGGCCTGAGCCTGGTAGCCTTCGGCAGTACCGCGCCGCAACTGACCGTGAGCCTGCAGGCCGCCTACCAGGGCGCGCCGGACGTGGCCGTGGGCAGCGTGGTCGGCAGCAACATCTTCAACGTGCTGGTGATTCTCGGCCTGGCCGCGCTGATCATCCCGTTGCGGGTATCCCGCCAACTGGTGCGTCTGGACATCCCGCTGATGATCGGCGCCAGCGCGCTGGTCTATGCACTGGCCGGCAACGGCCTGCTGGGGCGCTTCGAAGGCGCCGTGCTGCTGCTGGGCCTGCTGGGCTACCTGCTGATGCTCTGGCACCAGTCGCGCCACTACGCCCGCACCTACCCCCATGCACAGGCCGCACACACCAGCGCCTGGCGCTTCTGGGGCGCAACCTTGCTGCAGACCTTGCTGGGGTTTGGCCTGCTGAGCCTGGCCGGGCACCTGCTGCTGGAGGCCGCTGTAGAGGTGGCCACCGACCTGGGGTTGTCGGAGCGCATCATCGGCCTGACCGTGGTGGCGGTGTGCACCTCGCTGCCGGAGCTGGCCGCCGCGCTGCTCGCCGCCCTGCGCGGCGAGCGGGAAATCGCCGTGGGCACGGTGATCGGCAGCAACCTGTTCAACCTGCTGGCTGTGTTGGGGCTGACCGCGCTGATCACCCCCGAGCCGCTGTCGATCTCGCCCAACGCCCTGGCTTTCGACCTGCCTGTAATGCTCGGTGTCGCCGCGCTGTGCCTGCCGGTGTTCTACTCCGGCTACCGCGTCACCCGCGCCGAAGGCCTGGTATTCCTCTGCCTGTACCTGGCCTACGGCCTGCACGTGGTGACCTTCACCACCGGCCTGCCGCTGGCCGGGCGCCTCGAACGACTGATGCTGTTCTACGTACTGCCGGTGCTGGGCCTTGTGCTGCTGTACACGACGGTCCGCGCCTGGCGCCGCCAACACTGAGGATTTGACATGACTGACGAGAAAAAAGCCGGCGAACAGATTCGCCGCCAGGTGATGGGTGATGCGTTCGTCGACCGCGCACTGGGCAACGCCACCGACTTCACCCAACCGCTGCAGGACTTCGTCAACGAGCACGCCTGGGGTAGCGTCTGGGCCCGCGACGGGCTGCCATTGAAAACCCGCAGCCTGATCACCCTGGCCACCCTGACCGCGCTCAAGTGCCCGCAAGAGCTCAAGGGGCACGTGCGCGGGGCGCTGAACAACGGCTGCACGGTGGAGGAGATCCGCGAAGCGCTGCTGCACTGCGCGGTGTATGCCGGGGTGCCGGCGGCGATCGATGCATTCCGTGCGGCGCAGGAAGTGATCGACAGCTACCAGGGCTGATGGCCCTATCGCCGGCAAGCCGGCTCCTACAGGCGCTTGTGTAGGAGCCGGCTCGCCGGCGATGAGGCCATCAGCAACAGCACATCACTGCCCCTGGCGCTTCTTCTTCAATTTGAACGCCACCCACAGCACGCCAATCCACAGCGGAATCAGCATCACCGAAATGCGGATCGGCGGCGTCAGGTACATCACAACCAGAATCAGCGCGATGAATGCCAGGCACAGGTAGTTGCTGACCGGGTGCCCCCAGCTGCGGTAGAACGGCGTGATGCCGGCCGCCAGCTTGGCCTTGCGGAACTTCAGGTGAGTGATGCTGATGCTCGCCCAGTTGATCACCAGTGCCGACACCGCCAGCGCCATCAGCAGGCCGAAGGCCTCACCCGGCATCAGGTAGTTGATCACCACGCACAGGCCAGTGGCGAAGGCCGACACGCCCAGGGCGGTCAGCGGCACCCCGCGGCGGCTGACTTTCAACAGTTGGCGGGGCGCATCCCCCTGCGAGGCCAGGCCGAACAGCATGCGGCTGTTGGCGTACACGCAGCTGTTGTACACCGACAGCGCGGCAGTCAGCACCACCACGTTGAGGATGGTCGCCACCAGGTCGCTGTCCAGCTCGTGGAAGATCATCACGAACGGGCTGCCGCCCTGCACCACCTTCTGCCACGGGTACAGCGACAGCAGCACCGCCAGGGCGCCGATGTAGAAGATCAGGATGCGGTACACCACCTGGTTGGTGGCCTTGGGGATGCTCTCACGCGGGTTGGCCGCCTCGGCGGCGGTAATGCCCACCAGTTCCAGGCCGCCAAAGCTGAACATGATCACCGCCAGTGCCATCACCAGCCCGGTGATGCCATTGGGGAAGAAGCCGCCGTACTGCCACAGGTTGGCGACGCTGGCATCCGGGCCGCCGTGGCCGCTGCCCAGCAGCCAGGCGCCGAAGCCGATCATGCTGACGATGGCCACCACCTTGATCAGGGCAAACCAGAACTCCAGTTCGCCGTACACCTTCACCTGGGTCAGGTTGATGGCGTTGATCACCACGAAGAAGATCGCCGCCGTGGCCCAGGTGGGGAAGTCCGGCCACCAGTACTTGACGTAAATACCCACGGCGGTGAGCTCGGCCATGCCGACCAGCACGTACACCACCCAGTAGTTCCAGCCCGAGACAAAGCCTGCGAACTCGCTCCAGTACTGGTGGGCAAAGTGGCTGAAGCTGCCGGCGACCGGCTCCTCGACCACCATTTCGCCAAGCTGGCGCATGATCAGGAAGGCCATCAGGCCGGCGACCGCATAGCCCAGCAGCACCGAAGGGCCGGCCAACTGGATGGTCTGGGCGATGCCCAGGAACAGCCCGGTGCCGATGGCACCACCCAGCGCGATCAGCTGGATATGGCGGTTCTTCAGCCCGCGCTGCAAGCGCTCGGGCGTGCTCTGGTCTTGCATGAAGTGTCCTTTAGGTGTGGCAGTGTCATTTATTGTTAGTGCAGCGAGGCTCTAGATCCAGCCGCCCCACTGCAAGACGAAAATTCCGATATTGGTGGTGATGGCTGCCATCAGCGTGGTGATCACGATGATCGATGCCGCCAGCTCGTGGTTGCCGTTGGCGGCCCGCGCCATCACGTAGCTGGCCGCCGCCGTGGGGCTGCCGATGTACAAGAACAGGATGCCCAGCTCGGCGCCCCTGAAGCCGCACAGCCAGGCGCCCAGGGTGCCCAGCAGCGGCAGCCAGACCATCTTCACCAGGCTCACGTCCACCGCCAGCTTGCCGCTGTCGCGCAAGGCCGCCAGCGACAGGGTGCCGCCGATGCAGATCAGCGCCAGCGGCAGGGTCATCTGCGCCAGGTAGTCGCCAGAGGTGAGCAGCCAGTTGGGCAGCGGCACCTGGCCGTAGGCCATGGGCGTTGCGGCCAGCACGCTGAGGATCAACGGGTTGCTGAAGATGTTCTTGCAGATGCTCCACGGGTCGGACTTGAGGTTCGGGCTGTACACCGCCAGCACCACCGCCGACAGCGAGTTGTACAGTAGGATCACCAGGCCCGCGAGCACCGCCCCCAGCGAGATGCCGTAGTCGCCGTACAGGCTGGCCGCCAGGGCCAGGCCGATCACCCCGTTGTTGCCGCGAAACGCGCCCTGGGTGTAGATGCCGCGGTCGGCCAGCGGGCTGCGCCAGATGGCCATGCCCCAGGACAGGGCAAAGCCCACCAGGGTGGCGATGATGAAGTAGAAGATCACCCCAGGTTTGACCGCCGCGGCCAGGTCAGCGTGGTAGATGCCGAGGAACAGCAGCGCCGGCATGCACACGTTGAACACCAGTGACGAAGCGACCTTGCTGAAATTGTCGTCGATCAGACCGATGCGCCTGAGCAGTACGCCCATGAACAGCATGGCGAACACGGGGGCCGTGATGTTCAGTGTCTGGATAAGAAGGGCGAGCATGCCGCGCGATCCTGAGGGTTGCCGTTAGGGGGCTAATCATACGTCAGTGCCAGTGCCTTGCGCCCGTCGAAGCTGCCAGTTGGCAGCAATAACCGAGCTTGACGTAGGAAATTTCCTGATTATGATGATGATTACTGTATATGCATACAGTGAAGCGGATTATCCAGACAGTGCAAGGAGCAAATATGTCAGGAATGCAGCATTCGCCTGCGGCCAACCAGGCCCAGGCCAACCTCGTGGTCGCCGACCTCGAGCAGCTGTTCGACCAGCAGGGCATCGCCCTGCCCGGCCCGGACAGCCACCTGGTACTGGTCATGCATGGCCATCACACCCTCAAGTACCACCGCTTCGACGCCCCCGCGGCCAGCCCGCAACCAGGCAAGCGCGGGCCGCAACTGTTCTTCGAAGGCGCTGAGCACACCGCCATCGGCGACAACACCCTGTTGCGCTTCGAGGCCGGCCAGCCCGGTATCCCTGCGCACCAGGCGCCCCTGCCGTTGCCCAACGGCCTGCAACTGACCTACGGCCAGGTGATCGCCCTGGGCGGCGACTTCTATGGCCTGCCGAAGCAGCCGATCGCCGACGGCGCCAACGAGGCCGAACGCATCGCACGTTTCACCCAGGCGTTCGATTCGCTGGCCCGGCTACCGGCATCCAGAGATGAAGCCGAGCAGATTCTCGCCGTCATGCAGGAAGAAATCCGCGCGGCCAACCAGGCAATCAAGGACGGGCGCCAGCCCCACGAAGCCTACGACGCCCTGGGCGACAGCCTGTCGGCGCGCTGGAACCGCATCACCGGTGGCGGCAGCTTCGTCTCCGACCTGTTCCCGCTGGGCCGCTACCTGAAGCTTGCGGCCAGCAACTGGGACCACTTCGGCCCCTGGGCGCTGCTGGCCTACCAGGCCGGCCACAGCGCCGCCCTGCGCCAGGCGCTCACCGCCCACGCCAGCGGCGCCGAACAGGACCTGCAACTGGCCTACGCGATGAATGCCTTCGCCGACCACTTCCTCACCGACCTGTTCTCTGCCGGGCACCTGCGGGTACCGCGCAAGGCGCTGGCCGACAACGTCACGCCAAGCGATGTCGGCTCGCTGATTTCGCGGTTCATGCACGATGAGGACAGCCAGTACGGCCTGGTGGTGCGCAACGCCGAAGGCGAGCAGTGGCGCGCCTATGGCGACAAGCGTTACTTCGACAGCGTCGATGTGGCCAACCGGCGCCAGGTCGCGCGCGCCGTGCAGCGCTCGGCGGATGAAGTGTTCGACGCGTTTGTGTCCGGCCACCTGCCACAGCCGGCTGACTACAGCGCCCTGCGCCTGGCCCCGGACCTGCAAGCCGCCGAGCAGGACCTGGTGCCCGGCAACTTCGCCCCGCTGTACTTCCAGCAAGGCAAGACCGTGCTGCGGCGCAAGGACGTCAACGACCTCAACGACCGCAACCGCACCGCCGACTGGTGGGGCTGGAGCACCTACCTGCTGCTCAAGGACTACCAGCCCAACACACCTGCCGGGTTTATCCCGGCGCCGGTCGGCTCACCGTCGATCAGCAGCTGGCAGCGCCAGGAGCCGGACGGCCTGAACTGGCAGCGCGGTAATGCGGTGCGTTATGCCTTCAGCATCACCCATCAGCTTGATGAGTCGTACATCGGCCCCTGGAGCGCCTATGCCGAACTGACCGAACAGTTTCACCCCACGCTGCAAGTGCCGGTGGACGGCCAGCAACGCGGGCGCAACCTGTTCCGCCAGTTCCGCGGCGGCTCGCCGGAGCTGATCGCCAGCCTGGATGGCCTGGCAACTACCTATACCGATCGCAACCCGTGACAAGGAGGTCACCGATGACTATCAGGATCGAACTGGAGCTGGCTTCGGGCCAGTCGTTGGCCGGCATGGCGCTGCAAGTGCTGCGCGATGGCCAGGTGATTGGCCAGGCCAAGGTGCCGGCGCAAGGGCCGCTGGTGCTTGAGGTGCCGGCCGGGGCCGGGCAGTTGGCGGTGCGGGCCGACCGCTCGCAGGCAAGCTAACCATTACCTGTAGGAGCCGGCTTGCCGGCGATCACCGGCAATGCCGGTGCCAGCGATGTTACCCGTGGGGGCCCTATCGCTGGCAAGCCAGCTCCTACAGGGGCAGCGCCGGCCTGGCGACAGTGGTAACCCTGTAGGAGCCGGCTTGCCGGCGCCTACAGGTCCACGGCAAACCTTGGAGATGTCAGCGCCGTACCGGGCGCTTTTGCAGTTTGCGCTGCAGGGTGCGCCGGTGCATGCCCAGCGCCCGCGCGGTGGCGGAGATGTTGCCCTCGTGCTCACCCAGTACGCGCTGGATGTGCTCCCACTGCAAACGGTCCACCGACATCGGGTTCTCTGGCACCAGGGTGTCCAGGTCGGTGTGCTCCGACAGCAATGCCGCCAGTACGTCATCTGCGTCAGCCGGTTTGCACAGGTAGTTGCAGGCGCCGCGCTTGACCGCCTCCACTGCCGTGGCAATGCTCGAGTAGCCGGTCAGGATGACCACGCGCATTTCCGGGTCCAGCGCCAGCAGCTTGGGCAGCAGCACCAGGCCCGAGTCGCCTTCCATCTTCAGGTCCAGGGTGGCGTAGTCGGGCAGGTCCTGCTCGGCCAGCTTCAGGCCTTCCTCAGCCGAGCTTGCGGTGCTTACGCGGAAACCGCGGCGGCTCATGGCGCGCGCCATTACCCGGGTGAAAGTGGCGTCGTCGTCCACCAGCAACAGGTGCGGCAGTTCTTCGCCTTCGACCTGGTTTTCTTCGCTCATATCAATCTCCTCGCTTGCCATGGGGCAGGCGCAATTCGGTCAGGGTGCCACCCTGCTCATGACTATAGAGTTTCACCGAACCGCCCGCACGGGTCACGCTGGCCTTGCTCAAGAACAGGCCCAGGCCGAAGCCTTTGCCCTTGGTGGTAATGAAGGGTTTGCCAATCGCCTCGGCGATGGCCGGCGGTACGCCCGGGCCGTGGTCGCGGATGCTGATGACGATGTCCTGCAGGTCCCAGTCCAGGCGCACCTCGAGGTCGTCCGGGCAGGCATCGGCGGCATTGTTCAACAGGTTCAGCAGTGCCTGGGTGAGGTCTGGCGGCGGGGTCAGCCGCGGTACCTCGCCGTCGCGCAGGCGCTGGAAGCGGTAGCTGGCTTCCGGGCGCATCAGGTGCCAGCGGTTGAGCGCCTCGTCCAGCCAGGCGGTGACGTCCTGCTCGACGATCGCCAGGCGGCGGTTGGCCTCGGCGGCGCGTACCAGCTGCTGCAGGGTCTCCTTGCACAGTTTGACCTGGTCCTGAAGGATCTGCAGGTCCTCTTGCAGCAGCGGGTCGGTGTGGTCCTGGCGCATTTCGTTGATCAACACGCTCATGGTCGCCAGCGGCGTGCCCAGCTCGTGGGCGGCGCCGGCGGCCTGGGTGGCCACGGCCAGCAGCTGCTCGTCGCGCAGGCTCTCTTCGCGGCGCTCGGCCCGCAGGTGCTCCTGGCGGCGCAGCTCTTCGGCCATGCGTGCGGCAAAGAAGGTGATCACCCCCGCAGCCAACGCAATGCTCAGCCACATGCCGTACACCTGCATGGTGTCGCGTGCCAGCGGCAGCGTCTCCAGCGGGTAGAACTGCACCAGCAGCAGGCTGTAGGCCACCAGCGCAATGCCCGACAGCACCAGCGAGTAAATCCACGGCAGGGTCACTGCGGCGATGGCCAGCGGCACCAGGTAATACGACACGAACGGGTTGGTCGAGCCGCCCGAGTAATACAGCAGCGCACTGTGGATCAGCAGGTCGCAGGCCAGCTGCAGGGCGTATTCCATCTCGGTGACCGGCACTGACAAACGCAGGCGCAGCGCGGTGAACGCGCACAGCAACGAAGACAGGGCCAGGGTGACGGCCAGCGAGAACCACGGCAGCGGCAGCAGTTCGGTCCAGTAGGCCACGCCCACGGAACCGGCCTGGGCGGCCAGGACGAGGATGCGGATGACGGTCAGGCGCCAGAGGTTCTGGCGTGTCGCAGAAAGCGGATGTACGGCGGCGAGCATGAGCTCTCCCGATGAGTGCTCCAGGAAAATCGGCTGGAGTATACCGAAGCCAGGCGCCTCGCTGCAGCGATGCGGCAAAGCGCCACACTTTGTCACAGATTCATGATGGCACTTTTGAACCCACTACACTGTCCCCGGTCTGATCGGCCATGCGTGGGACGAATGCCGTCGCCATGCCTTTTATCGCCAAGGAGCTACACATGCACATTTCCCGTCGCAGCGCCGCGTTCGCCCTGTCTTGCGGCATGCTCGCCAGCCTGCCCGCACTGGCCGCCGACGAGCCACGCTACAACCAGGTATCGCTGCGCGCCGAAGTCAGCAAGGAAGTCGCCCGCGACCTGATGGTGGTCACGCTGTACAGCGAAGCGCAGAACACCGACCCGGGCAAGCTCGCCAAGCAGATCACCGAAACGATGAACAAGGCCGTGCAGCAGGCCCGTGATGTGAAGGATGTGAAGATCAGCCAGGGCAGCCGCAACAGCTACCCGATCTACGACACCAAGGGCCAGAAGATCACCGGCTGGCGCGAGCGCGCCGAGCTGCGCCTGGAAAGCGCCGACTTCCCGGCCCTGTCCAAGCTCACCGGCGAGCTGCTGCAAGACCTGAAAATGGGCGGCATGGACTTCTCCATCGCGCCAGGCACCCGCAAAACCAGCGAAGACGAGCTGCTCAAGGATGCCGTGGCAGCCTTCAAGGCCCGCGCCCAACTGGCCACCGAGGCACTCGGCGGCAAAGGCTACAAAGTGGTCAGCCTGAACCTCAACAGCAGCGGCTACCCGCGCCCTTACATGCGCAGCGCACCGATGGCGATGATGGCCAAGGCCGCTGACGAAGCGGCGCCGGCACCGGATATCGAAGCCGGTACCAGCGAAGTGAGCATGAGCGCCGATGGTCTGATCGAAGTTCAGGTGCCCTGACCCTCCAAATGAATAGGCGTGGCGGCGCTAGCCACCACGCCCGTTCATTTACCCCCCTGTAGGAGCCGGCTTGCCGGCGATCACCGGCAACGCCGGTGCCATCCCCCCACCCATGCTGCGTTGGCCATGGGCCCCCAACCGCCGACAAGCCGGTTCCCACAGCTTTACCAGACCTTTCCTACGCTCTATTCAGGAGCATCCGCCTGTCACCTGAAGTGCGAAACATGTTGAAAAATTCGCCTTTATCGCCCACGCAAACGTTCAACATTCGGCAAAGTTATACGAATGCGACATCCATGTACGCTCGTACTACTTTTTTGACGCCAACCCTCCTGCTGAGTGTTGCATTGGGAACGGGGCCTGCATAAGTTTCCGCAGGTCGGCTCACGAGGCCACCTCTACTAAAAAATGACAACAATGAGGCCACCATGCTCAAACACGCAGTCATTCCGTTCCTGGTTGGCGCAGGCTTGCTAGCCGGCGCACCCTCCGTACTCGCAGCCTCCAACCTGGTGTTCTGCTCCGAAGGCAGCCCGGCCGGCTTCGACCCGGGGCAATACACCACCGGAACCGACTTCGACGCCTCCGCCGAAACCATCTTCAACCGCCTGACCCAGTTCGAGCGTGGCGGCACCAAGGTCATCCCGGGCCTGGCCACCAAATGGGAGGTCTCCGACGACGGCAAGACCTACACCTTCCACCTGCGTGAAGGCGTGAAGTTCCACACCACCGACTACTTCAAACCCACCCGCGAGTTCGACGCCGACGACGTGCTGTTCACCTTCAACCGCATGCTCGACAAGAACCACCCGTTCCGTAAGGCCTACCCCACCGAATTCCCGTACTTCACCGACATGGGCATGGACAAGAACATCGCCCGCATCGAAAAGGTCGACCCGCACACCGTGCGCTTCACCCTCAACGAAGTGGACGCCGCGTTCATCCAGAACCTGGCCATGAGCTTCGCCTCGGTGCAGTCCGCCGAATACGCCGACCAGTTGCTAAAGCAAGGCAAGGCCGCCGACATCAACCAGAAGCCGATCGGCACCGGCCCGTTCGTGTTCAGCAAGTACCAGAAAGACGCGCAGATCCGCTACAAGGGCAACAAGGACTATTGGCAGCCCGATGACGTGAAGATCGACAACCTGATCTTCGCCATCAGCACCGACGCCTCGGTGCGCATGCAGAAACTCAAGAAGAACGAGTGCCAGGTCACCCTGTTCCCGCGCCCGGCCGACATCGAACCGCTGAAAAAAGACCCGAAGCTGCAAATGCCTGAACAGGCCGGCTTCAACCTGGGTTACATCGCCTACAACGTGATGGACAAGATCAAGGGCGAAAGCCAGCCCAACCCGCTGTCCCAGCTCAAGGTGCGTGAAGCGCTGGACATGGCGGTGAACAAGCAGCAGATCATCGAGTCGGTGTACCAGGGCGCCGGCCAGCTGGCGGTCAACGCCATGCCTCCAACCCAGTGGTCCTACGACACCACCATCAAGGACGCCAAGTACGACCCTGAAAAAGCCAGGCAGCTGCTCAAGGAAGCCGGCATCAAGGAAGGCACCGAGATCACCCTGTGGGCCATGCCGGTACAACGCCCGTACAACCCCAACGCCAAGCTGATGGCTGAAATGCTGCAATCGGACTGGGCCAAGGTCGGCATCAAGGCCAAGATCGTCAGCTACGAGTGGGGCGAGTACATCAAGCGCTCCAAGGGCGGCGAGCAAGGCGCCATGCTGATCGGCTGGAGCGGCGACAACGGTGACCCGGACAACTGGCTGGGCACCCTGTACGGCTGCGACGCGCTGGACGGCAACAACTTCTCCAAGTGGTGCTACAAGCCCTACGACGACCTGATCAAGCAGGCCAAGGCCACCCCCGACCAGGCCAAGCGCACCGAGCTGTACAAGCAGGCGCAGCACATCCTCAAGGAGCAGGTGCCGATCACCCCGATCGCCCACTCCACCGTGTACCAGCCCATGAGCACTGCCGTGAAGGACTTCAAGATCAGCCCGTTCGGCTTGAACTCCTTCTACGGGGTCAGTGTGGCCAAGTAACGGCCACGGTCGCCCCGGCGCAGGGGTTTGCGCCGGGGTAGTCGACCGACAGGGCGATATGTAGGGCGTTTCCCGCAGCTACATCGGAAATCTCTATCCCCCATATCAGCACCCACTAACTGGTTGCCGCTTTCTGACGCCTTTAACGTCGGGAACGCGACCTTGCAGCCGCATTTTGCCTGTCGCGGCCCGCTACGACACGGACAAAGGAACTGCCATGCGCCACACCACACTGTGCACCACCCTGATCGCCCTCGGCCTGCTGGGCCAGGCCTCGCTGAGCCAGGCCAGCAACCTGGTGTTCTGCTCCGAAGGCAGCCCGGCGGGCTTCGACACCGCCCAGTACACCTCGGCCACCGACAACGACGCCGCCGAGCCCATCTACAACCGCCTGGTGGAATTCGAGCGCGGCGGCACCGCCGTGCAACCTGGCCTTGCCACCCGCTGGGAGGTGTCCGAAGACGGCCTGCGCTACACCTTCCACCTGCGCGAAGGGGTGAAGTTCCACGCCAACAAGGCCTTCACCCCCAGCCGCGACTTCAACGCCGACGACGTGCTGTTCACCTTCAACCGCATGCTCGACAAGCAGCACCCGTTCCGCGTCGCCTACCCCACCGAGTTCCCCTACTTCGTCAGCATGGGCCTGGACAAGAACATCGCCCGCATCGAGAAAACCGGCCCGCTCACCGTGGTGTTCACCCTCAACAAGGTCGATGCCGCGTTCATCCAGAACCTTGCCATGGCCTTCGCCTCGGTGCTGTCCGCCGAGTACGCCGGGCACCTGCTGGCCAGCGGCAAGCCCAGCGACATCAACCAGCAACCCATCGGCACCGGCCCGTTCGTGTTCCAGCGCTACCAGAAGGATTCGCAGATTCGCTACAAGGGCAACAAGGACTACTGGGCGCCCGAGCGGGTGAAAATCGACAACCTGGTGTTCTCGATCAACATCGACCCTTCGGTGCGTATCCAGAAGCTGCGCCGCAACGAATGCCAGGTCACCCTGCACCCGCGCCCGGCGGATCTGGCCGCACTGCGCCAGGACAACAAGCTGCAGGTGCTGCAGCAGCCCGGCTTCAACCTCGGCTACATCGCCTACAACACCCAGCACCCGCCGTTCGACCGCGTCGAGGTGCGCCAGGCCATGGACATGGCGGTGAACAAGCAGGCGATCATCCAGGCGGTGTACCAGGACTCCGGGCAGGCGGCGGTCAACGCCATGCCACCCACCCAATGGTCCTATGACGACAGCCTCAAGGACGCCCCGTACAACCCGGACAAGGCCAAACAGCTGCTGCAGCAGGCCGGGGTCAAACCGGGCACCGAGGTCACCCTGTGGGCCATGCCGGTGCAGCGCCCCTATAACCCCAACGCCAAGCTGATGGCCGAGATGCTCCAGGCCGACTGGAGCAAGCTCGGCTTCAAGGTGCGCATCGTCAGCTACGAATGGGGCGAATACCTCAAGCGCATGAAGAGCGGCGAACACGACATCGCCCTGATCGGCTGGACCGGCGACAACGGCGACCCGGACAACTGGCTGGGCACGCTGTACGGCTGCGACGCCATTGGCAGCAACAACTACTCGCTGTGGTGCGACCCGCAGTACGACGCGCTGGTGAAAAAAGCCAAGCAGGTCACCGACCGCGAACAACGCACCGCCCTCTACCAACAGGCCCAGCAACGGCTCAAGCAGCAGGTGCCGATTACCCCGGTGGCGCACTCCACGGTCAACCAGCCGTTGAGCACCAAGGTTCAGGATTTCAAGGTCAGCCCGTTCGGCCGCAACGTGTTTTCCGAAGTGAGCGTCGACTGATGCTCAACCCTTCAGGGCCTCTTCGCGGGTGAACCCGCTCCCACAGGTTCAGTGATGCTCCTGTGGGAGCGGGTTCACCCGCGAAGGGGCCGGTACAGACGGCACACCTCCCCGAATTTGCCCGGCGATCCCGCGCAAACCCTGGCAACACCCGTAGTACCGCACCACTCCCCAGGCCCACAAGGCACGGGGCATAACTAAAAGAATCAAAGGGAGCTTCAACCTTGAAACCGATGACAAAAACCGCGCTGGCCCTGGCCATAGGCGCATGCTGCACCTTCGCCCAGGCCGAAACGCAAAGCCAGGACTTCGTCCCGGTGACGCTCAAGGCCGCCAGCGAGCAGGCCGAAGCCAAAGGCTTCATCGACGGCCAGAGCCTGTCGGGCACCACCCGCAACTGGTACGCCCGCGAACGCGCCACCCGCGCGCCGCTGTGGAAGTACACCAAGAGCGACGGCACTCGCCACGACACCCACAGCCGTGACAACTGGCTGCAGGGCACCATCCTCAATTACAGCTCGGGCTTCACCCAGGGCACCGTGGGCTTTGCCGTCGAGGCCGCCGCCTACAACGCCATCGCCCTCGAACAGGGCCGCGCCGCAGTAGCCGGCCCGAACAACCGCACCCTGACCCACAGCGACGGCGACCCGATCGGCCAGTGGAGCAAGATGGGCCTGGGCAACGTCAAGGCACGGGTGTCCAACACCACCCTGACCGTCGGCCGCCAGTCGGTGGACACCCCGATGATCGCCTACATCGGCAACCGCGCCCTGCCCTCGAGCTTCCAGGGTGCGTTCCTGCACAGCGCCGAGTTCGACAACCTGTCGTTCGACCTGGGCACCTTCGACCGCGTCTCGCCGCGTACCGAGCAGAGCCTGAGCAAGTTCCGCAGCGAATACGGCGCTGCGGGCGTGGAGACCGACCGCGCCAGCACCGCCGGCGTCAACTACCAGCCGCTCAAGAGCCTGACCACCAGCCTGTACGCCACCAAGGTGGACGACTTCTGGAACCAGTACTACTTCGGCGCCAACCACGTACTGGGCGACAGCTCGGTGCTGAGCCTGACCACCGGCCTGAACTACTACAAGACCGTGGACGCCGGCAGCAAGAAGATGGGCGAGATCGACAACGACACCTACAGCCTGTCGCTCGGCCTGACCCACCAGGCCCACACCCTCAGCGCCTCGTGGCAGCAGGTCAACGGCAACGAATACTTCGACTACCTGCACGAAACCAACGGCATCTACCTGGCCAACTCGCTGCTGTCGGACTTCAACGGCCCGAACGAGAAATCCCTGCAGATCAGCTACGTGCTGAACATGGCGCCGTACGGCGTGCCGGGCCTCAAGTTCAACCTGTACAACGCCCGCGGCTGGGGCATCGACGGCACCCACTACAAGGGCACCGCCTACGACGTGCGCGGCATGGACGGCGAAACCCACTACGAGTGGGGCATCGGTACCAGCTACGCCGTGCAGAGCGGCGCGCTGAAGGACACCACCGTGCGCGCCACCTACACCGCCCACCGCGCCAGCAAGGCCCAGGCCGACGGCAGCCTGGACGAGCTGCGCATCGTCACCACCATCCCCTTCAACATTCTCTGACCGCGAGTGCCGGGGCCCGCCTTGCTGCGGGCCCTGGCAGCTACGCTGGAACAATTACAGCAGGGAGGTTCCATGATTTCGCTACCGCTACGCGCCACCTTGGCGGCGATGTTGATAGGCGCGGCGTCGAACCTGGCGGCCAAGCCGCTGGTGGTGTGCACCGAGGCCAGCCCCGAGGGCTTCGACATCGTGCAGTACACCACTGCGGTCACCGCCGACGCCTCGGCCGAAACCGTCTTCAACCGTCTGGTCGACTTCAAGCCCGGCACCACCGATATCCAGCCGGCCCTGGCCGAGCGCTGGGACATCAGCCCCGACGGGCTGACCTACACCTTCCACCTGCGCGAGGGGGTGAAGTTCCACAGCACCGACTACTTCAAGCCCAGTCGCGACTTCAATGCCGACGACGTGCTGTGGAGCTTCAACCGCCAGCTGCGCCCCGACCACCCGTGGCACGCCAAGACCAGCGTTGGCTACCCGTACTTCGACAGCATGGCCTTCAAGCAACTGCTCAAGTCGGTGGACAAGGCCGACGCGCACACCGTGGTGATCACCCTGACCCGGCCCGAGGCGCCGTTCTTGCGTGACCTGGCCATGGCCTTCACCTCCATTTATTCGGCCGAGTACGGTGACCAGTTGCTCAAGGCCGGGAAAACCGCCGAGCTCAACAGCAAGCCGATCGGCACCGGGCCGTTCATCTTCCAGCGCTACAACAAGGACGCCCAGGTGCGCTTCAAGGCCAACCCGGACTACTTCCGCGGCGCACCGCCCAGCGAAACCCTGGTGTTCGCCATCGCCACCGACAACAACGTGCGCCTGCAAAAGCTGCGCGCCAACGAGTGCCAGGTGGCGCTGTACCCCAAGCCTGACGACGTGCCGGCGATCAAGCAGGACGCAAAACTCAAGGTTGCCGAAATCGAGGCGCTGGTCACCGGCTACATCTCGATGAACACCGAGCACAAATACCTGAGCGACGTGCGCGTGCGCCGGGCGATCAACATGGCCTTCGACCGCCAGACCCACGTCGACCAGCTGTTCGGCAAGGGCAACGCGCTGGTGGCGGTCAACCCCTACCCACCGACCATGATCGGCTACAACACCCACAACCAGAACCCGCCCCGCGACCTGGCCAAGGCCCGCGCCCTGCTCAAGCAAGCCGGTGTGCCGGAAGACACGGTGATCACCCTGTTCACCCGCAACGGCGGCGGCCCGACCAACCCCAACCCGCGGCTGTCGGCGGAAATGCTGCAGGCGGACCTGGCAAAAATCGGCCTCAAGCTCGACATCCGCGTGATGGAATGGGCCGAGATGCTGCGCCGGGCGAAAAAGGGCGAGGCGGACCTGGTGTCTGCCGGCTGGGCCGGTGACAACGGCGACCCGGACAACTTCCTCACCCCCCTGCTCAGCTGCGATGCGGCAAAAACCGGGGAGAACTATTCGCGCTGGTGCAACCCCAAGTTTCAGGAGCTGATCACCCGCGCCCGCGAAGTGATCGACAACGATGAACGCGCAAGGCTCTATAGCGAGGCCCTGGCGGTGTACGATGAGGACCAGCCCTGGATCAGCATGGCCCACCCGAAAATGTTCACCGCCATGCGCGAGAACGTGGAGGGTTATGTGATCAACCCGCTCACCAACAACAACTTCGCCACCACCAAGGTGAAGTAGAACAACAACGACCGCCGGCACCCCACACGGGCACCGGCGGCACCGCCGTACCACGGCTGATGAGGTAACCCCGACAATGTTGAGTTTTATTGCCCGGCGCCTGGGCCTGTTGATCCCGACCTTTTTCGGTATCACCCTGCTGACCTTCGCGCTCATACGCCTGATCCCCGGCGACCCGGTGGAAGTGATGATGGGCGAGCGCAGGGTCGACCCCGAGATGCACGCCCAGGCCATGGAGCGCCTGGGCCTGAACAAGCCCCTGCCCGCCCAGTACCTGGACTACGTCGGCAAGCTCGCCCAGGGCGACCTGGGTGAGTCGCTGCGCACCCGCGAAAGCGTGTGGAACGAGTTCCTCACGCTGTTCCCGGCCACCCTGGAACTGGCGTTCTGCGCGCTGCTCTTTGCCGGGGTCTTCGGCTTGCTGGCCGGGGTGATCGCCGCGCTCAAGCGTGGCTCGCTGTTCGATCACGGGGTGATGGGCATCTCGCTGGCCGGTTACTCCATGCCGATCTTCTGGTGGGGCCTGATCCTCATCATGTTCTTCTCCGTCAGCCTGGGCTGGACCCCGGTGTCCGGGCGCATCGACCTGCTCTACGACATCGAGCCGAAGACCGGCTTCATGCTCATCGACACCCTGCTCAGCGATGAGGAAGGCGCCTTCAAGGATGCGGTGATGCACCTGATCCTGCCCTCCATCGTGCTCGGCACCATCCCGCTGGCGGTGATCGCCCGCATGACCCGCTCATCAATGCTTGAAGTGCTGCGCGAGGACTACATCCGCACCGCCCGTGCCAAGGGCCTGTCGCCGGCCCGCGTGGTGTTCGTGCACGGCCTGCGCAATGCGTTGATCCCGGTGCTGACAGTGTTCGGCCTGCAGGTCGGCACGCTGCTGGCCGGCGCCGTGCTCACCGAAACCATCTTTTCCTGGCCGGGCATCGGCAAATGGCTGATCGAAGCCATCGGCGCCCGTGACTACCCCGTGGTGCAGAACGGCATCCTGTTGATCGCCTGCCTGGTGATCCTGGTCAACTTCGTCGTGGACATCCTCTACGGCCTGGCCAACCCACGCATCCGTCATCAGCGCTGAGGATCAAGCCATGACTAGCCCGATTCCAAAATCCGTCACCCCGCCCGCCGCGGTCGACCACAGCCTGCTCTACCCCTCGCCGTACAAGGAGTTCTGGCAGGCCTTCTCGCGCAACAAGGGCGCAGTGGCCGGCCTTGCCTTCATGCTGCTGGTGATCTTCTGCGCGCTGTTCGCCCCCTGGGTTGCGCCCCACGACCCCAGCGAGCAATACCGCGACTTCCTGCTCACCCCGCCAGTGTGGCTTGAAGGCGGCACCTGGCAGTTCATCCTCGGTACTGACGAGCTGGGCCGCGACCTGCTCTCGCGGCTGATTCAGGGCGCGCGCCTGTCGCTGCTGATCGGCCTGTCGTCGGTGGTGATGTCGCTGATCCCCGGCATCCTGCTGGGGCTGTTCGCCGGTTTCTTCCCGCGCCTGCTGGGCCCCTCGATCATGCGCCTGATGGACGTGATGCTGGCCCTGCCCTCGCTGCTGCTGGCGGTGGCCATCGTCGCCATCCTCGGCCCTGGCCTGATCAACACCGTGATCGCCATCGCCATCGTCTCGCTGCCGTCTTATGTGCGCCTGACCCGCGCTGCTGTGATGGGCGAGCTGAACCGCGACTACGTCACCGCCGCGCGCCTGGCCGGTGCCGGCCTGCCACGGCTGATGTTCGTCACCGTGCTGCCCAACTGCATGGCGCCGCTGATCGTGCAGGCCACCTTGAGCTTCTCCTCGGCGATTCTCGACGCCGCCGCCCTGGGCTTTCTCGGCCTCGGCGTACAACCGCCAACCCCTGAGTGGGGCACCATGCTGGCCTCGGCCCGCGACTACATCGAGCGCGCCTGGTGGGTGGTGAGCCTGCCCGGCCTGACCATTTTGCTCAGTGTGCTGGCAATCAACCTGATGGGCGACGGCCTGCGCGACGCGCTGGACCCGAAACTCAAGAACGCCGCCTGAGGAGACCGCCATGTCACTGTTGCAGATCAACAACCTGAACGTGCGCTTCGGCGACGCCAATGCAGTACCCGTGGTGGACGGCCTGGAGCTGTCGGTGGACGCCGGCGAGATCCTCGCCATCGTCGGCGAGTCCGGTTCGGGCAAGTCGGTCACCATGATGGCCTTGATGGGCCTGATCGACGCCCCCGGGCGCATCACCGCCGATGTGCTCAACTTCGACGGTACCGACATGCTCAAGCTCAGCGGCCGCCAGCGGCGCAAGGTGGTAGGCAAGGACATCGCCATGGTCTTCCAGGACCCGATGACCGCCCTCAACCCCAGCTACACGGTCGGCTTCCAGATCGAGGAAGTGCTGCGCCAGCACCTTGGCCTCAAGGGCAAGGCTGCGCGCCAGCGTGCCCTCGAACTGCTGAAAAAGGTCGAGATCCCGGCCGCCGAAAGCCGCCTGGACGCCTACCCGCATCAGCTTTCCGGCGGCATGAGCCAGCGGGTGGCCATCGCCATGGCGATTGCCGGTGAGCCCAAGCTACTGATTGCCGACGAACCCACCACCGCGCTGGACGTGACCATCCAGGCGCAGATCATGGAGCTTTTGGTCAACCTGCAGAAGGAGCGCAACATGGCGCTCATTCTCATCACCCACGACCTGGCCGTGGTGGCCGAAACCGCCAGGCGCGTGTGCGTGATGTACGCCGGCCAAGCGGTCGAGGTGGGGCAGGTGCCGGAGCTGTTCGACGTCCCCGCCCACCCCTACAGCGAAGCGCTGCTGGCGGCCATCCCCGAGCACAGCATCGGCGCCGAGCGCCTGGCCACCCTGCCCGGCATCGTCCCCGGCCGCTACGACCGCCCGCAGGGCTGCCTGCTGTCGCCGCGTTGCCCGTACGTGCAGGACAACTGCCGGCACCAGCGCCCGGCCCTCGATCCCCAGGCCCATAGCCTGGTGCGTTGCTTCTACCCGCTCAACCAGGAGGTGGCGTGATGGCCGTCGTTCTCTCAGCCCGTGAGCTGACCCGTCATTACGAAGTGTCCCGTGGCCTGTTCAAGGGCCACGCCCTGGTGCGCGCGCTGAACGGCGTGTCGTTCGAACTGGAGGCCGGCAAGACCCTGGCCGTGGTCGGCGAGTCCGGCTGCGGCAAGTCCACCCTGGCCCGCGCCCTGACGCTGATCGAAGAACCCTCGTCCGGCTCGCTGCAAATTGCCGGGCAGGAGGTGAACGGCGCCGGCAAGGCCGAGCGCAAGCAACTGCGCCGCGACGTGCAGATGGTGTTCCAGAGCCCCTACGCCTCGCTCAACCCGCGGCAGAAAATCGGCGACCAGCTGGCCGAACCGCTGTTGATCAACACCGCGCTGAGCAAGACCGAGCGCCGCGAAAAAGTGCAGAAGATGATGGAGCAGGTGGGCCTGCGCCCCGAGCACTATCAGCGTTACCCGCACATGTTCTCCGGCGGGCAGCGCCAGCGTATCGCCCTGGCCCGGGCGATGATGCTGCAACCCAAGGTGCTGGTGGCGGACGAGCCGACTTCGGCGCTGGACGTGTCGATCCAGGCCCAGGTGCTGAACCTGTTCATGGACCTGCAAAAGGAGTTCAACACCGCCTACGTGTTCATCTCGCACAACCTGGCGGTGGTGCGCCATGTGGCCGACCAGGTGCTGGTGATGTATCTGGGCCGGCCGGCAGAGATGGGGCCGAAGGAGGACATCTACGACAAGCCCCTGCATCCGTACACGCAAGCGCTGTTGTCGGCGACGCCGGCGATCCACCCGGACCCGCTGAAGCCGAAAATCCGCATTGCCGGTGAACTGCCCAACCCACTCAACCCGCCGGATGGCTGCGCGTTCCACAAGCGTTGCCCGCATGCCACCGAGCGTTGTGCCAAGGAAGTGCCGGCATTGCGGCAGGTGAGTACCCGGCAGGTGGCTTGTCACTATGCCGAGCAGTTTCTTTAGCCTTTAGATGGCTGGGGCTGCTTCGCAGCCCTTTCCGACCGGTCCGGCGCCCCGGCAAGGCCGCTCCTACAGGGGTATGCGTTTCCCTGTAGGAGCGGCCTTGCCGGGGCGCCGGACCGGTCGGAATGGGCCGCAAAGCGGCCCCGGAGATCTCAATGCATAAAGAACCAGATCAGGATGATCACCGGAATCGGCACCCCAATCATCCACAGCAGTATCGAGCGCATGGCGTTTCTCCTTGTTGTTTGCCTGACCCTGATCGCTGCACTGCCCGTGCCATTTGTGTCAAAAAATGACACCTATGGAAATCAACGGGTTGGAAAGACCAGGCCATGCAAAACGCGGGATTGGCCACGCCCGCGCAGGGTGTTTTGCAATGCAGGGGGCCTGCCAGGGCCCCATCGCCGGCAAGCCGGCTACAGGGATTGCGCCTGACCTGAACGCTGCGCTCCGTTACCCCGTCTTGCCTGCGCGCCCAAGCCCAAGGCACTATCCCCCCATGACCTCGACCACCCTCCCCGACGGCCCCGGGCAAACCCCGCTCACCGCCGACACCGTCATGCGCTACCACCTGTGCTGGAAGCATCGCGACCTGGACGGGGTGATCGCGCTCTACCACCCCGAGGTGCAATACCACGACTTCTTTCAAAACCGCGTGCTCGGTTTCGAGGAGCTGCGCGACTACGTGCGCGCCTGCCTGCCCCATGAAGCCGGCGAGGACATCGTGCACAGCGACCGTATCCGCGTCGACGGCTGCACCGCGTTCATCCAGTACCAGGTCACGGTGCAGGGCGGCGACGGGCTGGTGGCGTTCCAGTCCAGCGAAGCCATCACGGTCAAGGACGGGCTGATCTGGCGGGTCAACGAATACGCAACCCTGGTGCGCCAGGGCGGCAAGGCCGGCCAAAACAGCAGCCTGCGCCCGGCCACCAGCCGCCTGGGGCTGTCGCCGCGCCAGCTTTCGACCATGGCCCAGGACCTGGAGCACTACTTTCACAACCGCCGCCCCTACCTGGACCCGGAGCTGGACCTGCAACAGGTGGCCGACGAAAGCGGCTACAGCCGCAACCAGATCTCCTACCTGCTCAACCAGGTGCTGGGGCAAAGCTTCTACCGCTACGTCAACCAGGCGCGCCTGCAGCACCTGATGGCCAGCCTGGGCGACGAGCGCGTCGAAGCCACCATCGACGAACTGGCGTTCAACGCCGGCTTCAACTCGCTGTCGGCCTTCTACAAGGCGTTCCGCGAACACACCGGGGTCACCCCCAAGGCCTACCTGAAACAGAATTCCCTGCGTGCACGCACGTAGGACAGCCAGCGCCGCGCTTCACTAGGATCGCCCACAGACCCAGCCGGATGTGGAGCCCGACCCGATGCAACCCCTGCGCACGATCAGCCTGTGGATGGACCAGCTCGACGAGCCGCTGTGCGCGCGCCCGGCACTGCGCCAGGACCTCGACCTCGACGTGTGCATCATCGGCGCCGGCTACACCGGCCTGTGGACGGCCTACTACCTCAAGCGCCAGGCCCCGCAGTTGAACATTGCGCTGATCGAGGCCAATATCGCCGGCTTCGGCGCCTCGGGGCGCAATGGCGGCTGGCTGATGGGCAACCTGCTGGGCGAAGACCGCCTGCTGGCCAGCCTGTCACCCCAACAACGCCGGGCCAGCATCGACCTGCTGCAAGGCACCCCCGACGAAGTGCACAGCGTGCTGCAACGCGAAGGCATCGACTGCGACTACCGCAAGGGCGGCGTGCTGTATTGCGCGGCGCGCTACCCGGAGCAGGAACGCAGCCTGCGCGCCTGGCTGGACGACCTGTACCGCCAGGGTTTCAACGAAGCCGACTACCACTGGCTGCGCCCCGAACAGCTGGATGCACAGCTGCGCATCAGCAACCCCTACGGCGCGATCTTCAGCCCGCACACCGCCACCCTCCAGCCGGCCAAGCTGGTGCGGGGCCTGGCACGGGTGGTCGAGGCCATGGGCGTGCCGATCTACGAAAACACCCCGGCCCTCGACTGGCAGACCGGCGAGGTGCGCACGCCGCTGGCGCGCATTCGCAGCCACTGGGTGGTGCCGGCCGTGGAAGGCTATGCCGCCAGCCTGCCGCCACTGGGGCGCCACCAGTTGCCGGTACAAAGCCTGCTGGTGGCCACCGAGCCGCTGCCCGAGTCCACCTGGGAGCAGATCGGCCTGAGCCAGGGCCAGGCGTTCAGCGAAAACAGCCGCCAGGTCACCTACGGCCAGCGCAGCGCCGACAACCGCCTGGTGTTCGGCGCTCGTGGTGGTTACCGCTTTGGCGGCCGCCTGCGGGAGAACTTCAACCTCGACGAACACGAGATCGAGCTGCGCCGCTACCTGTTCGGCGAGCTGTTCCCGCAGCTCAAGCACGTGCGCATCACCCACTCCTGGGGCGGCAACCTCGGCATGGCCCGGCGCTTTCGCCCGCACATGCTCTGCGACCGCCAGCGCGGCATCGCCCTGGCCGGCGGCTATGGCGGCGAAGGCGTAGGTGCCACCAACCTGGGCGGGCGCACCCTGGCCGCGCTGATTCTCGGCCAGCACAACGAACTGACCGCCCAGCCCTGGGTACTCGACAACCGTCCGGTTGCGAGCCTGGCCAGCTGGCCGCCCGAACCGGCCCGCTGGCTGGGCTACAACGCCATCATCCAGAGCTTCGTCCACGAGGACCGGACCCTCGCCAACCCCGCCAGCGCGCCCTGGAGGCGGCGCCTGGCCAGCTCGCTTGCGGACTTCATGGAAGGCTTCATGCACTGACTTCCCGCCATCACACAGGACCCACCGGTCATGAGCATCACCCAGTTCAAACACACCAACAGCGTCACGCTGGACAGCTCCAACCCCGTCGCCGTACCCCTTGGCGAGCCGGTCGCGGTCACCTCGGTGACCTGCGTCGAGCGCAGCGACGGCGTCGAAACCGGCATCTGGGAATGCACCCCCGGGCGCTGGCGCCGGCAGATCGTGCAACAGGAGTTCTGCCACTTCATCAAGGGCCGCTGCACCTTCACCCCCGACGGTGGCGAAACCCTGTTCATAGAAGCCGGAGACGCCCTGATGCTACCGGCCAACAGCACCGGCACCTGGGATATCCAGGAAACCGTGCGCAAGACCTACGTTCTGATTTTCTGATCCGCTGATCGCCTGCCTTCGATAACAACAGACAAAGCAAGGTACCCCGACATGCGCACCCTCGTTCTCGCACCCCTGATACTGGCCGCCAGCATCGCCAGCGCCGCCGACTCGGTGAAGATCTACAACTGGTCCAGCTACGTCGCCCCCGACACCCTGAAGAACTTCCAGCAAGCCACCGGCATAGTGCCGACCTACGACGTGTACGACAGCAACGAGACCCTCGACGGCAAGCTGATGACCGGCAACTCCGGCTACGACGTGGTGTTCCCCTCCAACCACTTCATGGCCCGGCAGATCCAGGGCAAGGCGCTGAAGAAGCTCGACAAGTCGCAGCTGCCCAACTGGAAGAACCTCAACCCGGTGCTGCTCAAGGCGCTGGAGGTCAACGACCCGGGCAACCAGTACGGCTTCCCCTACCTGTGGGGCAGTACCGGCATTGGCTACAACATCGACAAGGTCAAGGCGGTGCTGGGCGACAACGCACCGGTGGACTCCTGGGACCTGATCTTCAAGCCCGAGTACATGAGCAAGCTGAAAAGCTGCGGCGTGGCGGTGCTGGACAACGGCCCCGAGCTGCTGCCAATCGCCCTGCACTACCTCGGTTTGCCGCACCACAGCCAAAACCCGGCCGACTACGACAAGGCCAAGGACCTGCTGATGAAGGTGCGCCCATACATCAGCTACTTCCACTCATCCAAGTACACCGGCGACCTGGCCAACGGCGATATCTGCGTGGTGGTGGGTTTCTCGGGGGATGTGCTGCAGGCCAAGAACCGCGCCGAGGAGGCGAAGAACGGGGTGAAGGTGGGCTATTCGATACCCAGGGAAGGTGCGCCGATGTGGTTCGACATGGTGGCCATGCCGGCCGATGCGCCGAACGAGAAGGCCGGCTACGCCTACATGAATTACCTGCTGCAGCCTGAGGTGATGGCGGGCATCAGCAACTTCGTGCAGTACGCCAACGGCAACCAGGCGGCGGATGCCAAGGTCGAGCCGGCGCTGAAGGCCAACACCATGATCTACCCGGCAGCGGAGGTGATGGACAAGCTGTATGCGCTGGAGGCGATGCCGGCGAAGATCGACCGCATTCGTACGCGGATCTGGACCAGCATCAAGGCCGGGAATTGATTACAGGCGTTACGCGAACCCTGTGGGAGCGGCCTTGTGTCGCGAAAGGGCCGCAAAGCGGCCCCAGCGATCTTTGCTCAACACTGAATCCTGGGGCTGCTACGCAGCCCTTTCGCGACACAAGGCCGCTCCTACAGGGTCAGGTGCAGGCTCTCGAAATCAGTGATGCTCGCGGGTAGCGCGGAACTTCACATCCGGCCAGCGCTCTTCCATCAGCGACAGGTTGACCCGGGTCGGGGCCAGGTAGGTCAGGTGACCGCCGCCGTCGATGGCCAGGTTTTCCATGGCCTTGGTCTGGAATTCCTCGAGCTTCTTCTTGTCATCGCAGGTGATCCAGCGCGCCGACCACACGGTGATCGGCTCGTAGGCGCATTCCACCTTGTACTCTTCCTTCAAGCGGCTGGCGACCACGTCGAACTGCAGCACACCGACCGCACCGAGGATGATGTCGTTGCTGCGCTCGGGGAAGAACACCTGGGTGGCGCCCTCTTCGGCCAGCTGCTGCAGGCCCTGGCGCAGTTGCTTGGATTTCAGCGGGTCCTTCAGGCGCACGCGGCGGAACAGCTCCGGGGCGAAGTGCGGGATACCGGTAAAGCCCAGCGCCTCGCCTTCGGTGAAGGTGTCGCCGATCTGGATGGTGCCGTGGTTGTGCAAACCGATGATGTCGCCGGCAAAGGCCTCTTCGAGCTGCTCGCGCTCGGACGAGAAGAAGGTCAGCGCATCGCCGATGCGCAGGTCCTTGCCGGTGCGCACGTGGCGCATCTTCATGCCTTTTTCGTACTTGCCTGAGCAAATGCGCATGAAGGCGATACGGTCACGGTGTTTCGGGTCCATGTTCGCCTGGATCTTGAACACGAAGCCTGTGAACTTTTCTTCGACCGGCTCCACGGTACGCTCGTGGGCGACCCGCGCCAGCGGGCGTGGCGCCCAGTCGACCACGGCGTCGAGCACATGGTCGACACCGAAGTTGCCAAGCGCGGTACCGAAGAACACCGGGGTCAGCTGGCCGTTGATGAACTCGTCCTGATCGAACTCGTGGCAGGCGCCCTGCACCAGCTCCAGTTGCTCGAGGAAGCGCTCGTACTCATCGCCCAGGTGCGCACGGGCTTCATCGGAGTCGAGCTTCTCGATGATCTTCGCCTCGGTACGCTCGTGGCCGTGGCCCGGGGTGTAGACGATGATGTAGTCGCCGGCCAGGTGGTACACGCCCTTGAAGTCGCGGTAGCAACCGATCGGCCAGGTGATCGGCGCGGCCTTGATCTTCAGTACCGCTTCGATTTCGTCGAGCAGTTCGATCGGGTCGCGGATATCACGGTCGAGTTTGTTGATGAAGCTGACGATGGGCGTGTCGCGCAGGCGGCACACGTCCATCAGGGCGATGGTACGCGGCTCTACACCCTTACCGCCGTCCAGCACCATCAGCGCCGAGTCCACCGCGGTCAGGGTGCGGTAGGTATCTTCGGAGAAGTCTTCGTGGCCGGGGGTGTCGAGCAGGTTGATCATGTGCTCGCGGTACGGGAACTGCATCACCGAGGTGGTGATGGAGATGCCGCGCTGCTTCTCCATTTCCATCCAGTCGGAGGTGGCGTGGCGGTCGGACTTGCGCGACTTCACGGTACCCGCGACGGAGATCGCCTTGCCCATCAGCAAGAGCTTCTCGGTGATGGTGGTCTTACCGGCGTCGGGGTGGGAAATAATTGCGAAAGTGCGGCGCTTCGCGACTTCGGCGGCCTGGTTGGTCATGGGAAATCGCCTGACTGGGGGATTAAAAATGGGGCCGTATCATACCCGAAGTTGGCCGTGGACCAAAATCCCGGGAACAGGCGGCAGCCCCACAGACCACGCGCCCCTGTAGGAGCCGGCTTGCCGGCGATGACGCCTGCCCAGGCAACTATTCCTTCTGCCCTTGCGGGTCGGCAAACCCGTCCAGGGTTACCTGCGGGCGCCCCGGCAGATGGGCAACCAACTCCAGCGTACCGCCCATCGCCTCGATGTAGTCGCGCAAGGTGGAAATCAGCATGTCGGTGCGCTTTTCCACCTTGGAGATGTTGGCCTGGCGGATATCCAGGCGCCGGGCCATGCCTTCCTGCGTCAATGCAAGCTGCTTGCGCAGTGCCTGCAGGGTCATCTCCTCGCGAATCAGCTCGCGCCCGCGCGCTTCTGCGGCGGCCCGCAGGTCATCCGGCAGGCTCTGCATCATCTGATCAAGTGTCTTTGCCATTGCTTTCACTCTCCAGCAGGTAGTTGTCAAAACGATCATCGGCACGGGTGAGCAAGCGCCGATAGAACAGCCTTTCACTCAGCCCGACCTTGTCGCCCGCCACGAGCATCACCGCGCGCCGGGCCGGGTCGAAGGCAAAGGCAACGCGCCACACGCCTTTGCCAGCCCTGAATCGCAGCTCTTTCATGTTGCGATGCCGGGAGCCTTTGAGGGTGTCTACCTTCGGCCTGCCCACTTCCGGGCCCTGGTGCTCGAGAAACCTCAACTGGCCCATGAGCTCCTGCTTCACAGCCCTGTCCAGCGTCTGGAACTCGGCGACGAATTCCTCGCAAAAAATGATCGTCCAGGCCAACAAAATACCTCCGAGAGAATATTCCCTCAAGTGATTATTGGATTTTTTTGACCTGGTAGTCCTGCACCTTCAAAAAAACCATCGATAGCAGGTACTTCAACGCCTGGCGGTACTATTCACGCTGTTTTTTCGTGCGAAATTTCCCTGCCGCCAGTGATTAACACTGGCCAAATGCCGCATCAGATGGGAACCTTTACGCCCACGGAGACGTCCACTCCCCTGCAACCCGCTTCGGTTGGGGATTGGTTTCACCAGCATTTTCGGGCCCGACGGGGTTCGGCTCATGGCCTGATCGCAGCCCACGGTTGCCTCACGCTGCTACTCGCGAACACACCACCCGCCGCCAGCATTGGCCGGCTTCAAAGAAGTGTGCTCGCCGACAACACAAGGAGTCCGCCTGTGGCTACACGCTACGGTAAAGGGCTGTTGGGATGCGCCACCGTGCTCGTCATCCTGGCCCTGCTGATCCACTGGATCGGCACAGACACGATCGCGCGTTATCGCGACGATCTTGGGTTCTACCTGCAAGCGCACCTGGTACTGGTGCTGGCTTCGATGGCGGCGGCGCTGGCCGTGGGCATCCCCGCCGGCATTGCGCTGAGTCGACCGCACCGGGTCGACAAAGCCGAGCGCTTCATGCAGTTCTTCAACGTTGGCAACACCATCCCCCCCCTGGCCGTTCTGGCCATTGCCCTGAGCATTCTGGGCATCGGCGCAGGCCCTGCGATCTTCGCGCTGTTCCTCGCCTCCCTGCTGCCCATCGTGCGCAACACCTACGAGGGCCTGAAAAACGTCCCCGCCTCGCTCAAGGAAGCCGCCACCGGCATCGGCATGACCCCGCGCCAGCAACTCTGGCAGGTGGAGTTGCCCAACGCCGTGCCGATCATCGTCGGCGGTGTGCGTGTGGCCCTGGCATTGAATGTGGGCACCGCACCCCTGGCGTTTCTGATCGGCGCCAACAGCCTGGGCAGCCTGATCTTCCCCGGCATCGCCCTGAACAACCAGCCACAGTTGCTGCTGGGCGCCGCCTGCACGGCGCTGCTGGCCCTGGTGCTGGATGCCCTGGTGAGCTTCTCCAGCAAGCGCTGGCTGGAACGCGGCCTGGCCGGATAACAAGAGGGAACCCATGAAAAAGACAATCGCCTTGCTGCTGGGCGCGGCCCTGCTATGCGCAGGTTATGCCCAGGCAGCTGAAAAACCCCTGGTGCGCATCGGCGCGCGGGTGTTCACCGAGCAGACCGTGCTCGCCGAAATCACTGCCCAGTACCTGCGCGCCAACGGCTTCGATGTGCGTGTGACCACCGGCCTTGGCAGCAGCATCGCGCGCCAGGCCCAGGAGACCGGCCAGCTCGATTTGATGTGGGAGTACACCGGCGTCTCGCTGGTGTCGTACAACCATATCGACGAGCGCATGCCCAGCGCCGAGGCCACCTACGCCCGGGTAAAACAGCTGGATGCGCAGAAGGGCCTGATCTGGCTGACCCCGTCGAAGTTCAGCAACACCTACGCCCTGGGCCTGCCCAAGGAAGTCGCTGCAGCTTATCCACAGGTCAACAGCATCAGCGACCTCAACCAGGTGCTGCGTGACGAACACCAGCGTAACCACCTGGTGGCCCTGGACACCGAGTTCGCCAACCGCCCGGATGGCCTGGTGGGCCTGAAAGAGCTGTACGACCTGCAGGTCGGCCGCCCGAACATCCGCCAGATGGACGCGGGCCTGGTGTACACCGCCATGCACAACAACCAGGTGTTCGCAGGCCTGGTCTACACCACCGACGGCCGGCTGAACGCGTTCAACCTCAAGCTGCTGGAAGACGACAAGCACTACTTCCCCGACTACACCGCAGCCCCTGTGGTGCGCAAGCAGGTGCTCGACGCCAACCCGCAACTGGCCGCGCTGCTCAAACCGCTGGCCGAGCAACTGGACGACCAGACCATGCGCGAGCTCAACGCCAAGGTCGACGTCGAACACCAGAACCCCACCGCCGTGGCCAGCGCTTTTTTGCGTGAACACCCGCTGAAGGAGGTACAGCCATGAGCCTGCTCGACACCTTCGCCCACCTCGACTGGGCCCAGGTTGTGCAACTGACCTGGCAACACATCATGCTGGTGGGCATCGCCGTCAGCCTGGCGATTCTGGTCGGCGTGCCGCTGGGCATCCTGATGACCCGCTTCCCGGCCGTCGCCGGCCCCTTGCAGGCCAGCGCCACGGTGCTGCTGACCATCCCGTCGATTGCCCTGTTCGGCCTGCTGCTGCCGTTCTACAGCAAATTCGGCCAGGGCCTCGGCCCGCTGCCGGCGATCACGGCGGTGTTCCTTTATTCGCTGCTGCCAATTTTGCGCAACACCTACCTGGCCCTGACCAACGTCGAGCCCGGCATCCGTGAAGCGGCGCGCGGTATCGGCATGACCTTCGGCCAGCGCCTGCGCATGGTCGAGCTGCCCATCGCGGTGCCGGTGATCCTCGCCGGCGTGCGCACCGCCGTGGTGATGAACATCGGCGTGATGACCATCGCCGCCACCATCGGCGCCGGCGGCCTGGGTGTGCTCATTCTTACCTCCATCAGCCGCAGCGACATGTCGATGCTGCTGGTCGGCGCCGTGCTGGTGAGCCTCCTGGCCATCATCGCCGACCTGCTGCTGCAAACCCTGCAACGTGCCCTGACTCCAGAAGGACTGCGCTCATGATCGAACTGAAGAACCTCAGCAAGACCTTCAACGTCAACGGCAAAGACGTCAAAGCCGTCGACTCGGTAAGCCTGACTGTCAACGAAGGCGAAATCTGCGTATTCCTCGGCCCCTCGGGCTGCGGCAAGAGCACCACGCTGAAGATGATCAACCGCCTGATCACCCCGACCAGCGGCCAGGTGTTCATCAATGGTGAAGACACCAGCGCGCTGGACGAAGTGACCCTGCGCCGGCACATCGGCTATGTGATCCAGCAGATTGGCCTGTTCCCCAACATGACCATCGAGGAGAACATCACCGTGGTGCCGCGCCTGCTGGGCTGGGACAAGCAAAAATGCCATGACCGCGCCCGCGAGCTGATGCACATGATCAAGCTCGAGCCCAAGCAGTACCTGCAGCGCTACCCGCGCGAGCTGTCCGGTGGCCAGCAGCAGCGCATCGGGGTGATCCGCGCGCTGGCGGCCGAGGCGCCGGTGCTGCTGATGGACGAGCCGTTCGGTGCGGTCGACCCGATCAACCGCGAAATGATCCAGAACGAGTTCTTCGAAATGCAGCGGGCGCTGAACAAGACCGTGATCATGGTCAGCCACGACATCGACGAGGCGATCAAGCTGGGCGACAAGATCGCCATCTTCCGCGCAGGCAAGCTGCTGCAGCTGGACCACCCGGACACCCTGCTGGCGCACCCGGTGGACGATTTCGTCAGCAACTTCGTCGGCCAGGACAGCACCCTCAAGCGCCTGCTGCTGGTGCGTGCCGAGGACGCCGCGGACAACGCGCCGTCGGTAAGCCCCGAAACACCGGTGGCCGATGCCCTGGAACTGCTCGACGAGCATGACCGCCGCTACGTGGTGGTGACCGACGGGCAGAACAAGGCACTGGGTTATGTGCGCCGGCGTGACATGCACCGCCAGCAAGGCAGCTGCGCGGACTTTTTGCGCCCGTTCAACGCCACGGCAGCCCACGACGAGCATTTGCGCATCCTGCTGTCGCGCATGTACGAATTCAACCGCGCGTGGTTGCCGGTGCTGGATGCCGAGCAGGTGTTCCTGGGCGAGGTGACCCAGGAATCGATTGCTGCGTACCTGAGCTCGGGGCGTTCGCGCGGGGCCAAGACCAGCATTGTGTCGCCGGCTGAGGCTGTGGCCTCCTGACCCAACGCCGGGGGCGCGTTGCACCCCAATCGCCGGCAAGCCGGCTCCTACAGGGGTTCGCGTTCACCTGTAGGAGCCGGCTTGCCGGCGATGCGGTATCAGGCCTTATATAGCCGTGGGGCAGGTGCCGGCCTCTTCGCGGGTAAACCCGCTCCCACAGAGGCAGCGCAAGGTTTCAAGTTTGCGCTGGGCCTGTGGGAGCGGGTTTACCCGCGAAGCAGGCGATGCGGTATCAGAACCCTACACTGGCCTGTACATAGAAGGTCCGCGGCTCACCCACATAAATGCCGGCGTTGTTGTCGCTCGAGCGGGTGAAGTACTGCTTGTCGAACAGGTTCTTCACCCCCGCCGCCAGCTTCAGGTTGGACAACTGCGGCCCGAAGTCATAACCACCGCGGGCATGCCAGGTGACGTACCCGGGAATGTCGCCATACCGCCCATCGGCACTCGGTTCGGTGATGTAGTTACCGGTGAACGCGCCGGTGCTGGTCACCCCGGTACCCGGCGCGCGCTGCTTCGATTGGGCGTAGGCATCCAGGTTCCAGGTCCAGTGGTTGACCTGGTAACGCACCCCGGCAGTGGCCACCTGGCGCGAATAGAACGGCAGGTCGCGGCCTTTGAAGCCCGGGATTTCCCCTTCATAGGTGGCGCGGGTATAGGTGTACCCGGCATTCACCGACAGCCCGCTCAGGCGCGGGTCCAGGCCGGCCAGGTCGTAGCGTGCCGAAGCCTCGATGCCCTGGTGCTTGGTCGCCCCCAGGTTGGTCCAGCCCACGTCGTTGCTGATGTACTGCAGCTCGTCGTCGAAGTCGATGTAGAACAGCGTCAGCTCGCCGGCAAAGCCACCATCGTCATAGCGCGTACCGACCTCGTAGGTCTTGGCTTTCTCGGGTTCCAGGCCATTGGCGGTGCTGTCGCCATTGCCGCCCTGGCCCAACTGGAAGTACTGCAGGCTGCCGAACGAGGTCTCGTAGTTGGCGAACAGCTTCCAGGCATCGGACAGGTGATACATCACGCTCAACGCCGGCAAAGGCTCGTTGCTGCTGATGCTGCGGTTCTTCTCCGAGACCGGTACGCCATCGGGGTCAAGCACCGGGCGGTCGCGCCAGTCGGTATTGATGTGCTCGAAGCGGATGCCCGGGGTGATGGTCCAGTTACCCACGTCGATCTTGTCGTCGATGTAGTAGGCGCTGGCCTCGGTGCCGCCGCTGCGGTCCTGGAACACATGGCCGTCGGAAGTCGGGGTGGGGGTCGGAACGTTGTCGATCAGCTCAAGACGCGTGGACTGCTCGCGCATGGCTTCTTTCAGGTAGCGGTAGCCGACACTGACCTCCTGGGTGGTGGGGCCGGCGAAGAACACCCGCGACAGGCGCGGCTCGATGGCGAAGGTGTGGTAGTTGCGCGGGTACGACGACAGGGTCTTCATGTCGCGGGCCGCGATGGCGCTGCCGCGAAAGCTGTCGGTGTAATACGTGAGCACTTCAAGCTGGGTGGCGTCGTCCAGCTGGCGCTGCCACTTGAACGACACATCCTTGCGCCGCCCGGCGAAGTAGTCGTAATCACGCAGCGACTGGTACGGGTTGCTGTCGTACTGGGCCTGGGTCAGGCCGCCGGGCATATCGGCGCGGCCATCGTAATAGTGGAAGTTGAGCCAGAACTCGTCCACATCAGTGGGCGCCCAGTGGGTCTTGAGGATGACGTCGTCGATGTCGTTGCCATTGTTGCTCTCGCGGTAGCCGTTGCCGTTGACCCCGGTGTACAGCAACGCCACGCCCATGCCGTTGTCGGCGGTGCCACCGACGAAGGCCGACTCGGTGTGCTTCCAGCCGCCGCGCTGCGAGGTCTCAAGGGTGGTGGCAAGCTCGGCCGAAGCCTTCTCGGGGATGGCCCGGGTGACGAAGTTGATCACCCCGCCGACGTTCTGCGGCCCATAGCGCACGGAACCAGCCCCACGCACCACGTCGATGCTGTCGAGGTTGCCCGAGGAAATCGGCGCCATCGACAGCTGCGGCTGGCCATAGGGGGCAAACGCCGCCGGGATGCCGTCGATCAGCACCGTCGAGCGCGGCGACAGGCGCGAGGTCAGGCCGCGCACGCCGACGTTCAGCGACAGGTCGCTGCCGCCGGTGCCGTTGGAGTCCTGCACCTGCACCCCGGGGATGCCACGCAGTACGTCGCGCACGTTCATCGCGCCCTGCTCGACCATCGCCTCGCGGCGCACCACGGTGCGCGCGCCGGGGTGGTTCTGCACCACGCTCTGCTGGGCATCACCCAGCCAGTCGCCGACCACCTTCACATCGGTGGGCGCCAGCTCCAGGCTGCCGGTGGTAAGGGTGCCGGCAGGTTGCGCAGGCTTGACCACCACGGTGTCGGCAGATTGCTCGAAGGTCAGCCCGCTGCCCTGCAGCAACTGTTGCAGGGCCTGCTCCGGGGCCAGGTTGCCAGACACCGCCGGCGCCTGCTTGCCGGCCACCAGCTCCGGGCTGAAGAACAGTTGCAGCTGGGTTTGCTGGCCCAGTTGCTTCAAGGCCGACGCCAGCGGCTGGGCCTGGATCTGGATGCTGTCGGCGTAGCTGTTGGCGGCTGCGGCACTGACCGCCAGGGCCAGCGCCAGGCGGCGCAGGGTATGAAGGGGCTTGTTGTTGTTCACGTCTTCGATAAATCCTGAGAGGTCGGGATAAACGCCAACCGCATGCAAATGTAAATGCTTGGCAGTTGCAGCTGGCGGGGAAGACGAACGGGCGAAAAAAAACCTGAATCTATTTTGCAATTATTTCGCTGGAACCATCGGCGTGCTGCTTCACCGCCACCGGCAGGATGCTCGGCAAGGCGCGCAACAGAGCGTCCGGGTCGTCGGTGCTGAAGGTGCTCGACAGGCGCAGGTTGGCGACCTTGCCCGGTGCCACGCGCAGTGGCTGGGCGCGGTAGCGCGACACTTCGGCCACCACTTCGCTGAGCGGGGCGTTGTCGAACACCAGCTTGCCCTGGCGCCAGGCGGTCAGGGCGCCGGCATCCACGGCGTAGGCCGGGGCCACCTGGCCATGGGCATCGATGTGCGAGCCCTGGCCTGCGCCCAGTTGCGCCAGCGACTCGCCCGCGCCCTGCACCCGTACCGAGCCCTGCTCCACCGCAACGCGGGTACTGGCCGCATCCTGGCGCACATCGAAACGGGTACCGGTGACGGTCACCTGGCCCTGGGCGGTGCCGACCACGAACGGCCGGGCGCTGTCGTGGGCGACAACGAACATCGCCTCGCCCTGGTTCAACTGCACGCGGCGTTGCCCCGGCGCAAACTCGACGCTCAGGCGCGTGGCGCTGTTCAGCTCCAGATGCGAGCCGTCGGGCAGCTCGAAGGTGCGCCGCTCGCCCATGGCGGTTTGCAGCACCTCGTGGTGGTTGAGCCGCTGGTACTGCCAGCCCGTCCACCCCAACCCCAAGGCCGCCAGCGCCACGCCGGCGGCCAGGGCCTGGCGCAACACGCGGCGGCGCGGCAACTGGCGCACGGGCTCGGCGCGGCACAGGGCTTCGAGGCGTTGCCGGGGAATGAAGTCGGCAGCGCGCCACAGCTCCACCAGCCGCTGGTACTCCTCGCGGTGTTGCGGTGCCTGGGCCAGCCAGTGCTCCAGTTCAGCGCGCAGCGGCGCATCGCCCGGCGCGTCCTGCACCCGGGCAAACCAGGCGGCTGCCTGCTCGCCCACCGGCTGCGCAAGCTGCTGTTTCATCGATCGGGTCTCCTGACTCATCCGGCCACATCCAGGTGCTCACGCAGGTGGCGGAGCGTGCGGATCATATACTTTTCGACCATGTTCTTGCTCAGGCCCATGCGCTCGGCGATCTCGGCCTGGGTCAGGCCCTCGAGCTTCTGCCAGATGAACACCTGGCGGCAGTTCAGCGGAAGCTGGGCCAACGCCCGCTCGACGCTGTCGGCCAACTCCAGGGCGTGCACGTAGGCTTCAGGGTCGCTGCCGGCGCCGGCGCTTTCATCGAACGCCTCCAGCGCCAGGGCCTGGCGACGGTCTTCGCGGCGATAGCCGTCCACCGCAATGTTGCGCGCGGTCTGGTGCAGGTAGGCACGCGGCTGCTCGACCTGCTCGCGCGGGTTTTCCAGCACGCGCACGAACGCATCGTGGGTGAGGTCCTCGGCCTGCTGACGACTGCGCAGCTTGCGCGTCCAGGTGCCGATCAGCTCGTGGTAGTGGTCGAAGAAGCCTTTGTGTCCAGACACGGTCAGGGTCGTCAGGGCGGCAGACAAGGGTGCGAATAGTAATGTTTCGCATCAAAACCGGCAATTCCGCCAGTCGGTAACAAAAAATTTATGCGTAGTTTCATGCACCAAGGTGCCAGTAAATCGTGGCCATAAATATGAACACTTCGGGCCCTATCGCAGGCAAGCCTGCTCCTACAGGAATTGCGAAACCCTGTAGGAGCAGGCTTGCCTGCGATGGCCGTGACGCTGTCTATTCCACAATTTTTAACGCTTGAAATACCGAGGGGAACATCTGCCGGTCACACGAGTCGGTTATTCAGAATGCAGGTGGCCGATCCGCGACGAACACGCCCGGATTGCCTGTTGATCTTGCCGGGTTCACGCCCTAAAGTGCGCGCCGAACGTCCATGCTGGAAACGATCCATCCGGCTCAAGTACTGACGACGAGACAGCAAGGTCACCCGCCGCCGCTTCACGGGCACGGTTGACCTTTTTGCTTTCGGCGACATGCCTTGGGAAGTAGGCGAACCAAAGTGGGGATACGGAGGACGTTCAGTTGCAGCCACTTATCTTTTCAGTTTGCCCATGGAGCCCTTGAGCATGTCGATCCAGGTCGAAGACTACTTCGCGCGTGACACCTTCCAGAAAATGAAGGCGTTCGCCGACAAGCAGGAAACCCCGTTCGTACTCATCGACACCCAGATGATCAGCCAGGCCTATGACGACCTGCGCGCCGGGTTCGAATTCGCCAAGGTGTACTACGCGGTCAAGGCCAACCCGGCGGTCGAAATCATCGACCTGCTCAAAGAGAAGGGTTCGAGCTTCGACATCGCCTCGATCTACGAGCTGGACAAGGTGATGAGCCGCGGCGTCAGCGCCGACCGCATCAGCTACGGCAACACCATCAAGAAGTCCAAGGATATCCGCTACTTCTACGAGAAGGGCGTGCGCCTGTTCGCCACCGACTCCGAAGCTGACCTGCGCAACATCGCCAAGGCCGCCCCGGGCTCGAAAGTCTACGTGCGCATTCTGACCGAAGGCTCCACCACCGCCGACTGGCCGCTGTCGCGCAAATTCGGCTGCCAGACCGACATGGCCATGGACCTGCTGATCCTCGCCCGCGACCTGGGCCTGGTGCCTTACGGCATCTCGTTCCACGTAGGCTCGCAGCAGCGCGACATCAGCGTGTGGGACGCTGCCATCGCCAAGGTGAAGGTGATCTTCGAGCGCCTGAAGGAAGAAGACGGCATCGAGCTGAAGCTGATCAACATGGGTGGCGGCTTCCCGGCCAACTACATCACCCGTACCAACAGCCTCGAAACCTACGCCGAAGAAATCATCCGCTTCCTGAAAGAAGACTTCGGTGACGACCTGCCGGAAATCATCCTCGAGCCTGGCCGTTCGCTGATTGCCAACGCCGGTATTCTGGTCAGCGAAGTGGTGCTGGTGGCGCGCAAGTCGCGTACCGCCGTGGAGCGCTGGATCTACACCGACGTGGGCAAGTTCTCCGGCCTGATCGAAACCATGGACGAAGCCATCAAGTTCCCGATCTGGACCGAGAAAAAGGGCGAAGCCGAAGAAGTGGTCATCGCCGGCCCGACCTGCGACAGCGCCGACATCATGTACGAGAACTACAAGTACGGCCTGCCGCTGAACCTGGCCATCGGCGACCGCCTGTACTGGCTGTCCACCGGTGCCTACACCACCAGCTACAGCGCCGTGGAATTCAACGGATTCCCGCCGCTGAAAGCCTACTACCTGTAATGCAAGACGGGGCCGCAAGGCCCCGTTTTTGTTTGCCAGCCCCTGCACCGTGGTGCTCTTTGTAGGAGCGGCCTCGTGTCGCGAAAGGGCTGCGCAGCAGCCCCGGCAATTGATGCGGCGAAGTTGAAATCCTGGGGCCGCTACGCGCCCCTTTCGCGACACAAGGCCGCTCCTACAGGGGATCGCGTCGGCTTCATTCTTTGCGCTGTTCGATCTCCTCGGCATAGCGCTGCGCAAAGCTCATCAGCGAAGGCCCCGCCCCTTGAAGGGTCGCCAGCGCACTGCGCAAAAAGTTCAGGTTACCCTCCTCCCGCGCCCGCTCCAGCCACGGCGCCGCCTCGGCAACCTCGCCCCGCTCCAGCAACACCAGCGCCAGGCTGAACATGCCGCGAAAATCCCCCGCCTCGGCCGAGCGCCGATACCAGCGCACCGCCCGCGCAGGGCTTGCGGTAGTGGCAATGCCCTGCTCCAGGTAACGCCCGTACAGGTTCATCGACTTGGCATGGCCCAACTGCGCGCCTTGCTCGTAGCAGGCCAGTGCCTGGGCCTGGTTGGCCGGCACGCCGCGCCCGGTGGCCAGCAGGTTGCCCAGGTTGTACATGCCCCAGTCCAGCCCCGCGTCAGCGGCACGTGCATAGTGGATCGCCGCTTGGGCGAGGTTCACCTCACCGCCCCAGCCATGCTCAAGGCAACGCCCGAGCATGTTGTGGCCCATGGCGCTGCCACCCTGGGCGGCAATGCCGAACCAGCGCCGGGCAACCACCTCGTCGGCCTCGATACCCAGCCCGTCGAGCAGGATCTGCCCCAGCAGCAACTGCGCCTCCACCACCCCCTGCCCCGCAGCGGCCAGAATCGCCTGGGCGGCCTGGCCCGGGCTGTGCTCGAGCATGGCCTTCAGGCCCGCCACATCCACCAGTTCTTCACGGCGCAACTGATACGACATGCTCAAACCTCCGCCCAGCGGCGCAGCAGGTTGTGGTAGGTGCCGGTCAGTTGCAGCAGCGATGGGTGCTCGGGCACATCGGCGGTGAGCTGGCGGATGGCGTTGTCCATCTCGAACAGCAAGGTGCGCTGGCCGTCGTCGCGCACCAGGCTCTGGGTCCAGAAGAACGCCGCGTAGCGCGCGCCGCGGGTGACCGGGTTGACCTTGTGCAGGCTGGTGCCGGGGTACAGCACCAGGTCGCCGGCGGCAAGCTTGACCTGCTGCACACCGTAGGTGTCCTGGATCACCAGCTCGCCGCCGTCGTAGCTGGCCGGGTCGCTCAAGAACAGGGTCGAGGACAGGTCGGTGCGCACCCGTTCCGGGCTGCCCTTGGGCTGGCGCAGGGCGTTGTCGATATGAAAATCGAAACTGCCGCCCTCGCGGTAGCAGTTGACCAGCGGCGGGTAGACCTTGTGCGGCAGCGCCGCCGACATGAACAGCGGGTTGCGCCACAGGCGGTCGATCAGTGCGCTGCCCAGCTCTTTCGCCAGCGCATGGCCTTCGGGCAACTGCAGGTTGTGCTTGGCCTTGGCCGACTGGTAACCGGCAGTCACCTTGCCATCGGCCCAGTCCGCCTGCTCCAGTGCCTCGCGGATACGGCTGATCTCGTCAGCGTCGAACAGCCCGGGAATGTGCAGCAGCATGGCGGTGGTACCTGGAGCCTAAGGGGGGGGCAATGATATTGATTCCCTTTTACGCGACACAAGCCCCTTCATCGGTTGACCGCCCCAACCGTTACGCCCGTGGCAGTGGGCTTGCCCCGCGGTCAGGGCCCGGCACAACCTTGTTAAATTCATGAAACACAAGGTGTAAAGAATGTAAATTCTTAACGGATGGTAACGCTTCTCAATTGTTACTTACATTCGCTTACATTAGCATCCGCGGCCTTCACTACCTTGGGGAAGGTCAAAAACAATGCGCCACGTGCCAAACGCCGTCAGTTCACCACGCCTGCTCGCCTCTGCCATCGGCATGGCGATCACCGCCACTTCCGCCTACGCCGCAGACCCTGCAGCCAGCTCCGCCATCACCCTGGACGCCACCAGCGTCAACGGCAAGGCCGAGCAGGCCAGCACCGACTACAAGGTCGAAAAGGCGTCGTCGCAGAAGTACACCGCACCGCTGGTGGACACCCCGCGTTCGGTCACCGTGATCCCGCAGCAGGTGATCAAGGACACCAACGCCCTGAACCTGCAGGATGCCCTGCGTACCGTGCCGGGTATCACCTTTGGCGCCGGCGAAGGCGGCAACCCCCAGGGCGACCGCCCGTTCATCCGCGGCTTCGATGCCCAGGGCGACACCTACCTGGACGGCGTGCGCGACACCGGCGCGCAAACCCGCGAAATCTTCGCCATCGAGTCGGTGGAAGTAGCCAAAGGCCCGAACTCGGCCATCGGTGGCCGTGGCGCCGCCGGCGGCACCATCAACCTGGTGAGCAAGCGCGCCCACCTGGGCAACTCGCTGGACGGCGCCTGGACCTGGGGCAGTGACCAGACCCAGCGCTACACCTTCGATGGCAACTACCAGTTCAGCGACAGCGTGGCTGGGCGCCTGAACCTGATGACCCACGAAAGCAACGTGGCCGGGCGCGACAAGGTCAACTACGACCGCTGGGGCATCGCCCCGTCGCTGGCCTTCGGCCTGGGTACGCCGACCCGCGTCAACCTCGACTACTACCACCTCGAAAGCGATGACCTGCCGGATTCGGGCATCCCCTACAGCATCCCCACGGCAGGCAGCGCCGCGCGCACCTCGGCGCACCCAAGCAAGCCGGACGACGGCGGCGACAGCAGCAACTTCTATGGCCTGACCAACCGGGACTTCCGCAAGAGCCGGGTGGACATCGCCACCTTCGCCATCGAGCACGACCTGACTGACGCGCTGACCATCAAGAACACCCTGCGTCACGGCAACAGCATGCAGGACTACATCCTCACCCAGCCCGACGACAGCCAGGGCAACGTCAACCGCGGCAGCGTCTGGCGCCGGGCCAACACCCGGGTAGGCAATACCGCCACCACCACCAACCAGACCGACCTGTTTGGCGAGTTCTACCTGGGCGGGCTGAAGAACAGCTTCTCCACCGGCGTAGAGTTCAGCCGTGAGGAGTCCGAGCGCAGCACCTACAACGTCAGCACCCTGGCCGGCACCACCAAGGTCGGCAACCTGAACGTGTGTAACGGCATCGGCGCACCATACAACTGCACCTCGCTGGGCAACCCGACCCCGGACGACCCGTGGAACGGCGCCATCTCGCGCAACTACGCCGGCACCACCACCCGCAGCAACACCGCGGCCCTGTATGTCTTCGACACCCTCGAACTGACCCCGCAGTGGCTGCTGAACATGGGCCTGCGCTACGACCACTTCGATACCGAGTACCGCGGCTACAACGCCGACGGTTCCACCGTGGTCAACAGCAAAGGTGTCGCCTCCAAGGGCGAGGACACCAGCGAGTTCGTCACCGGCCAGCTGGGCCTGGTGTGGAAACCGGCCGACAACGGCAGCATCTATGTGTCCTACGCCACCTCCGCTACCCCGCCCGGCGCCTCGCTCGGTGAAGGTATGGAAGGCAACCCGTTGGGCAACAGCACCGACCGCAGCGGCAACCTGCTGAGCAGCGACATGGAGCCGGAAGAAACCACCAACTACGAAATCGGTACCAAGTGGGACCTGCTCGACGAACGCCTGTCGCTGACCGCCGCGCTGTTCCGCACCGAGAAGGAAAACGCCCGGGTACAGGTGAACACCACCACCTACGAGAACGTCGGCGAAACCCGCGTGCAGGGCATCGAGCTGTCGGCCAGCGGCAAGATCACCGAAAAATGGCAGGTGTTCGCCGGCTACACCTACATGCAGGCCCGCCAGATCGACGGCGGCGCGCTGGGCAAGGTCAACGACGGCAACCAGCTGCCGAACACGCCGAACAACAGTGCCAGCCTGTGGACCACCTACCAGGTCACGCCGAAGTTCACCGTCGGGGGTGGCGCCTTCTACATGGACGAGGTGTACGGCAACGTGGCCAACACCACCATGGTCGACAGTTACGTGCGCTACGACGCCATGGCCGCCTACAAGCTGACCAAGAACATCGACCTGCAGTTGAACGTGCAGAACCTGACCGACAAGGTGTACTACGACAAGGCGTTCTCCACCCACTTCGCCAACCAGGCGGCCGGGCGCACGGCGCTGCTGACCACCAGCGTGCATTTCTGATAGGACCCAAGGCTGGTCGATACCTGCACCGGCCCTTTCGCGGGCAAGCCCGCTCCCACAGGGACTGCATAAGCCTCAGGCCAGTGCCGTACCTGTAGGAGCCGGCTTGCCGGCGATGAGGCCGGTTCAGGCAGCACAAGACAGTTGCTCCCACAGGACTGTCACAGGCCTGAAAATTGTGCGGCCCCTGTGGGAGCGGGCTTGCCCGCGAAGAGGCCGGCACAGGATGTGCCTGAACTTGCAGCCCTGCGCCCCGTTCATTACTGAACGGGGCGTTCGCGTATCAAGGCATAATGCACGCCGCGCAACAGACGGCGGCAATACAAGGTGAGAGACGTGGTGAAGAAGACGCTGTTCCAGCTGCACTGGTTCTTTGGCATTACCGCAGGCCTGGTGCTGGCCTTGATGGGCATTACCGGGGCACTGTATTCGTTCCAGGAAGAACTGCTGCGCGCGTTCAACGCCGATGTGCTCAAGGTCGAGGTACGCGCCGAGGGCGTGCTGCCGCCGGCCGAACTGGTACAACGGGTCGAGGCCGCCCAGGGCGAGAAGGTCTCGATGCTGTGGGTGGACGTGCGCGAAGGCAATGCCGCGCGGATCTTCTTCACCCCGCCGCCCGGCGAGCGCCGCGGCACCCTGCGCTACGCCGACCCGTACACTGGCGAGCTCAAGGGCGAAGCCGCGGGGCAAGGCTTCTTCAGCCTGATGCTCAACCTGCACCGCTTCCTGGCCATGGGCGACACCGGCCGGCAGATCACCGGTGCCTGCACCTTGATGCTGATCTTCTTCTGCCTGTCTGGCCTTTACCTGCGCTGGCCGCGCAAGGCGCTGAACTGGCGCACCTGGCTGACCCTGGACTGGGCCAAGAAGGGCCGCGCCTTCAACTGGGACCTGCACGCCGTGTTCGGTACATGGTGCCTGGTGTTCTACCTGCTGTTCGCCCTGACCGGGCTGTTCTGGTCCTATGAGTGGTACCGCGCCGGGCTGAACAAGCTGCTGGCCGACCCGCCTGCCGCAGGCGAGCAAAAACGCGGCGAAGGTCGTGGCCGCCACGGCCCGCCCAAGGTCGACAAAAACGCGCCGGCGCTGGTGGTCGACTACGACGCCATCTGGGCCAGCCTCAAACAGGCTGCAGGCCCGGGCCTGGCCATGTACAACCTGCGCCTGCCACCGGCAGGTGGCCAGCCGGCCAACCTGTTCTACCTGCAAGCAGATGCCGCGCACCCGCGTGCCTTCAACACCCTGGTGCTGGACCCGGCCACCGGCCAGGTCAAAAGCCACGACCGCTACCTCGACAAATCCTTCAAGGCGCAGCTGCTGCAAAGCGTCTACGCCCTGCACGTGGGCGAGTACTTCGGCCTGCCGGGGCGCATCATCGTCACCGCAGCCAGCCTGACCATGCCGCTGTTCTTCGTCACCGGCTGGCTGCTGTACCTCGACCGCCGCCGCAAGAAGCGCCAGGTGCGTGCTGCCCGTGGCGCGGTGGGTGCTGCCGGCAAGGCGGACGACAGCTGGCTGGTGGGTTTTGCCAGCCAGAGCGGCCTGGCCGAACAACTGGCCTGGCAAAGCGCCGGCCAGTTGCAGGCCGCCGGCTACCCGGTGCAGGTGCGCCCGCTGGCCGAACTGGGCGAGCCCGAGCTGCGCCAGGCCAACCGCGCGCTGTTCGTGGTCAGTACCTTTGGTGATGGCGAGGCGCCGGACAGCGCCCGCGGCTTCGAGCGCAAGGTCATCGGCCAGCCCTGGGCGCTGCAGCACCTGGATTACGCCCTGCTGGCCCTGGGCGACCGCCAGTACCCGCACTTCTGCGGCTTCGCCCGGCGCCTACAGGCCTGGCTGGCCGAGCGCGGTGCCAGCAGCGCGTTCAGCCCGGTAGAGGTGGATAACGCCGACCCGGCCGCGCTGCAACTGTGGCAGCAGGAACTGGCGCAGCTGACCGGCACCCAGCCGGTCGCCGCCTGGCAGCCGCCAAGCTTCGGCAACTGGACCCTGGCCAGCCGCGAGCTGCTCAACCCGGGCAGCCAGGGCCAGCCGGTGTACCTGCTGGGCCTGCGCCCGCAGGAGCCCGCCAGCTGGGAGGCCGGTGACCTGGTGGAGATCCTGCCGCTCAACGGCCAGGTGCGCATCGACGCCTTCCTCCACGGCATGGCGCTGGACGCTGCAGCCCAGGTGCAGGTCGACGGCCTGGCTGAAACCCTCGGCCAGGCCCTGGCCGGCCGCCAACTGCCGACCCGTCGCGACCACCTGATCGGCTTGCATCCGCAGGCGCTGGTGGATGCGCTGGTGCCCATCGGCAGCCGCGAATACTCGATCGCCTCGATTGCCAGCGACGGCGTGCTGGAGCTGATCGTGCGCCAGGAACGTCACCCCGATGGCCACCTGGGGCTGGGGTCGGGCTGGCTGACCGAGTACCTGCCGGTGCAAGGCAGCGTCAGCCTGCGCCTGCGCCGCAACAGCGGCTTCCACCTGCCCGAGGGCGATGCGCCGCTGGTGCTGATCGGTAACGGCACGGGCCTTGCCGGGCTGCGCAGCCTGCTCAAGGCGCGTATCGCGGCCGGCGAGTCACGCAACTGGCTGCTGTTCGGCGAACGCAACCGCGCCCACGACCTGCTGTGCGCTGCACAGCTTGAGGGCTGGCTGGCCAAGGGTGAACTGGCGCGGCTGGACCTGGCGTTCTCGCGCGACCAGGCCGAGAAGGTCTATGTGCAGGACGTACTGCTGCAACAGGCTGGCGAGCTCAAGCGCTGGGTCGAGGACGGTGCCTGCATTTATGTGTGCGGCAGCCTGCATGGCATGGCGGCCGGGGTGGATGCGGCGTTGCAGGGCATGCTGGGGGAGGCACAGGTACAGCAGCTGATAGAGGATGGGCGCTATCGGCGGGATGTGTACTGATTTGAATTTGATGTAAACAGGGCCGGCCCTTTCGCGGGGCAAGCCCGCTCCTACAAGGACACGTTGCAATCTGTAGGAGCGGGCTTGCCCCGCGAAGAGGCCAGGCCTGTTTTAATGCAAATCGAAGGTGTCGGCATCCAGGTTGGCCGGGAAGCGGGTGCGGTAGGCGGCCAGTTCCGCCGCTCGCAACTCCACGGTGAACACCCCGTCGGCCTCGCCTGCACTCAGCAGGCTCTCGCCCTGGAAGTCCAGCACCTGGCTGTCGCCGGAATAGGCAAAGCCCTTGCCATCGGTGCCCACCCGGTTCACCGCCGCCACGAAGCACAGGTTCTCGATGCCGCGTGCCGGCAGCAGGCGGTTCCAGTGCAGGCGGCGCGCTGCTGGCCAGTTGGCGGTGTACAGCAAAAGGTCGGTGTCCTGAGCGTCGCGGCTCCACACCGGGAAGCGCAGGTCGTAGCAGATCAGCGGGCGAATGCGCCAACCCTTGAGCTCGAACTGCACCTGGCGCTCGCCGGGGGTGTAGTGCTTGTGCTCGCCGGCCATGCGGAACAGGTGGCGCTTGTCGTAGTGCAGTATCTCGCCATCCGGGCGCGCCCACAGCAGGCGGTTGCGGTGGCTGCCGTCAGCGGCCTGGATGATCACGCTGCCGGTAACCACCGCCCCGGCCTTCTTCGCCTGGACCTTGAGCCACTTGTAGGTCGGGCCGTTCTCTTGCTCGGCGAGGGCTTCGGACTCCATCGAAAAACCGGTGGTGAACATTTCCGGCAGTATCACCAGGTCGACCGCGCCGGCCTGGGCAATCAGCTCTTCGAAGTGGGCGTAGTTGGCCTCGCGGTCCTGCCAGGCCAGGGTGGTCTGCACCAAGGCCACTTTCAGGTTGGGCAGTGCACTCAGATCGCGCATAGTCGTTCCGCCGCCTGACGCAGCGTCTCCTCACGTTTGGCAAAGCACAGGCGTACCAGGCGTTGCTCGGGGATGGGTTGCTGGTAGAACACCGACACCGGGATGCTTGCCACACCGTGTTCGCGGGTGAGCCACAGGGCCATGTCGACGTCGTTAAGGTCCGGGCGGATCTGCGAATAATCCACCAGCTGGAAGTAGGTACCCGGGGTGCGGGTGAAGCTGAATCGCGAGCCCTGCAGCAGGTCGCAGAACAGGTCGCGCTTGGCCTGGTAGAAGCCCGGCAGCTCGTCGATATGCTCCGGGTGTTCGGCCATGAAGTCGGCCAGGGCGCACTGCAGTGGCGTGACGCCGCAGAAGTTGACGTACTGGTGCACCTTGCGCAGCTCGGCACTCAGGGCCGGCGGGGCGATCACGTAGCCGGTCTTCCAGCCGGTGACGTGGTAGGTCTTGCCGAACGAGCTGATGACGAAGGCTCGCGAGTACAGCTGTTCATGGGCAAGCACGCTGGCATGGCGCACGCCGTCGTAGATCAGGTGCTCGTACACCTCGTCGCTGATCAGGTAGATGTCGCGCCCGGCAATCAGGGCCGCCAGCTGGTCGAGGTCCTGCAGGCTGATCAGCGCCCCGCTTGGGTTGTGCGGCGAGTTGAGGATGACCATGCGCGTGCGCGGGCTCAGGGCGTCGCTGAAGCGCTGCCAGTCAATGCTGAAGCTGCCGTCGGCCAGCGGCACGTGCACACAGCGGCCACCGGCCAGTTCCACCGAGGGTTCGTAGCTGTCGTAGCAAGGGTCGAAGACGATCACCTCGTCACCGGCCTGGATCACCGCCTGGATGGCGCAGAAAATCGCCTCGGTGGCACCGGGGGTGATGGTCACTTCCTGGTCGGCATCCACGTTCACCCCGTACAACCGGGCGACCTTGGCCGCTACCTGCTGGCGCAGGGCCGGCAGGCCGGTCATCGGCGCGTACTGGTTGTGCCCGGCAGCCACATGGCGGCCAACGGCATCGAGCAGGGCCTGGGGGCCGTTGAAATCGGGGAAGCCTTGGGAGAGGTTGAGCGCGCCGGTCTGGACGGCCAGCTGCGACATGGTGGTGAAGATGGTCGTGCCGACGTTCGGCAGTTTGCTGCGGATCATGGAGCCCTCTTTCCTGGGGTTTGTCCGGCACGGGGGTGAGTCCGAGCATAGCGGATCGAGCAGTCAGGAAAAAGGTTGAAACAATAGGGGGATTGCGTTGGGTCAAAGGGCCTCATCGCCGGCAAGCCGGCTCCTACAGGGTTGTGCGATCCCCTGTAGGAGCCGGCTTGCCGGCGATAGGGCCATCAGCCCAGTCGAGTATCAGCGCTTGTCGCGGCGCTTCTTCTCGGCTTTCTTGTGGTGCGACATCAGGCGGCGCTTCTTGTTGACCTGGCGGTCGGTGAGGGTGTTCTTCTTGCCCTCGAACGGGTTGTCGCCACCCTTGTACTCGATGCGGATCGGCGTACCCACCAGCTTCAGCACGCGGCGGTAGGTGTTCTCGAGGTAGCGCGAGTAGGAGTTGGGGATCTTGTCGGTCTGGTTACCGTGGATCACGATCAGCGGCGGGTTGGCGCCACCCAGGTGGGCATAACGCAGCTTGATCCGGCGGCCATTCACCAGCGGTGGCTGGTGCACCACGATGGCGTCTTCGAGAATCTGCGTCAGGCGGCTGGTCGGCCAGCGGGTGACAGCCGACTTGAACGCGGCCTGCACCGACTTGTACAGGTTACCCACGCCGGTGCCGTGCAGCGCCGAAATGAAGTGAATGTCGGCAAAGTCGACGAAGAACAGCCGGCGCTCCAGCTCGGTCTTGACGTAGTCACGCTCGCCCGGCTCCATGCCGTCCCACTTGTTCAGGGCAATCACTACGGCGCGGCCGGCGTCCAGGGCGAAGCCCAGCAGGTTGAGGTCGTGGTCGACCACGCCTTCGCGGGCGTCCATGACGAAGATCACCACGTTGGCGTCCTTGATCGCCTGCAGGGTCTTCACCACCGAGAACTTCTCGACCTCTTCGTGGATCTTGCCGCGCTTGCGCACCCCGGCGGTGTCGATGAAGGTGTACTTGTCACCATCACGCTCGAACGGGATGTAGATACTGTCGCGGGTGGTGCCCGGCTGGTCGTACACCACCACGCGCTCTTCGCCGAGCATGCGGTTGACCAGGGTCGACTTGCCCACGTTGGGGCGGCCGATGATGGCGATCTTGATGCCGTCCTTCTCGCTCGGGCCGGGGATGCGCGTGGCTTCCTCGCCTTCGGCGACGTCCTCGTCGAGGGCTTCGTCCTCGGCGTCACGCGGGATGTGGCCGAGCAACGACTCCATCAGCGCGTTGATGCCACGGCCCTGCGAGCCGGCCACCGGGATGGCGTTGCCCATGCCCAGCGGCGAGAATTCGGCGCGGGCGATGTCCGGGTCGATGTTGTCGATCTTGTTGGCGACCAGGATTGCCTCTTTGTTGCGCTTGCGCAGGTGGTCGGCAATCATCTGGTCGGCAGCGGTCATGCCGGCGCGGGCATCGACCAGGAACAGGACGTAGTCGGCCTCTTCGATGGCCATCAGCGACTGCTCGGCCATTTTCTCGTCCATGCCCACTTCGTCGCCGGTGATACCACCGGTGTCGATGAGGATGTACGAACGGCCCTGCCAGCTGGCATCGCCGTACTGGCGGTCACGGGTCAGGCCGGACAGGTCACCGACGATGGCATCGCGGGTCTTGGTCAGGCGGTTGAACATGGTGGATTTGCCGACATTGGGCCGGCCCACCAGGGCGATTACGGGAACCATGCGGTCTCCACTCTTGAATTCTTGAAAATGCAAAGGCCGCTGCAAAGGCAGCGGCCGGTATTCGGGCGGTGCATCGTGCACCGCAGCCCGGGGCCGGTCAGAGCCCCAAGCTTAGCTTCAGCGGATGGTCAGTGCCTCGAGCTTGCCGCTGTTGCCGAAGACATAGATGGTGTCGCCGACCACAAGTGGGCGGGCGCGCAGGCCATCGCTGTCGATACGCTCACGGCCGACGAAGCGGCCATCGACCTGGCTCAGCAGGTGCAGGTAACCCTCGAAGTCACCTACCGCCACGTAGCTGGAGAACACTTCCGGCGCCGACAACTGGCGGCGAGCCATGCTGTCGTTGCTCCACAGGGCGCTGGAGGAGCGCTCGTCGATACCCTCGACGGTGCCCGACGCCTCGCTGACGTAGACGTTGCCGAAGCCCTGGGCGACACCCACGTAGCTGGAGGCATCGCGCTGCCACATCACGCGGCCGCTTTCCAGGTCCAGGCCGGCGACGCGGCCCTGGTAGGTGCCGACGTAGAGCGTGCCACCGGTCAGCAGCAGGCCGCCGTCGATGTCCACTACGCGGTCAAGCTCCGAACGACCCTGCGGGATGGCCACACGGCTTTCCCACACCGGCACGCCGTTGCTGATGTCTACCGCCACCACCTTGCCGGTGGACAGGCCGGCGACGGCCAGGCGGTTGGTGACGATCGGCGCACCGGTGCCACGCAGGGTCAGTACCGCCGGGGTGCTTTCGTAGATCCAGCGACGGTCACCGGTGGTGGCGTCGAGGCCGATCAGGCGGTCGTCCTGGGTTTGTACCACCACCACGTCGCCGTTGTTGGCGGGCGGTGCCAGTACTTCGCTGGTAACGCGCGAACGCCAGCGTTCTTCGCCGGTGCTCGAGTCCAGGGCGACGACTTCGCCCTTGAGGGTGCCCAGCATGACCAGGCCGTAGCCCACGCCGACGGCGCCGGAAACCGGCAGCTCGAGGTCTTTCTTCCAGACCACGTCACCGTTCAGGCGGTCGAGTGCGAACACCTTGCCGTTGACGTCGGCTGCGTAGATGCGGTCGTTCTCGATGGCCGGTACCAGGGTGTTGTAGGTTTCACCCTGGCCGTCACCAATCGAACGGCTCCACTGCTTTTTCAGCACCACTTCTTCGGTGAACTTGGTCAGTTCGGCCGGTGGCAGTTCCTTCTTGCTGTTGCTGCTGCAACCTGCGGCCAGTACGGCGAGGGTGAGCACAGCTGCTGTTTTCCAACCCTTCACGTCAGGCGTCCCCTTTGGCCAGGTCATCCAGCTTCAGTTGCAGGCCACCGACCGCGGCGTCGTCAGACAGCGCAGCCTTGGCTTTTTCGTAGGCACCGTGCGCGTCGTCGGCACGGCCCAGTTGTACCAGCAGGTCGCCCTTGAGCTCTTCGCGGCTGGCCTGGAACGCCTTGTCGGTGTCGCCGTCGAGCAGCTTGAGCGCTTCTTCTGCCTTGTCCTGAGCTGCGAGCACGCGGGCCAGGCGCTGGCGCGAGATCTCGCCCAGGGTGGCGTCGGCCGGCTTGTCCAGCACGGCTTTGAGTTCGGCAGCGGCGTCGTCCAGCTTGCCGCTGTCGACCGCCACTTTAGCCACGAACAGGCTGCCGTACTGGGCATAGGCGGTACCGCCGAACTCGCTCTTGAGCTTGCCGGACAGCTCGGCAACCTTGCCGGCGTCTGGCTGGCCGTCCGGGGTCAGCGAGGTTTCCAGCAGGGCCTGGTACAGCGCCGAAGCGCCTTGGGACTGGTTGGCCTGGTACTTGTGCCAGGTCTGCCAGCCCATCACCACCACGCCGGCCAGCAAGGCACCGGTCAGCAGCGGCTTGCCGTTGCGGTTCCACCAGTCCTTGACGCCTGCCAGATCATCATCATCGGTACTCGACACCCCAATACTCCTTTTCGCCTATTCGTTGTTGAACCGCGTTACGCCTGGGCGATCGCGGTTTCCAGGTGCTCGGCAAGAGCATCCCAGGCAATGTTCTGTTGTTCGCCCTGGCCACGCAGGGGCTTCACGCCGACTTGCTGCTTGGCGAGCTCGTCGTCGCCGAGGATCAGCGCGAACAGCGCGCCGCTCTTGTCGGCCTTCTTGAACTGGTTCTTGAAGTTGCCGCCGCCGGCGTTGACCGCCAGGCGCAGCTTCGGCAGGCGGTCACGCAGTTGCTCGCTGAGCTTCAGGCCCGCCAGCTCGGCCTGCTCGCCAAAGGCGCACAGGTAAACGTCGAGGGTACGGCTGATCGACTCGGGCACCTTGCCCAGGGTTTCGATCAGCAGCAGCAGGCGCTCGATACCCATGGCAAAGCCAACGCCGGTGGTCGGCTTGCCGCCCATCTGCTCGACCAGGCCATCGTAGCGGCCACCGGCGCACACCGTGCCCTGGGCACCGAGCTTGTCGGTGACCCACTCGAACACCGTCTTGCTGTAGTAATCCAGGCCGCGCACCAGCTTGGTGTTGATCACGAACGGGATACCGGCTGCATCAAGGCGGGCCTTCACGCCCTCGAAGTGCACGCGGGACTCTTCGTCCAGGTACTCTTCGAGCTTGGGCGCGCCCACCAGGGCGGCCTGGGTGCCTTCGTTCTTGCTGTCGAGGATGCGCAGCGGGTTGCTTTGCAGGCGGCGCTTGCTGTCTTCGTCCAGCTGGTCGATGCGCTGGGAGAGGAACTCGACCAGTGCATCACGGTAGCGCGCACGGGCTTCGCTGGTACCCAGGCTGTTGAGCTCCAGGGTTACCGCGTCCTGGATGCCCAGCAACGCCCACAGGCGCCAGGTGAGCATGATCAGCTCGGCGTCGATATCCGGGCCGGCCAGGTTGAACACCTCGACACCGATCTGGTGGAACTGGCGGTAGCGCCCCAGCTGCGGGCGTTCGTGGCGGAACATCGGGCCCACATACCAGAGCTTCTGCACCTGGCCATTGCCGATGATGCCGTGCTCCAGCACGGCACGCACGCAGGCGGCGGTGCCTTCCGGGCGCAAGGTCAGCGAGTCCTTGTTGTCCTGGAAGGTGTACATCTCTTTTTCGACGATGTCGGTGACTTCACCGATGGAGCGCTTGAACAGCTCGGTGAACTCGACGATCGGCGTGCGGATCTGGCTGTAGCCGTAGCTGTCCAGCAGGCCGGCCACGGTGCCCTCGAAGTAGCGCCACAGTGGCGACTGGTCGGGCAGGATGTCGTTCATGCCACGGATGGCTTGCAGCGATTTGCTCACGAATAGTCCTTACGAATCTGTGTCAGCCGCGGGCGATCAGCGCCGCGTCGGCCTCGGCCTTCTCGGCCGCTTTCTGGCGAATGAGCTTTTCCAGCTCGTCCACCAGGTTGTCGTTGTTCAGTTTTTGCGCAGGCTTGCCATCGATGTACACCAGGTTCGGCGTACCGCCGGTGAGGCCGACGTGCGATTCCTTGGCTTCACCCGGGCCGTTGACCACGCAGCCGATCACCGCCACGTCCAGCGGCACCAGCAGGTCTTCGAGGCGCCCTTCCAGGTCGTTCATGGTCTTGACCACATCGAAGTTCTGCCGCGAGCAGCTCGGGCAGGCGATGAAGTTGATACCACGCGAGCGCAGGCGCAGCGACTTGAGGATGTCGTAGCCGACCTTCACTTCCTCGACAGGGTCCGCCGCCAGGGAAATACGGATGGTGTCACCGATGCCTTCGGCCAGCAGCATACCGAGGCCGACGGCGGATTTCACCGTCCCCGAACGCAGGCCACCGGCTTCGGTGATGCCCAGGTGCAGCGGCTGGATGATCTGCTTGGCCAGCAGGCGGTAGGCTTCGACGGCCATGAACACGTCGGAGGCCTTGACGCTGACCTTGAAGTCCTGGAAGTCCAGGCGGTCGAGGTGCTCGACATGGCGCAGGGCAGATTCCACCAGCGCGGCGGGGGTTGGCTCGCCGTACTTCTTCTGCAGGTCCTTTTCCAGGGAGCCGGCGTTGACCCCGATGCGGATCGGGATGCCACGGTCGCGGGCGGCATCGACCACCGCGCGCACGCGGTCTTCACGGCCGATGTTGCCGGGGTTGATGCGCAAACAGTCGACGCCAAGCTCAGCCACACGCAGGGCGATCTTGTAGTCGAAGTGAATGTCGGCCACCAGCGGCACGCTGACCAGTTGCTTGATTTTGCCGAAGGCTTCGGCGGCGTCCATGTCTGGTACCGAGACGCGGACGATATCGACGCCGGCATCCACCAGGCGCTGGATCTGCCCGACGGTGGCCATGACGTCGTTGGTATCGGTGTTGGTCATGCTCTGCACCGCGATGGGGGCATCGCCGCCCACCGGCACATTGCCGACCCAGATTTTGCGGGATTCGCGACGTTTGATCGGAGATTCGCCGTGCATGACTTACTGTCCCAACTTCAGGCGAGCGGTTTCGCCACTGGTGAACGGGGCGACATCGACCGCCTGGCCGTTGTAGCTCACCTGGGCGCCACGGGCAAAGCCCAGGCGTACCGCGAACGGTGGCTTGCCGGTCAGTTCCAGGCTATCGCCCTTGCGCTTGATGGCGCTGAACAGCACCTTGCCGTTGCCGTCGGAGACCTGGGTCCAGCAATCGGCGGTGAACTGGATGTGTACATTGGCGCTGCCGGCGGCGGCGGGCGCAGCTTCGGCGGCCGGTGCCGGGGCGGCGGCCACAGGGGCGGCAGGTGCCACAGGTGCAGCCGGGGCCACTGGTGCTACCGGGTCAGCCGGTGCTGCTGCGGCAGGCGTGCTGGCCACAACCGGGGCCGGGGTGCTGACCACCGGCGCGGTGGCGATGGCCGGCGCCTCGCTGGCCGGGGCCTCGCCAGTGACGGCGGGCTCCAGTGGCAGGGTCTGGGTTTCGGGTTGCTGGGCTTCGTTGACGGCCTGGTCTTCCGGCTCGTCCAGCGGGTGGATCTGCGTGGTGCCGTCGGCGCTTTCGACCTCGACGTGCTCCAGGGCGATCTTGGCCAGGTCCTTGCCGCGCAGGCTGCCCTGGTCCTGCCACCAGACGAAGCCGCCACCGACCACGGCCACCAGCAGCAGCAGGCTGACCACGCGCAGGATGTTGTGCGACAGGCGGACGGGTTCTTCGATACGGCCGAGGGCGTGCACATCGCTGCCCTGGGCGTGGCTGCCGGTGATCTGGTCGAAGGCGGCGACCAGCGGTGCCTGGTCCATGTCCATCAGCTTGGCGTAGGCACGGATGTAACCACGGGCGAAGGTGTGCCCGGGCAGCTTGTCGAAGGCGCCGGTTTCGAGGTTGTTCAGCGAAGAAACCGTAAGGTTGAGCCTTTTTGCGACCTCAGCCTGGCTCCACTCCCGCTTTTCGCGGGCCTGGCGCAGGACATCACCGGGGTTGTGGCGGGGCGCTGCTGCTACTTCGGTGTGCGCGGCTTTCATCGTTGCTCCGACAGGTATTGCTGATATTCCGGCGTACCGGGATAAAGTCGTTGTAATTGCTGGCCCATGCGGGCCGCGGTGCCCTGATCGTCAAGGGCGCTGGCCAGGCGCGTACCCAGCAGCAGGCTGCGGGCGTCGTGGTCGCTCAACTGGCTGAAACGATCGTAATACTCCCAGGCCGGCACATAATGCCTGTTTTCGTAGGACAACTCAGCCATTTCGAGCAACGCCTTGGGTTGCCGCGGGTCCTGCCGAAGCGCCTTGTGCAAATATTGCCGGGCCTGCTCGCCTTGGCCGAGCTTGCGGGCAGTCAGGCCAAGGTTCTCGTACACCCGGGAACGCTCAGGATACAGGGTATCGGCCGCGGCAAGGCGAAACATTGCCTGGGCATCGGCAAAACGGCCCTGAGCATATAGGAAACTGCCGAAATTGTTGCGGATTCGTGTGTCGCCGGGGCGCGCCGCCAACGCCTTTTCAAAGTGCTGCAGGGCCAGCTGCGGTTCGTCCTCGGCCTGGAACACCAGCGCCAGGGCGGCGTGGGCATCGGCGTCACGGCTGTCCAGTGCCAGCGCCCTGGTTAGCGGCGCCTTGGCTTGCCCGGTCAAACCTTGTTGCAAATAGCCCAGGCCAAGCTGCACGTACGCCCTGCCCGCCTCTTCACGCCCCTGGCGGCTGGCCAGGGGGTCGCCGCCGCCGCCCGACACGCAGCCGGCCAGCAGCATGAACATGAGGACTGACAGCGCGCTGCGCAGGGCCATGGCTGCTGGTACTCGTCAGGGGCGCGCAGCGCTGTCTTGCGGCTCGTCGGCGGCGAGCTGACGCACGGCGATGTAGCGCTCGCTACGGCGGGTGCGGTCATTGACCTGGCCGACCAGCTGGCCGCAGGCGGCATCGATGTCGTCACCGCGGGTGGTGCGGGTGGTGACGTTGAAGCCGCCGTGGTGCAGCAGGTCCTGGAACCGGCGGATGGCGTTGTTGCTCGGGCGCTCGTAACCGGAATGCGGGAACGGGTTGAACGGGATCAGGTTGATCTTGCACGGCACGTCGCGCAGCAGCTCGATCATTTGCGCCGCGTGCTCAGGCTGGTCGTTGACGTCCTTGAGCAGGGTGTACTCGATGGTCAGCACACGCTTGCCGCCCAGGGTCGACATGTAGCCCATGCACGACTCCAGCAATACCTTGAGCGGGTACTTCTTGTTCAGCGGTACCAGCTTGTTGCGCAGCTCGTCGTTGGGCGCGTGCAGCGAAAGCGCAAGCGACACGTCGATGTGCTTGGCCAGCTCGTCGATCATCGGCACCACACCGGAGGTGGAGAGCGTGACGCGACGTTTGGAAATGCCATAGCCCAGATCTTCCATCATGATCTTCATGGCAGCGATGACATTGTCGAAGTTCAGCAAGGGCTCGCCCATGCCCATCATGACCACGTTGGTAATGGCGCGGTCGACTTTGGCAGGGACGGTCCCGAAGGATTTGTTGGCAAGCCACACCTGGCCGATCACTTCGGCGGCGGTGAGGTTGCTGTTGAAGCCTTGCTTGCCGGTGGAGCAGAAACTGCAGTCCAGGGCGCAGCCGGCTTGCGACGAAACGCAGAGGGTGCCGCGGTCGTCGGTGGGGATGTAGACGGTTTCGACGCAGCTGCCGGAGGCAACGCGGACCACCCATTTACGGGTGCCGTCGGCGGAAATGTCTTCACTGACCACTTCCGGGGGGCGAATCTCGGCAACGGCCTCGAGCTTTTCGCGCAAGACCTTGCCGACGTTGGTCATGTCCGCAAAGTCGGACACGCCAAAATGGTGAATCCATTTCATCACCTGACCGGCACGGAAGCGCTTCTCCCCGATTGAGTCGAAGAACTGTTCCATTTCCGCCAGGGTAAGCCCCAGCAGGTTGATCTTGTCGGTCGATGTCGTCATGGATTCACCCTCACTCCTAAGCTTTCGCTTAGCGAGTGGTTACCTCGGTAGCAGCGAAGAAGTAAGCGATTTCGCGAGCAGCGGCAGCTTCGGAGTCCGAACCGTGAACGGCGTTGGCGTCGATCGACTCGGCGAAGTCAGCACGGATGGTGCCGGCAGCAGCTTCTTTAGGGTTGGTGGCGCCCATCAGCTCACGGTTCAGAGCGATGGCGTTCTCGCCTTCCAGAACCTGAACGACAACCGGGCCGGAGGTCATGAAGGCAACCAGGTCGCCGAAGAAGCCACGAGCGCTGTGCTCGGCGTAGAAGCCTTCGGCTTCGGCCTTGGACAGTTGCTTGATTTTCGAAGCGACGATTTTCAGGCCGGCTTCTTCGAAGCGGGTGGTGATCTTGCCGATGACGTTTTTGGCGACGGCGTCAGGCTTGATGATCGAGAAAGTACGTTGAACAGCCATGGAAAACTCCAGAAATATGAGTGTTGCGAAAAATTAAACCCGCGAATTATACGCGGGTTCCAGGGGATTGCCTAACCTGCAGCGTGCGCTCAGTCGGCTTCTTCGATCCAGGCCGCCTGGATGGCCTCGAGCACTTTCTCGCCGCCGCGCGACGGATCGTCGCTGAACTCGGGCAGTGCCAGCACCCAACGGTGCAGATCGACGAAATTCACATATTTAGGATCGACTTCCGGCTTGCTTTCGGCAAGCTGGATGGCGATCTCAAGTACATCAATCCATTTCAGGCTCATGCGGACATCCCTCAGTGCGGCGCTTCGGCGGCGTGGTTGAGCGAATACTTGGGGATCTCGATGGTCAGGTCTTCGTCGGCGACCACCACCTGGCAACCCAGGCGCGACTGCGCTTCCAGGCCCCAGGCCTTGTCCAGCATGTCTTCTTCGAGCTCGTCGGCTTCTTCAAGCGAGTCGAAGCCCTTGCGCACGATGCAGTGGCAGGTGGTGCAGGCCTTGACGCCACCGCAGGCGCTTTCCATCTCGATGTGATGGTCGTGGGCCAGCTCCAGGATGTTGGTCCCGGCCGGCACGTCCACGGTCAGCCCCTCGGGGCAGAATTTTTCATGCGGCAGGAATGTCACCAGCGGCATCGGTTACTCCTCGATCTCATTCAGGTTGCGCCCGGCCAGTGCGGCTTTGACCGTCGAATCAAGGCGACGGGCGGCAAATGCATCGGTCACCTGCGACAGACGCTTGGTCTGTTGCTCGATGGCAGCGCCATCGGTGCCGGCCAGCAAATCACGTAGTTCCTGCATCTGGAAGGCAATGGCGTCGCGCTCGTCAGGGCTGAGCAGACGCTCGCCGTCGGCGTCCAGGGCGCCCTGTACTGCTTCGAGCAGGCGCTCGGCGTCGACCTGGTGCTCGCGCAACTGGCGCGCGTGCTTGTCGGAGCCTGCGTGCTCGAACGAATCCTTGAGCATGCGGGCGATCTCGCCGTCGGTCAGGCCGTACGACGGCTTGACCTGGATGCTCGATTCCACCCCCGAACCCAGCTCGCGGGCGGCGACGCTGAGCAGGCCGTCAGCGTCCACCTGGAAGGTGACGCGGATCTTCGCCGCACCGGCGACCATGGCCGGGATGCCGCGCAGTTCGAAGCGGGCCAGCGAACGGCAGTCGCTGATGAGTTCGCGCTCACCTTGCAGCACGTGGATCATCATGGCCGACTGGCCGTCTTTGTAAGTGGTGAATTCCTGGGCGCGGGCCACCGGGATGGTGGTATTGCGCGGGATCACCTTCTCCATCAGCCCGCCCATGGTCTCAAGGCCGAGCGACAGCGGGATGACATCCAGCAACAGCAGCTCGCCACCTTCGCGGCGGTTGCCGGCCAGGGTGTCGGCCTGGATGGCGGCGCCAATGGCCACCACCTGGTCGGGGTCGATGGAGGTCAGCGGGGTACGGCCGAACAGGCCGCCGACCGCTTCGCGCACACGCGGCACGCGGGTCGAACCACCGACCATCACCACGGCAGCCACTTCTTCCAGCTCGATACCGCTGTCGCGCACGGCGCGGCGGCAGGCCTTGAGGCTGCGGGCGATCAGCGGCTCGATCATGGCTTCGAAAGCGGCGCGGCTCAGTTCGCCCTGCCAGGCGCCGTGACGCACGCTGACCACATCGCTGTCGGTCAGGGCTTCTTTCGCCGCGCAAGCGGCCTGCAGCAGCTGGCGCTGGGTGGCCGGATCGAGGTCGGCGGACAGCCCGGCCTGTTCGATGATCCAGCCGGCGATGGCGTGGTCGAAGTCGTCACCACCCAGGGCGGTGTCGCCACCGGTGGCCAGCACCTCGAACACCCCGGCGGTCAGGCGCAGGATGGAGATGTCGAAAGTACCGCCGCCCAGGTCGAAAATCGCCACCACGCCTTCGGCATTCTGGTCCAGGCCGTAGGCCACGGCGGCAGCGGTGGGTTCGTTGAGCAGGCGCAGTACGTTCAGGCCGGCCAGACGCGCGGCGTCCTTGGTGGCCTGGCGCTGAGCGTCGTCGAAATAGGCCGGCACGGTGATCACCGCACCCACCAGTTCGCCGCCCAGGGTGTCTTCAGCGCGCTGGCGCAGCACCTTGAGGATATCGGCAGACACTTCCACCGGGCTCTTGGCGCCCTGCACGGTGTCGATGAACGGCATGTGCGACTCGCCGCCGACGAAGCGGTATGGCAGTTGATCACCCAGTTGCTTGACGTCGGCCAGGCCACGGCCCATCAGGCGCTTGACCGACATGATGGTGTTCAGCGGGTCGCTGGCGGCGGCGTCGCGGGCGGCCTGGCCGACTTCGATGGCGGCGTCCAAGTAACGCACTGCCGACGGCAGAATGACGTTGCCCTGGGCATCGGGCAGCGGTTCGCTGCGCCCGCTGCGCAAGGCGGCGACGAGGGAGTTGGTGGTGCCCAGGTCGATGCCCACCGCCAGGCGGCGCTGGTGCGGCTGGGGGCTCTGACCGGGTTCGGCGATCTGCAGTAGGGCCATGCTTGTCTGGGTACCTTAGGCGTCGTCACGGGCGACGCCGGGGTTAATCGTCGAGGCGCTCTTCGAGTTGGCGCACTTCTTGGGCGAGCTTGTCGAGGAACTGCATGCGGCGCATCAGGCGCTCGGCCTGCTCGCGCTCGGCAGCTACATCCCAGCAGCCGGCGAAATCCTCGTTGAGGGTGCTCTGGGCGGCCTTGAGGCGCTTCTTGAACACGGCAACGCCGTCCAGGTCGGCTTCGTCCTGCAAGTCTTCGAGCTCTTCGCGCCACTGCATCTGCTGCAACAGGAAGTCCGGGTCGTGCACGGTGACTTCCTGGGGCACCTCGTGGCCGCCGATGGCCAGCAGGTAGCGGGCTCGGCGCGGGGCGCTGCGCAGGGTCTGGTAGGCATCGTTCAGCGCCGCGGACTTTTCCAGGGCAACGCGCTGCTCACGCTCGGAAGCGTCGGCGAAGCGGTCCGGATGGACCTCGCGGGCCAGTTCGCGATAACGCGTGGCCAGTTTGTCGAGGTCCAGGCTGAAGCCGGGTTGCAGGTCGAACAGGGCGAAATGGCAAGGAGTACCCACGGCAAGCCTCAAACGTTGAAGCTTTCGCCGCAGCCACACTCACCGCGCACGTTGGGGTTGTTGAACTTGAAGCCTTCGTTCAACCCTTCCTTGACGAAGTCCAGCTCGGTGCCGTCGAGGTATACCAGGCTTTTCGGGTCGATGATGACCTTCACGCCGTGGTTCTCGAACACCTGGTCTTCGTCAGCCAGCTCGTCGACGAACTCCAGCACGTAGGCCAGGCCCGAGCAGCCGGTGGTGCGCACGCCCAGGCGAATGCCCTCACCCTTGCCGCGCCCGTCGAGGGAGCGGCGAATGTGGTTGGCGGCGGCTTCTGTCATGCTGATAGCCATCGGAACTCCTTACCTTGCAACAGGCGACTTAGATCAAGCCTTTCTTCTGCTTGTAATCGCGAACGGCTGCCTTGATGGCATCTTCGGCGAGTACCGAGCAGTGGATCTTGACCGGCGGCAACGCCAGTTCTTCGGCCAGCTGGGTGTTCTTGATGGTTTCGGCTTCGTCCAGGGTCTTGCCCTTCATCCACTCGGTGGCGAGGGAGCTGGAGGCGATGGCCGAACCGCAGCCGTAGGTCTTGAACTTGGCGTCTTCGATGATGCCTTGCTCGTTGACCTTGATCTGCAGACGCATCACGTCACCGCACGCCGGGGCGCCGACCATGCCGGTACCGACATCCGGGTCCTCGGCGTTCATCTTGCCGACGTTGCGTGGGTTTTCGTAGTGGTCGATGACCTTTTCACTGTATGCCATGGTGCAATTCCTTCCTCATCAGGGAGCCGCTCTTGCCGGCGACTGCTTAGTGGGCGGCCCACTCGATCTTGGAGATGTCGACGCCGTCTTTGTACATGTCCCACAGCGGCGAGAGTTCGCGCAGCTTGTTGACCGCCTTGCAGACTTCCTGCGCGGCGTAGTCGACTTCTTCTTCAGTGGTGAAGCGGCCGAAGGAGAAGCGGATCGAGCTGTGTGCCAGTTCGTCGTTGCGGCCCAGGGCGCGCAGCACGTAGGACGGCTCGAGCGAAGCGGAGGTGCAGGCCGAACCGGACGATACGGCGATGTCTTTCAGCGACATCAGCAGCGACTCGCCTTCGACGTAGTTGAAGCTCAGGTTCAGGTTGTGCGGTACGCGAGCGGTGCTGCTGCCGTTGACGTACAGCTCTTCAAGGTCGGAGACCTGCTTGAAGAAGCGGTCGCTCAGGGCCTTGATGCGCACGTTTTCAGCGGCCATTTCCTGCTTGGCAATGGCGAAGGCTTCGCCCATGCCGACGATCTGGTGGGTCGGCAGGGTGCCGGAGCGCATGCCACGCTCGTGGCCGCCGCCATGGATGATGGCTTCAAGGCGTACACGCGGCTTGCGGCTGACGTACAGCGCGCCGATACCTTTGGGGCCGTAGACCTTGTGCGCCGAGAACGACATCAGGTCGACTTTCAGCTTTTGCAGGTCGATTTCGACCTTGCCGGCCGACTGGGCGGCATCGACGTGGAACAGTACGCCGCGAGCGCGGGTCAGTTCACCGATGGCAGCGATGTCGTTGATCGAGCCGACTTCGTTGTTCACGTGCATCAGCGAGACCAGGATGGTGTCGTCGCGCAGCACCGCCTCGACCATGGCCGGGGTGACGATGCCGTCTTCGCCTGGTTCGAGGTAGGTGACTTCGAAACCTTCACGCTCCAGCTGGCGGGCAGTGTCCAACACCGCCTTGTGCTCGATCTTGGAGGTGATGATGTGCTTGCCCTTGGTCTGATAGAAGTGCGCAACACCCTTCAGCGCCAGGTTGTCGGACTCGGTGGCACCGCTGGTCCAGACGATCTCGCGCGGGTCGGCGTTGATCAGCTCGGCCACCTGGCGGCGGCCGTTCTCGACGGCTTCTTCAGCCTTCCAGCCGAACACGTGGGAACGCGAGGCCGGGTTACCGAAGTTCCCGTCGACCAGCAGGCAGTCGGCCATTTTCTGGGCAACGCGCGGGTCGACCGGGGTGGTCGCGGAGTAATCGAGGTAGATCGGCAACTTCATTGAGTATCTCCTATCAGGCGGTGGCGTCGCTCGTCGCGGTTATCAGTCGACGGCGGACGTCTCAATCTTGTCCAGCTGGGCAACACGGCCCGCGACACGGCGCAGGTCCTGGCGTTGGGCGACTTCTTGCACCTCGCGGCGCATGACGAGGTCGGCCAAGCTGATGCCACTGAGGAATTCATGGATCTGCTGGCTCAGATCGCACCACAGGTGGTGAGTCAGGCAGGTATCGCCGGCATGGCAATCCCCCAGGCCCTGGCAACGGGTGGCATCGACCGATTCGTTGACCGCATCGATGACCTGGGCCACCTGGATGGTTTCCATGCCCCGCGACAGCTGGTAGCCGCCGCCCGGGCCGCGAACGCTGGAAACCAGGCTGCTGCGGCGCAGCTTGGCGAACAGCTGCTCCAGATAAGAGAGGGAAATGCCCTGGCGCTCGGAAATATCGGCCAAAGACACCGGCCCATGCTGCGCGTGCAACGCCAGGTCAAGCATGGCGGTCACGGCGTATCGGCCTTTGGTAGTCAGTCGCATGGCGTATGGTTACCACGGGAGTTACAGGATGTGTGCGAGTATGCGATTCCCGAGCATTTAAGTCAACTATTAGACCTACTGCTTTAGTCGGGTATGCATGTGGAAGGCGGGCGCGAGTGTAGCAGACAAGGGGCGCAAGCACACGCCCCATGTGCCGGACGGCGCAATCAATGCGGCTGAGTGTCGCCCTGCTTGGCCTCGGTACAGGCTTCGGCGCAGGCGTCGGCGAACTCGTCGTCGGGCAGCGCCGGCAGCTCCTTGGCGCAGTAGTCACTGCCCATCCGGGTCAGCGCGCCACACATCCCCTCCAGGCGCTCGTCGACGGCCTGCAGGTGGTCGAGCATCTGGCCGATGGCGCGGGCCACGGGGTCGGGCATGTCGCCGCTGACACCGTAGGCGTCGAAGCCGATCTTCTCGGCCATGGCCTTGCGCTTGGCCTCTACGGCGTCGTCTTCGCTCTTGACGATGATGCGCCCGGGGATACCCACCGCCGTGGCGCCGGCCGGCACCGCCTTGGTGACCACCGCGTTGGAGCCGATCTTGGCCCCGGCACCGACGGTGAACGGGCCCAGCACCTTGGCGCCGGCGCCCACCACCACGCCGTTTTCCAGCGTGGGGTGGCGCTTGCCTTTATTCCAGCTGGTGCCGCCCAGGGTCACGCCCTGGTAAAGGGTCACGTCGTCACCGATTTCGGCAGTTTCGCCAATGACGATGCCCATGCCGTGGTCGATGAAGAAGCGCCGGCCGATGGTGGCGCCGGGGTGGATCTCGATGCCGGTCATCCAGCGGCCGAAGTTCGACACCAGGCGGGCCAGCCACTTGAAGTCGCGCTTCCACAGGGCGTTGCCCAGGCGATGCAGCCAGATGGCGTGCATGCCCGGGTAGCAGGTCAGTACCTCGAAGGCGTTGCGCGCCGCCGGGTCACGATGGAACACGCTTTGAATATCTTCACGCAGACGCTCGAACATGTTTCAGTCCTTCCGTTTATGCGGCTCGCCCCGAGCGACTTTTTGAGTCTCGGTGAGGATGCCGCGCAAAATGCTCATTTCCGTACGCTCTACCGAGCTGCGCCCGTACAGCCGGCGCAGGCGCGCCATCAGGTGCTTGGGCTTTTCCGGGTCGAGGAAGCCGATGCCCACCAGGGTTTGCTCCAGGTGGTCGTAGAAGCGCTCCATTTCGTCCAGGGTCGCCAACTCGCAGGCGTTGTCCTTTTCGACTTTCGAAGGCTCACCCTGCCCGGCCAGCCAGGCCATGCGCACCTCATAGGCGAGCACTTGCACCGCGGCAGCCAGGTTCAGCGAGCTGAAGTCGGGGTTCGAAGGAATGTGCACGTGGAAGTGACATCGCTGCAGTTCGTCGTTGGTCAGGCCGGCGTGTTCGCGACCGAACACCAGGGCGATTTCCTCGCCGACGGCGGCGCGCTCGACAGCCTTGACCGCGCACTCGCGCGGGTCGAGCAGCGGCCAGGGGATGCTGCGCTCGCGAGCGCTGGTGCCGATCGCCAGGTTGCAACCGACCAGCGCATCTTCAAGGCTTTCGACCACCTGGGCACTGGCCAGGATGTCGTCGGCGCCCGAGGCGCGGGCAGAGGCTTCAGAGGACGGAAACTCCTTCGGTTGCACCAGCACCAGGCGCGACAGGCCCATGTTTTTCATGGCACGCGCAGCGCCGCCGATGTTACCGGGGTGGCTGGTATTGACCAGAACAACACGAATATTCTGCAACAAGGTGTTGAGCTCACGGATACAGATGAAGGGGCAAATGATCTTACAGAACCGACGGGCGTAACGCCACGAATGCGCATGTCACCCTTCTGCCGAAGCAGATTTCTGATAGACTATGCGGCTTTCCTCTTTAACATCCCCAGGTGAAACGCCCATGCAGCCTATGCTGAATATCGCCCTGCGCGCCGCTCGCAGCGCCAGTGAACTGATTTTCCGCTCCATCGAACGCCTGGATAGCATCAAAGTCGACGAGAAGCAGGCCAAGGACTATGTGTCCGAGGTTGACCGCGCCGCTGAAAAAGTCATCGTCGAGGCCCTGCGCAAGGCTTACCCGAACCACTCCATCCAAGGTGAAGAGACCGGCCTGCACGCCGGCTCCGGTGAAGAAGGCAAGGACTACCTGTGGATCATCGACCCGCTCGATGGCACCACCAACTTCCTGCGTGGCGTTCCTCACTTTGCGGTCAGCATCGCTTGCAAATACCGCGGCCGCCTCGAGCACGCGGTCATCGTCGACCCGGTGCGCCAGGAAGAATTCACCGCCAGCCGTGGCCGTGGCGCCCAGGTCAATGGCCGTCGCCTGCGCGTCAGCTCGCGCACCAGCCTTGAAGGCGCCCTGCTGGGTACCGGCTTCCCGTTCCGCGACAATCAAATGGCCGACCTGGACAACTACCTGGGCATGTTCCGTGCGCTGACCGGCCAGACCGCCGGCATCCGCCGCGCCGGCTCCGCCAGCCTGGACCTCGCCTATGTAGCGGCCGGCCGCTTCGACGCCTTCTGGGAGTCGGGCCTGTCCGAGTGGGACATGGCTGCAGGCGTGCTGCTGATTCAGGAAGCAGGCGGCCTGGTGAGCGACTTCAACGGTGGCCACGACTTCCTCGAGAAGGGCCACATCGTTGCCGGCAACATCAAGTGCTTCAAGGCAGTGCTGACGGCGATCCAGCCGCACCTGCCGGAATACATGAAGCGCTGATTGCTTCGGGCATAAAAAAAGCACCCTTCTGGGTGCTTTTTTTTGCGCCATTCCCAGCCAGCAACGCGATCTGCCTTGTGTAGGAGCGGCCTTGCGTCGCGAAAGGGGTGCGAAGAGCCCCCGGGATCTGCGGCCCACCACAAAGTTGCCGGGGCTGCTACGCAGCCCTTTCGCGACGCAAGGCCGCTCCTACAAGGGGCGCGCAAACCTCACTGCCCCGGCTGATTCTGCCCCAGCACCAGCTTGCCGTTCTTGTCCAACGGAATGGTCGAGCCCGGCTCGTGGTCCATCTTCACCTTGCCCACCTGGTCACCGATCGAATAGGTGACGTTGTAGCCCACCACCTTCTCGCTCAGGTCGTTGACCGTGTTGCAGCGGGTTTGCGTGGTGGTGTAGGTGTCACGCTCCTGCATGTATTCCTGGGCCTTGTTGCCCGCATAGCCACCCCCCACGGCGCCAGCCACGGTAGCGATCTTCTTGCCGGTACCGCCGCCGATCTGGTTGCCCAGCAGGCCACCGGCCAGGGCACCGACCACGGTGCCGGCGATCTGGTGCTGGTCCTTGACCGGGGCCTGGCGGGTCACCGCCACGTCCTTGCACACCTCACGCGGGGTTTTCACTTGCTGCTTGATCGGCTGCACGTCGGTGACCTGGGCGTACTCAGGCCCCTTGTTCACCAAGCTGTAGGTCGCCACAGCACCTCCGGCGGTAACACCGACAGCACCCAGAACCGCACCCACCAGCATTGATTTGTTCACGTGAACCTCCTGATCGTCACTACGGGTTCCAGCCCGCTTTCTCCCAGCCTTGGAGCAAAAAAAAAGGCGCGAGTTCAACACTCGCGCCTCTCTTTACGCCAAGCGGCGTAGGAAAACCCGTTACGGACGGTCGTCCACACCCTCGGTTTTCACCGGCGGAATCAGGTCTTCGCTGTTCAGGTTCAGCCAGATCAGCACCACGTTGGCGATGTAGATCGACGAGTAGGTACCCGCCATGACACCGATGAACAGGGCCAGGGAGAAGCCGAACAGATTGTCGCCGCCGAAGAACAGCAGCGCGGCGATGGCCAGCAAGGTCGACACCGAAGTGGCGATGGTGCGCAGCAGGGTCTGGGTGGTCGAGACGTTGATGTTCTCGATCAGCGACGCCTTGCGCATTACCCGGAAGTTCTCACGCACCCGGTCGAACACGACGATGGTGTCGTTCAGCGAGTAGCCGATGATCGCCAGTACCGCCGCCAGCACCGTCAGGTCGAAGGTGATCTGGAAGAACGACAGGATACCCAGGGTGACCACCACGTCGTGGATCAGCGAGATGATCGCGCCCACGGCGAACTTCCACTGGAAGCGGAACGCCAGGTAGATGAGGATGCCGCCGAGCGCCAGCAGCATGCCCATGCCGCCCTGGTCGCGCAGCTCTTCACCCACCTGGGGGCCGACGAACTCGACGCGCTTGAGGGTGGCCGGGTTGTCACCGCCGGCCTTTTGCAGGGCAGCAGCGACCTTGTTGCCCAGTTGCGGGTCATCACCCGGCATACGCACCAGCAGGTCGGTGGTAGCGCCGAAGCTCTGCACCACGGCCTCGTGGAAGCCGGAGTCGACCAGCTCGGCACGTACGGCCTTGAGGTCTGCCGGGCGCTCGTAGGTCAGCTCGATCAGCGTACCGCCGGTGAAGTCCAGGCCGAAGTTCAGGCCCTTCTGCCACCAGCTGAACAGCGCCAGCACGGTGAGGAGCACGGTAATGGCGAACGCGACATTGCGCACGCCCATGAAGTTGATGGTTTTCATCGCAGCTCCCTCAAACCCACAGCTTCTTGATGTCACGCCCGCCACAGGTCAGGTTGACCATGGCACGGGTCACCATGACCGCGGTGAACATCGAGGTGAAAATCCCGAGGGACATGGTAACCGCGAAGCCCTTGACCGGGCCGGTACCCATGGCGAACAGGATGCCGCCCACCAGCAAGCTGGTCAGGTTGGCGTCGATGATCGCGGTGTAGGCACGGTTGAAGCCTTCGTGGATGGCGCGCTGCACCGACATGCCGGCTTTGAGCTCCTCACGGATACGCGAGAAGATCAGCACGTTGGCGTCCACCGCCATACCCATGGTCAACACGATACCGGCGATACCTGGCAGGGTCAGCGTAGCGCCCAGCAGCGACATCAGGGCCAGCAGCAGCACCATGTTGCCCGCCAGGGCGATGGTGGCGATCACGCCGAAGCCGCGGTAGATGGCGATGATGAACAGCGAGACGAACAGCATGCCCCACAGGGATGCGTCGATACCCTTGGTGATGTTGTCGGCACCCAGGCTTGGGCCAATGGTACGTTCTTCGGCGAAGTACATCGGCGCGGCCAGACCACCGGCACGCAGCAGCAGGGCGAGTTCGGACGATTCACCCTGGCCGTTCAGGCCGGTGATGCGGAACTGGCTGCCCAGCGGCGACTGGATGGTCGCCAGGCTGATGATCTTCTTCTCTTCCTGGAAGCTCTGCACGGCCACGTCTTTTTCGACGCCGTCGACAGTCTGCTTGACGTAGCGGGTAACCGGCTTCTGCTCGATGAAGATCACCGCCATGCTGCGCCCGACGTTGGTGCGGGTAGCACGGCTCATCAGCTCGCCGCCGTGGCCGTCGAGGCGAATGTTCACCTGCGGGCGGCCGTGCTCGTCGAAGCTGGCCTGGGCGTCGGTCACCTGGTCACCGGTGATGATCAGGCCACGCTCGACCGGCGCGGAGCGGCCGCCTTCACGGAACTCGAACACCTCGGTGGTGGCCTTGGATGCGCCCGGTTCGGCACCGAAGCGGAACTCCAGGTTGGCGGTTTTACCGAGAATACGCTTGGCTTCTGCGGTGTCCTGCACGCCTGGCAGCTCGACCACGATGCGGTTGGCACCCTGGCGCTGTACCAGCGGTTCGGCAACGCCCAGCTCGTTGACCCGGTTGCGAACGGTGGTCAGGTTCTGCTTGATCGAGTATTCGCGGATCTCGGCGACTTTTGCCTGAGTCAGCGCCAGACGCAGCACGGCGAGCTCGTTGCGCTCGGTGGTGGTCAGGTCGAAGTCATTGAAATTCTTGCGGATCAGGCTACGGGCCTGTTCGCGGGTAGCATCGTCGGCGAAGCCCAGCATGATGCCGCCATCCTGCTGAGGCAGGCTGCGGTAGCGGACGCGCTCTTTGCGCAGCAAGGTCTTGACCTCGCCTTCGTAGACTTTCATGCGAGCGGTCATGGCCTTGTCCATGTCCACTTCCAGCAGGAAGTGCACACCACCGGACAGGTCCAGGCCCAGCTTCATCGGGCTTGCGCCCAGGTTGCGCAGCCACTGCGGGGTGGTCTGGGCCAGGTTCAGGGCCACGACGTAATCATCGCCCAGTGCACGGCGCACCACATCCTTGGCCGGCAGTTGGTCTTCCTGGCTGGTCAAGCGGATCAGCCCGCTGCCCTTCTCGCCCAGGCTTGCGCCCTTGACGGTGATCTTGGCATCGGCCAGCGCCTTGCTGACGCGGTCGAGGTCGGCCTGGTTCACCTGCAGCGCCGAGCTGGCACCGCTGATCTGCACCGCCGGGTCATCCGGGTAAAGGTTGGGAGCGGAATAAATGAAACCGACCACCAGTACCAGCACGATCAGTGCATATTTCCACAGAGGGTATTTGTTCAGCATCACGCCGCCCGTTCAAGACGCGGGGCGCTTTGCGCGCCCCGACTGGAAAAATGAAACCGGTAACTCAGATAGCCTTGAGCGTACCTTTTGGCAGGGTCGCGGCAATTGCGCCCTTCTGGAACTTCAGCTCGACGTTGTCCGACACTTCCAGAACCACGAAGTCATCGGAAACTTTGACGATCTTGCCAGCGATACCACCGTTGGTGACCACTTCGTCACCTTTTTGCAGGTTGCCCAGCAGGTTTTTCTGCTCTTTGGCACGCTTGGCCTGCGGGCGCCAGATCATCAGGTAGAAGATGACCAGGAAACCGACCAGGAAGATCCACTCGAAGCCGGTACCGGCTGGGCCGGCGGCGGGGGCTGCTGCGTCCGCGTAGGCGGCGGGAATCAAGAAGCTCATTGGGCACTCCTAATGCAATATTTTCTAATAATGGATGCGGACAGTCAGTCCAAGGGCGGCACTGGGAGCCCGCGCTTGGCGTAGAAGGCGTCGACAAAGGCGGCCAATTTACCCTGTTGAATAGCCTCGCGTAAACCGGCCATCAAGCGCTGGTAATGGCGCAAGTTGTGGATGGTATTCAGCATGCTGCTCAGCATTTCGCCGCACTTGTCCAGGTGGTGCAGGTAAGCGCGGGAGAAGTTGGTGCAGGTATAGCAGTCGCAGGTCGGATCCAGCGGCGATTCATCGTGGCGATGGAACGCGTTGCGGATCTTGATCACTCCTGTGTCAACGAACAGATGGCCGTTGCGCGCATTGCGCGTCGGCATCACGCAGTCGAACATGTCGACGCCGCGGCGCACACCCTCTACAAGATCTTCCGGCTTGCCTACCCCCATAAGGTAACGAGGTTTGTCAGCCGGCATCTGGCCCGGCAGGTAGTCCAGCACCTTGATCATCTCGTGCTTGGGCTCGCCCACCGACAGCCCGCCAATGGCCAGGCCATCGAAGCCGATGTTTTCCAGGCCTTCCAGCGAGCGCATGCGCAGGTCCTGGTACATGCCGCCCTGGACGATCCCGAACAGCGCCGCGGTGTTGTCGGCGTGGGCGTTCTTCGAGCGCTGGGCCCAGCGCAGCGACAGCTCCATGGAGGTCCGCGCCACATCGTGCTCGGCCGGGTACGGGGTGCACTCGTCGAAAATCATCACCACGTCCGAGCCCAGGTCGCGCTGCACCTGCATCGACTCTTCCGGGCCCATGAACACTTTCGAGCCATCTACTGGCGAAGCAAAGGTCACGCCCTCCTCCTTGATTTTGCGCATGGCGCCCAGGCTGAACACCTGGAAACCACCGGAATCGGTGAGGATAGGGCCTTTCCATTGCATGAAGTCGTGCAGGCCGTTGTGCTTTTTGATCACCTCAGTGCCCGGGCGCAGCCACAGGTGGAAGGTGTTGCCCAGGATCATCTCGGCGCCGATCGCCTCGATGTCGCGCGGCAGCATGCCCTTGACCGTGCCGTAGGTGCCCACCGGCATGAAGGCCGGGGTCTCGACGGTGCCACGCGGGAAGGTGATGCGGCCGCGACGGGCCTTGCCGTCGGTGGCCAGCAGTTCGAACGACATTCGACAGGTGCGACTCATGCTTGATCCTCTGGGCCGCGTGGCGCCGGATTGCGGGTGATGAACATGGCATCACCGTAACTGAAGAAGCGGTACCCGTTGTCGACCGCCGCCGCGTAGGCAGCCATGGTCTCGGGGTAACCGGCGAAGGCCGAGACCAGCATCAGCAGCGTGGACTCCGGCAGGTGGAAGTTGGTCACCAGGCAGTCGACCACATGGAACGGCCGGCCCGGGAAGATGAAGATGTCGGTATCGCCGCTGAACGCCTTGAGCACGCCGTCGCGGGCCGCGCTTTCCAGCGAGCGCACGCTGGTGGTGCCCACGGCAACCACGCGCCCGCCCCGGGCGCGGCAGGCTTCGACCGCATCGACCACATCCTGGCTCACTTCGAGCCACTCTTTATGCATGGTGTGGTCTTCGATCTTGTCGACCCGCACCGGCTGGAAGGTACCAGCGCCCACGTGCAGGGTAACGAAGGCGCGCTCGACGCCTTTGGCGGCGATCTTGGCCAGCAACTCTTCATCGAAGTGCAGCCCGGCGGTGGGCGCCGCCACGGCGCCTGCGCGCTCGGCGTAGACCGTTTGATAGCGCTCGCGGTCGGCGCCCTCGTCGGGGCGGTCGATGTACGGCGGCAACGGCATGTGGCCGACGCGCTCCAGCAGCGGCAGCACTTCTTCTGTGAAGCGCAGTTCGAACAGCGTGTCGTGGCGCGCGACCATTTCGGCCTCGCCGCCGCCGTCGATGAGAATCAGCGCGCCTTCCTTCGGTGCCTTGCTGGCCCGTACGTGGGCCAGCACCCGGTGGCTGTCGAGCACGCGCTCGACCAGCACTTCGAGCTTGCCGCCGGAGGCTTTCTGGCCGAACAGCCGCGCCGGGATCACCCGGGTGTTGTTGAACACCATCAGGTCGCCGGGGCGCAGGTAGTCGAGCAGGTCGGTGAACTGCTTGTGGGCAAGCGCGCCGCTGGGGCCGTCGAGCACGAGCAGGCGGCTGCCGTGACGCTCGGCCAGGGGGTGGCGGGCGATGAGGGAGTCTGGGAGTTCGAAGGAAAAATCGGCGACGCGCATGATGATGTTCGGTTCGGCAGGGCCGGGAAGTTTAGCCCAATGCATGAAAATTGACCATGAAAGCCGATTGACCGCCCCCATGACCCTCTCTATACTGCGGCGCCACAAGCCCTGATGGCGGAATTGGTAGACGCGGCGGATTCAAAATCCGTTTTCGAAAGGAGTGGGAGTTCGAGTCTCCCTCGGGGCACCAAATCTGAAAAAAACCGACCTTATGGTCGGTTTTTTTTTGGCCATTGGTTTGTGCACTTGTGGGCGCGGGCCAGCCATGGCTGTGGGAGCGGGCTTGCCCCGCGATGGCCCGTCCAGGGTCCCCCCTGTCGCACGGCCGGCATCAACGCTATGATCTGAACCACAGGCCGACCTGCATGCCTGTGTGGAGCGTTTCTATGAAAAGCAATCACCGCAAAGCGCCAGACCGCGAACTGGACGACATGGAAAACCAGATTTCCGGGCAAGCCCGTGTGGCGACCTCCACGGCTCACTCCCGCGCCTTGGCGGCCAGCCCAGACGGCGTACTGGTCATCGAGGCAGGCAACCTGGTACGCATCTCCCAGAACGGCCAGAAAGTCGTGATCGCCAAAGCCAAGCCACGTCGCAAGGTCAAGGTTGGCGAAGTCATCCACGTACGGCGTATCGAAGGGTAATCACCGGGTGGCCCGGCTTCGAGTGTTCGCAGGCCCCAACGGGTCCGGCAAGAGCACCATCAAGGAAAGCCTTCCCCAAGCCCTGGTAAGAATCTACGTCAATGCTGACGAACTGGAAAAGCAGGCCAAGGCCACGGGCTTTATCGACTTGTCGGCATTTGGCATGGCCCCCGAACTGCCGGAACTGCTCGCCTTTCATGCACGCCACTACCTGCTGATCAAGAAAGGCCTGACCGAGCAGGTCAATCGGTTGGGTTTGATCGAGAACAAAGTCGATTATCGCGCTGTCCAGGTCGACTCTTACTTCGCCTCTGTCATCGCCGACTTCATTCGCCAGTACCTGCTCGATCACGATATGAGCTTTACCTTTGAAACGGTGATGTCCCACCCAGGCAAAGTCGACTTCATGCGCGAGGCGCAGGCTGCGGGATACCGCACATATCTGTATTTCGTCTCGACCGAAGACCCGGACATCAATGTAGACCGCGTCGCAATCCGTGTTCACGAAGGCGGTCACCCAGTCGCCCCGGACAAGGTGCGAGAGCGCTATGCGAAGTCGTTGGCGCTGCTGCCGCAGGCCGTGGCGGCCAGTCATCGGGCATACATCTTTGATAACTCGGGTGACAGCTCCGTGCTGCTGGCAGAGATCACTGATGGAAGCTTGCTTGAGTATCGTTCCGAGGATGTTCCGGACTGGTTCTTCGAGGCCTATGTTGACAAAGTCGACCACTGAATGGGCCAGTTGGATTGCGCCCAGTCGAAAATCAGGTACAGCTTCTACAGCTAATTCCTAAGACTTTCCTCATTCCCTGTAGTCCATTTCCCAAACATACTCCCAGGGCCTTTCAAGCCATTGCGGTGGTCTGGATCGGGTGAAGCCGCCCTAGGCAAGGGAGTGATCAGGGCCGTAGCCGGCAAACCTGAACCAAGACGCGTTCCTCTGTAGGAGCGGGCTTGCCCGCGATCACCGGCAACGCCGGTGCCATCCACCGAAAGGCGCAAGCCTGCTCTTACAGGCATTTCTGAGCTGCCTAGAGGGCAGTGAACTTCGCTTCTGGCGGGCGGCGTTACGGGCGGAATTTCTGAGCTGCCTACACGGCAGTGAACCCTGGTCTGACATTCAACACGATTTACTTGAATTTCTGAGCTGCCTATACGGCAGTGAACCTGGTCTTGATACGCACTGAGGAGCGCGTTCTTTTCTGAGCTGCCTATACGGCAGTGAACGCAACTGAGCCCTGCTACCTGATTGGCACGGATTTCTGAGCTGCCTATACGGCAGTGAACGCCTGGCGCTGCTGGGTAGCGATGGCGCCGCATTTCTGAGCTGCCTATACGGCAGTGAACGATAATTTGGGCTGAGGTTTGACCCAGTTGCTTTTCTGAGCTGCCTATACGGCAGTGAACGGATGTGGATTCCCGAGCTTCGGCCTGTGCAATTTCTGAGCTGCCTATACGGCAGTGAACCAGAGCCCAAAAACCTTAACCCATTGACCCCCAAACAGAAACCACCTCTCACCTGCCAAAAACCCTTTTCCCCACCCCATCTCTAACTCATTGATTTATATACCTCTCCCCCACCCTATGAAAAAAAGGGTCCACCCAGCTCTTCAAATGGCTGAATAGCATTTGCGCCAACGCCCCAGCCTGATTGAATGCACCTGCGTTGGTTGATGGCAGCGCCGACCCATGCATGTGCCCGGCCAGTTGCAGGTTCATTTCATGTACCAGATCGAGCAAATCGCACAGACTCAAGAGCACATTTACCTCTTCCGCCCCCAGGCTCATGTGACGCTGGTTGAGCGGTAGCACCCGCACAAACAAACGCCCCCGCTGTGCCTTCACATCAAAAACCCAGAGCCCCCGCCATTACCCCCGCCAGCAAGATGCCCGCGCATCTGCTCAAAATGCTCGCGCACGCTCTGCACCACATACCCCCAGAACGCCGGGTTATCCACCGTCTGCGTCACCACCTGCACCGGCAAAAACCGCCGCATCTCGTTCTGGAAATCCCGCTGCGTCTGCTCAACTGCAAGGCTCGCCACCCGCCCCTCCCCCAGCTGCAAATACGCCTGGGTGCTCAATGCATGGTCCGCAAGCTTGCGCTCGGCCAACTCATAAGCCGGCGTAACAGCCCGCTGCCTCAACCAGGCAATGTCCCACAGGTCACGGTTCTTGATGCGCCCCCGGCGCAGGGCGAAGGCCAGCAGCTTGTCGACAAAGATTTCTTCAAGGCTTTGCGCATTGACGATCAAACCTTCGGTGCCCATGTCGACGCCATAAGGGTTCAACAAGGTCATCGGCCTGGGCTGGTAGGAGGGGATGGCACAGATATCGATATGGATTTTCTGCGCTGGCAGGCTCCTGGCCTCGGGGCGGGTCTGAACCCGCAGCTTCCAGGTGTCGACATTGCCCTCCTCGCGCAGGGGCTCGCTGACCTCCACCTGCAGGCCATATTTGTCGTTCAGGTTTGCGATCAGGTTTTCTTTCAACGAGGCAAAGTCCTCGCGCTGAAAGCCGGCGCCACCGGTGAAGTCGAGGTCTTCACTGAGCCGTCTTGAGCCATAGCAGGTGCGCAAGCAGGTGCCGCCGATAAAGCACAGGTCCTTGAGCAGGCCACTCTCGCTCAGGATGCGCATGATGTCGTGATGCAGCAGCTCCTTTTCCACGACCACCTGCAGCGGGGCAAGGTCGGGGGTGTTGGCCAGGGCCTGCTGGACGAGTTGGTCAAACAAGTTCATTGGCGATGTTCCAGTCGATAAGGTCCAGGTTGCGGCGCGTGCGCTTCATGTCAGCCAAGGCAAGGGCTGGCTTGGCGCGCCACAGCCGGCAGCGCTCGTCGTAATCGATCTGGCCCTGAAGCTCGGCAGCCTTGCGGCTGGTGTGGATGAACTCGAGGGTCCCGAATGCGCCGCAACGAATGACCTGCGTGCGCCCGGACGACATGAGGGTGAGCCAGTTCAGCGGCAGCTGGGAAATGACCCCGGCATCGCTGAGTGCCGATTCCAGGCTGATGTAGTTCAGGCTGTGCGCCCGCAGGCGTGCGGCGGCGTGGTACAGCACCAGCCCTGGGTTGGGTTTGGCCGGCGTATAGAGATACAGGCCACGGCACAGCCGGATCAGGATGTTGTCATCGGCCGCCCGGCTCAGCAAGGCACGGTAGGCACGGTCGGAAATGTCGCGCACCAGCACGCGCATATCCGCCGGGGTAAAGAGGTAGCGTTGCGGGGTGGCCAGTTGCTGAAGGCCTTGGTACAGGCGCCGCAAGGGCTGGTTGTGCATTTTGATGACTCTACAGAAAGTCACGGAAAGTGAAACTTAGTGTAGACCTGCCACGTGATCACTGCACAGAAAGTTACAGAAACAGTAACTTTCTGTTGAGTCATAGGGGAATTCAGCGCGTTGCCACTCGCGCCGGGTGGCTGTGCCCGCTCCATGCAAAAGAACTCTCCAGCAATGATGATTTCTGTAAGACCAGCCCAGTCACTAAGCCTAATTCCTAAGACTTTCCCCATTCCCTGTAGTCCATTTCCCAAACATACTCCCGGGGCCTTTCAAGCCATTGCGGTGGTCTGGATCGGGTTCTAGTCTCGGCCGGTCGTTGCACATTCAACGACCGGCTTTGACAGGCCGACCCGAAGCTACCAACGCATTAGCTGTCTTTTTATGGCGGTTGTGCGTGGGGCACTTTCGAGTGCGCCGGGTTCCTAGCTTCCTCGGTCTGTCAACCCACGTACCGCCGCCACCCTCTTGTTTGACAGCAAATGGTGGTGGCTCCTGTTCATGAAGCTGGGAGACCACCATGTTGAAGATTGTCCCCGCCCCCCCCCCCCTTTCCCCCGAACTGTCCAACGCCCTCGAAGACCTGCTGATCCAGATCTCCGAACGCCTGTTCAGCGCCATCGCAGTCGCCCACCAGAACGCCCTGCAGCAAATCACCTCATCAGGCCGCGGCCTGTCACTGGCAACCATGCACGAACTCGAAGCCGCCAGCACCTTGGTGGAAACCGCCCTGGGCAAGATCCAGGTCAGGCACTGAACAAGGGAGTGATCAAAATGAGCGACAAGACTGCCGGCGTGACCGGCTTCGGTTATGGCGACGACGATCAGCCTCTGTTCCGCGTAGCAGCCGGCCAGGATGCAAAAATGGCAATGGAGCAGGCCTCGGCGATCATGACCTGCGTGAAGCGCATGACCCTGCTGGCCTCCACCGACGGCGAGGCCAACCTAGGCTGGGGAGCGCACCTGCTAAGCGACATGGCCAAGGCCGTGATCGACGATGTAGAGCTGGGCCGTAACAGGCAAACCTGAACCAGGACGCTCCCCCTGTAGGAGCGGGCTTGCCCGCGATCACCGGCAACGCCGGTGCCATCCAACAAAAGGCGCAAGCCTGCTCTTACAGGCATTTCTGAGCTGCCTACGGCAGTGAACATGCGGTGCTCGACGCTGCGCACCCGGGGTGATTTCTTAGCTGCCTATACGGCAGTGAACTGCGGCATCGCCCTCGCCGACCTGCTGCAGATTTTCTGAGCTGCCTATACGACAGTGAACGTTCATCGACTGTGGCAACGATATCGTCACCTTTTCTGAGCTGCCTATCCGGCAGTGAACACTGGCCGTCGTTGATCGCGAAGACCGACTTCTTTCTGAGCTGCCTATACGGCAGTGAACATCCATCAGGCGGCTGGCCGCCGGCAAGGTGATTTTCTGAGCTGCCTATACGACAGTGAACGGCACGCCGGCGTCGAACAGGACAAAGGCATTTTTCTGAGCTGCCTATACGGCAGTGAACTCAGCAGAAAGGCTGTCGGTCTCACGCTTGTCTTTCTGAGCTGCCTATACGGCAGTGAACGAAGTGCAGCGACTCGATGCCGGTGAACTGCTTTTCTGAGCTGCCTATACGGCAGTGAACAGTACCGTGGCCGTGGCCTCATCCAGGTGACTTTTCTGAGCTGCCTATACGGCAGTGAACGGTGATCGCCGGCATGCCGGCGGGCTGTACCATTTCTGAGCTGCCTATACGGCAGTGAACGCCCCCAATGGGCCACGCTTGCCAGCCGTACATTTCTGAGCTGCCTATACGGCAGTGAACACGAATGACCGGATGTAAGTCTTACCAACTACGTTTCTGAGCTGCCTATACGGCAGTGAACGAGTTCAGCGAAGGCGAGGCCCTGGGCACCCATTTCTGAGCTGCCTATACGGCAGTGAACAAAACCGGGGGTCTTCACGGCGTCGACCTTGATTTCTGAGCTGCCTATACGGCAGTGAACCGCATGAAGGTCACCGCGAACCTGCGCATCGATTTCTGAGCTGCCTATACGGCAGTGAACAAAGGCGAGATGGGCAAGTTCCAGCCGTATCATTTCTGAGCTGCCTATACGGCAGTGAACGCCAGGGAACTGCTTGTGCAGCTCCTCGCCCATTTCTGAGCTGCCTATACGGCAGTGAACCAGAGCCCAAAAACCTTAACCCATTGACCCCAAAACAGAAACCACCCCTCACCTGCCAAAAACCCTTTTCCCCGCCCCATCTCTAACTCACTGATTTATATACCCCTCCCCTACCCGATGAAAAAAAGGGTCCACCCAGCTCACCCCCATGAGCTGTATCGAGCTCAATTTGAGCTACATTGAGCTATATTTGAGCTCAATTGAGCTGAGTCGGTCCCCATGTCTCTTCAAAACCAAATCCTCACCCTCCTGGCCTCGTCCCCCGGCGTCAGCTCACGCCAGCTGGCCGACCAACTGAACACCAGCTGGTCCACCACCAAGCGTCACCTCGACCTATTGCTGACCACCGGCAAAATCCGCCGAGAACGCTCAGGCCGCAGCACCAGCTACCATCTGGCCACTCAACCGGCCCCTGCACCACAGGCCGACCACAACTTCCAATCCGACCTCCCTTGGTCCCCGGCAAGCCTCGCCCTGCGCACCTCCCTGCTACGCCCGCTGGCCAGCCGAGAAATCGTTACCTACCACCGCACCCTGGTAGACACCTACCGCCCCAACCTCAGCCACTGGCTCCCTGCGCCATTGGCCGCCCGGCTGGAGCTGGAGGGCCGCATGCGTGGCCAGCAGCCCGCCGGCACCTACGCGCGCAAGGTGCTGGAACCACTGCTGATCGACCTCTCCTGGTCGTCCTCACGCCTGGAAGGTAACCGCTACTCGCTGCTCGACACCGAGCGCCTGTTCAACAGCGGCATCACCGACGGCGACCTGGATGCCGTGATGCTGCTCAACCACAAGGCGGCGATCGAGTTCATGATCGACGCCGTTCCCGAATACGGCCTGACCTCCCCCGTCATCCGCAACCTGCACGCCCTGCTGATGCAGGACCTGCTGCCAGACACCAGCGCCCTGGGCAGCATCTGCCAGACCCTGGTCAACATCAGCGACACCACCTACATCCCCACCCAGGTGCCTTCGTTGCTGGAGGAAATGTTCGAACTGGTCCTCGACAAGGCCCGCCAGGTCAAGAACCCGGTCGAGGCGGCGTTCTTCCTGTGGGTCAACCTGGCCTATCTGCAACCGTTCGAAGACGGCAACAAGCGCACCAGCCGGCTTGCGGCCAACATTCCGCTGATGCTCTACAACTGCGCGCCGCTGTCGTTTCTGGATGTCGCGCCGCACGACTACGCACTGGCGATGATGGGCGTATACGAGCAAGGCGACATGAGCATGGCCATCGACCTGTTCGAGTGGGTTTACCGACGCTCAATCAGCAAGTACGCCGTGATGCTCGAAGCCATGGGCGTGGCGGACCCAGTGCGCCTGCAGTTCCGGGAGGCATTGAACGAGGCCATTGGGGCAGTGGTGCGCGATGGGCTTACCAAGGAGCAGGCGCTGGCAGGGTTGCTGCTGACGGACGAGCAGCGGGCTGTGTTCCAGCCATTGCTGGAAAGTGAGCTGCGGGCACTGGCGCTGCACAACTGTGCGCGGTACAGGCTGACGATGAAGCAGGTGACGCGATGGATTGAGGCGGGGCGGCCTGAGGGGTGAGTTGAGTGGCAGGCTTGGCCGGGTTGATGGATCTGCCTGTTCGGCAGTGAACAAGGGCCGCTGCGCTCGGATCCTCACGCGTTCTTTCTGAGCTGCCTACACGGCAGTGAACCCGTTAAGGTCGTTGAGCACCTCCACCGGGGCGTTTCTGAGCTGCCTACACGGCAGTGAACGCGAAGGCCAAGGGCGCCAAGGAAATCCAGATTTTCTGAGCTGCCTACACGGCAGTGAACAGCGACTCCATGTTCGTGCTGTTCCGGCCCTTTTTCTGAGCTACCTACACGGCAGTGAACCAGCGATCCTGCAGGGACAGGTCGGAGCTGATTTTCTGAGCTGCCTACACGGCATTGAACACGAAACCATCGACATGGGTGAAGCCACGCCATTTCTGAGCTGCCTACACGGCAGTGAACGGACAGCGTCACGTTCGTGATCCGCTCGCCCTTTTCTGAGCTGCCTACACGGCAGTGAACCATGACAACAGCACTGAATGCGATGGCGGTAATTTCTGAGCTGCCTACACGGCAGTGAACCAGTTCAAGCAGGCTCGCACTGCTGGACAAGTTTTCTGAGCTGCCTACACGGCAGTGAACTCAACGCACCGATCACCGTCCAGGGCCAGCCATTTCTGAGCTGCCTACACGGCAGTGAACGCAACGCAAGTGGCTGCAACACCCTGGCGACTTTTCTGAGCTGCCTACACGGCAGTGAACGCCATCAACGAAGGTATGCGGAGGTACCTGGATTTCTGAGCTGCCTACACGGCAGTGAACTGACCGACGCCGGCGACAGCGCCCGCCCTGCATTTCTGAGCTGCCTACACGGCAGTGAACCGGTGCAGATTACGAGTATCACTAGCACTGTATTTCTGAGCTGCCTACACGGCAGTGAACTCAAGGTCGACGGTACCCAGTTGGTTATCACTTTTCTGAGCTGCCTACACGGCAGTGAACCCAATGGCGGTCACGATCGCCGAAATCTGCGATTTCTGAGCTGCCTACACGGCAGTGAACGGTGACCAATTGATCGCCACCGGCGGCGTTGATTTCTGAGCTGCCTACACGGCAGTGAACAACGGCAGCGAATCGCCAAAGCCTGGGATTTCTTTCTGAGCTGCCTACACGGCAGTGAACTAGAGCCCAAAAACCATAACCCATTGCCCCCAAAACAAAAACCATCCTCCTCCCGCCAAAAACCCTTTTTTCGCCCCCGTTCCTAACTCATTGATTTAAAAGCTCCTTCACCACCCTCAGAAAAAAAGGGTCAACGCCTCATCCTTCACGCCCCTCAACCAGAATCCTCCCGCAACAGAATCCCGCCCCCTGCCCTCCCCATTTCCGCTATAACACCCACCTCCCCCAACGAGCAGAAGGCCACCATGGAAGGCATCCCCTCGTCCGACCTCAAGAGCATCCTTCACTCCAAACGCGCCAACATCTACTACCTGCAACACTGCCGCGTGCTGGTCAAAGGCGGCCGGGTCGAATACGTCACCGACGCCGGCAAGCAATCGCTTTACTGGAACATCCCCATCGCCAACACCACCACTGTGCTACTGGGCACCGGCACCTCGGTCACCCAGGCGGCCATGCGCGAACTGGCGCGGGCCGGCGTGCTGGTGGGCTTCTGCGGCAGCGGCGCAACGCCCTTGTTCAGCGCCAACGAAGTAGATATCGACGTCGCCTGGTTCTCCCCGCAAAGCGAGTACCGCCCCACCGAATACCTGCAACGCTGGGTGTCGTTCTGGTTCGATGCAGACCAGCGCCTGGCAGCGGCCAAGGCCTTCCAGCGCCTGCGCCTGGACTACCTGGGCAAGCAATGGCTGGGCAGCCGCACGTTCGACAAAGCCGGTTTCAACATCACCCCAGCCACACTCAACAACCTGATCAGCGAATCGCTCGCCCGTATCGAGCAGGCCCACAACCATGACGCCCTGCTGCTCGAAGAAGCCCGCCTGACCAAGCAACTGTTCAAGCTCGCCGCCAACGCCACCGGCTACGGCGACTTCACCCGCGCCAAGCGCGGCAGCGGTGCCGACCCGGCCAACAGTTTTCTCGACCACGGCAACTACCTGGCCTATGGCCTGGGCGCCACTGCCACCTGGGTGCTCGGGTTGCCGCACGGGTTGGCCGTGTTGCATGGCAAAACCCGCCGTGGCGGGCTGGTGTTCGATGCCGCCGACCTGGTGAAGGACGGCCTGATCCTGCCCCAGGCGTTCATCTCGGCCATGCGCGGCGACGATGAGCAAGCATTCCGCCAGGCCTGCATCGAAAGCCTCACCCGCAACGAAGCCCTCGACTTCATGATCGACAGCCTCAAGGCCGTGGCGCAGCAGTTGGGGGCACCGCTTTCGTGAACATTCTGCTGATTTCGCAATGCGACAAACGCGCCCTCACCGAAACCCGGCGCATCCTCGACCAGTTCGCCGAGCGGCGCGGCGACCGTACCTGGCAAACCCCAATCACCAAGGCCGGCCTCGACACCCTGCGCCGCCTGCTGAAAACAACCGCCCGGCGCAACACCGCCGTGGCCTGCCACTGGGTCCGTGGCCTCGATCACAGCGAGCTGCTGTGGGTGGTGGGCGATGCCAGCCGCTTCAACGCCCAAGGCAGCGTCCCCACCAACAGCACCCAACGCAACGTGCTGCGCCAGCAGGACGAAAACGACTGGCACACCGCCGAAGACATCCAGTTGCTGGCGCGCATGGCAGCGCTGCTGCACGACCTGGGCAAGGCCTGTGCATCGTTCCAGGCACGCTTGGGTCCGCGCCCCAAAACAAAGAACCTGTACCGCCACGAATGGATTTCACTGCGCCTGTTCCAAGCCTTCGTCGGCGAAGATGACGACGCCACCTGGCTGCAACGGCTGATGGCCCCCAGCTCGCAGGACGACGCCAGCTGGCTGGCGCCCGGGCGGCTGATGCGCGATGGTTTGGATGAACACACCCCGCCGCCGTTTCGCCAGCTGCCACCACTGGCCGCCGCCATTGGCTGGCTGGTGGTCAGCCACCATCGCTTGCCGGTGGTGCCCAACCTTGAAGATGAACGTACTGATCGCAACTCCAACTATTTTGGCAAGCCGACCCGCGACCTGAACCGGCGCAAACTGGGGCAATTGCTGCACAACATCACCCACCTGTGGAACGAACTGCCCGACCCCGAAAGCCCGGAACCACTGCAACACTACTGGCAGTTCGAACACGGCTTACCGGTGACCGAACCGAAGTGGCGGGCCAAGGCTGCCAAAGTGGCCACCAAGCTGTTGGCGCTATGCAACAAGCCCGGCAAGGGCGACTGGTTGAACAACCCCTATGTGATGCACCTGGCCCGCTTGAGCCTGATGCTCGGCGACCGCTATTACTCAAGCTTTGGCATCAAAGATTCACGACGCATCGAGGGTGACGGCCGCACTCCGCTCTACGCCAATACCAATGAAGATGGCAGCCCCCGCCAGCCATTGGACGAGCACCTGCTAGGGGTGGACAGAATGGCCGCCAGCATCGTCCATGCCCTACCCGGATTCGAACGCCACCTGCCTGCCCTGGCCCAGCATAAAGGCCTGCGTAAACGTAGCAGCGAAGACCGCTTCCGCTGGCAGAACAAGGCCACCGATCAGGCCGCAGGCCTGCGCGAGGCCAGCCTGCAACACGGCGCCTTCATCATCAACATGGCCTCCACCGGCTGCGGCAAAACTCTGGCCAACGCACGCATCATGAACGCCCTGGCCGAGCCTCGGCACGGCCTGCGTTGCGCCTTTGCCCTGGGCCTTCGCACCCTCACCCGGCAAACCGGTGAGAGCTACCGGCAAGACCTGCACCTGGGCGACGACGAACTGGCCATCCGTGTCGGCGGCTCGGACGCCGGGCTGCTGCAGCAATACTTCGAAGCCCAGCACGAGAACCTCGGTTCGGCCTCCATCCAAAGCCTGATCGACGAAGACAGCCATGTGTTCTACGAAGGCAATACCGATAACCATGGCTTGCTGGGCAAGGCCATGGGCGAGCGGAACATACGCGCCATGCTGTGCGCACCGATGCTGGTCTGCACCATCGATCAGCTGATGCCAGCGACTGAGGCGCAGCGAGGCGGTCGACAGACTGCGCCGATATTGAGGTTGATGAGCGGCGACCTGGTACTGGATGAGCTCGATGACTTCGACCTTGGCGATTTACCCGCACTCACCCGCCTGATGCACTGGGCTGGCATGCTAGGGACGAGGGTGCTGCTGTCTTCGGCCACGCTACCACCTGCTCTAGTGGTAGGCATGTTCCACGCCTACCTTGCCGGGCGCCAGCAGTACCGGCGTAACCGTGGTGAACCGGGTAGCGCGCTGCAACCAGCAGAAAACATTCCCTGCCTGTGGGTGGACGAATTCACGGCTGTGGCAAGTAGCCACAGGGATGCAGATGCCTTTGCCGATCAACACGCTGCATTCGTGGCGCAAAGGGTCATTGGGCTGGACAAAGCGTGCGAACAGCCCGTTCACATCATAGAGCGACTGACTTGGGACCTGGCAGCACCACGTTCCGAAGCCCAGGTGCGCGAACATTTTGCACAGCAACTTCACGAGACAATGCGACGAGCCCACGCGGACCATGCAGAAACCTGCCCAATTAGCGGCAAACGGGTGAGTTTCGGCCTCATCCGCATGGCCAACATCGAACCCATGTTCGACGTCGCCCTCGCCCTGTTCAAACAGGGTGCAGCACCTGGGCTGCGCATTCACCTGTGCGTGTATCACTCGCGCTTCCCGCTGATCCTGCGCTCGGCCATCGAAGCCCGGCTTGACCGTTGCCTCAACCGTAAAAAGCGCGAGGCCGTCTATGGCCTGCCAGAGATACGCCAGGCACTGGACGCTTATCCGGAGCAGGAGCACCTGTTCGTGGTACTCGGCTCGCCAGTGACAGAAGTGGGCCGCGACCACGACTATGACTGGGCCATCGTCGAGCCGTCGTCAATGCGCTCGCTGGTTCAAGTGGCCGGGCGGGTACAAAGGCACCGGCGAAAGCCCTGCCATGCCCCCAACGTGCTGGTGTTCAACTTCAACCTCAAGCATTTCGAAAACACCTTCAAGCCAAGGGGGAAGAACGATGCAGCATTTGTCTATCCGGGTTTCGAACATGACGTGAGTGACGTGAAGCACCCGTTCCGCCTGAACACTCACAATCTGAACAAGCTGCTGCTGTTGGAAGACCTGGCCCCTTTCAATGCTCGCCCACGTATCCAGCCTCGCCCAGCGCATGATCAGAACCCCAAGGAAAACCTGGTAGACCTCGAGCATCGCCGCTTGACGGACTTGATGCTGCCCAACGCAGACAAGGACGAACTGGATGCTACCTGCGCCTGGCTGTTCCCCGATGCAGCGCTGACCCACGCACTCCCGCAGCATCAACCGTTCCGCAAGCAGACGCAGCGGATGGTCGATTTGGTGTTTCTACCCGACGAGGATGGGGAGCGGCTATGCCTGCACATGCTGCATCAGCCGGATCGGCGTAAGCCTCCCGTTAGCCTACCCAGTGATCTGATGCTGAGCACAGTCGACCTGCAAGCGCATATGGGTGTGGGTATCCAGCCATGGGGGGAGTTCGATTTGTTGGTGCAATTGGAGGAGTTGGCGGCAGATCAGAGCATTACTCTGGAGGAGTGCGCCAGAAGGTTCACACCGGTATCCGTCCCGGCGAACGACGGCGGCTGGCGGTATCACCCAATTTTAGGGTTTGCCAAGAAAAGCACGAACAGATAAACAATAGCCAAGAGCCATCATGCAAATTACTCCCAGTCAGTTCGGTTTGGCTGGTTTCTTTAACTGCCTGCACGGCGATAACAGAGTTGCTTATGGAAGAAAAACTCTCCCGAACACACCTGTTCAAATCCACCATCACTCAATTCATCACCGACCGCCGAGACACCAAGCTCAACGGCAAGGACGACCCCACCACCGCTGCCAAGTACGACTACACCACCTGGCTCGCCGACGCTGCCCGCCGCGTCACGCAAATCCAGGCCGTGACCCACGTACTCAAGGCCACTCACCCTGACGCCCGCGGCAGCAGCCTGTTCGTCGCCCCCCACTCACTCCCCGCCCGCGACGAAGTCGGTAGCCACACGCTGGGCGATCAATTCGCCACCGACATCGTCGGCAACGCTGCAGCCCTGGACGTGTACAAGTTTCTCAAGCTGCCGGTCGAAGGCCGGTCACTGCTGGAATGGCTGCAACAAGACGATGCAGACCTGTTGAGCGCTCTGTCGCCAGAAGCCGAGCAGGCCAAGGCCTGGGCCACAGCCTTCAAAGGCCTGGTCCGCCACGGTGAGCCAGTGGTCTCCCACGAAAAAGCCAAGCAGTTGTACTGGTGCGTGGGCGGTGATGTCACGCAAAACGCCTCGTTCCACCTGCTGCAACCGCTGTTCCCCAGCAGCTTGGTGCATGCCGTGCACACCGATATCAACGACGCACGCTTTGGCGAAGCCAACAAGCTGGCCCGCCAGGCGCGACGCGCTAAGCAGCCACACCCCGGCCTCTATCGCGAATACCGCGACCTGGTGGCCCGCAAGCTGGGCGGCACCAAACCGCAAAACATCAGCCAGCTCAACAGCGAGCGGGGCGGCGTCAACTACCTGCTCGCCTCGTTGCCGCCTACCTGGAAAACCCTGCCTAGCAAGCCGCTGCTGACAGTGGAGTCGGCCTTTCAGCGCTTCCAGCGTTTCGAGGGTGTGCAGCGCCAGCTCAATGCCTTGTGCAACTTCATCAAGGAAGAGCCAGCGGCCACCCAGCCAAACCGCGAACGGCGCAAGCGCATCGAGCGCGCCCTGGGCCTGGCATTGACCGCCTTCGGTTTGACCATCCGCAGCCAGTCCACCGCCGGCTGGACTCGCGACCCGCAATGCCTGCTGCCTGTGTGCGAGCAGGCCTGGCTGGACCCCGGCCGCGCCAGCCTGGGCGTTCGCGAAGGCTACGAAGATGAAGACCAGGCCTTCCTCCACGCCGTCGAGCAACACACCTGGCCTGAAGCCGTCGCGAGAAACTACGCCCTCTGGCTCAACGGCCTGCTACTGCGCAAAGGCTTCGCCGTGAGCGATACCGAGCACCAGCAATGGGCACGCAAAGCCATGGAGCATACCCTCGGCTTCGCCGACCGACCGAAGGAGGCCACCGGTGTCTGAACTGCCGAACCTTGAAGCGATATTGGTCCTGCCCCGCTTGCGTATCCAGAATGCCAACGCCATCTCCAGCCCCCTGACCCACGGTTTTCCGTCGATGACCGCGTTCATCGGGCTGATGTGGGCCATGGAGCGCAAGGCCCGGGCAGCCGGTATCGACCTGCGCTTCCCTGCCGTTGGTGTAGTGGTGCACCGGCACGAAGAGCAGGCGACGCCTGACCGCTACGTGAAAACCCTGCACCTCACCCGCAACCCCAATGACCGCAGCGGCAGCCCCTCGCCCATCGTCGAAGAAGGCCGCATACACCTGGAGCTCACGCTGCTGCTGGGCGTAAAGGGCGCTGCGCTGGATGACCCGACCCATACCGGCCCACTCACCCGGCAACTGCTCGACCTGCTCTACGGCATGCGAGTGGCGGGCGGCAGCCTGGTACCGCCGCGCCAGCACCGCGCCGAGCATGTGCCGTACTTCATGCCGCTGGGCGGCAGCGAAGACGACCGGCTGGACGTGTTCGCCAGCACAGTGCCGAACTGGCTCCCCGGCTTCACCCTGGTCGAACGCCCCGACCTGCTGCTGCTGCGCCACGACGAGCTGAAAGCCAACCAGCCCGACGCCACCGCACTGGATGCCCTGCTGTCGCTGGCGCGTATCAATTGGCACGCAGGCGAGCCCGATGCCGATGCCGATGCCGATGCAAAGATCATCTGGCACAACGACCGCCAGGGCCTTGGCTGGGTCGTACCCATCCCCGTGGGTTACGGCGCACTCACGCCAGCGCTGGCGGCCGGTTCGGTGGCCAATGCCCGCGACAACGAAACGCCCCTGTGCCTGGCAGAGAGCCTGTACAGCATCGGCGAATGGCTGAGCCCGCACCGGCTGGAGTCAGTCGAGCAACTGCTCTGGTACCCAACCACCGATCTGCACACCGGCCTCTACCGCTGCCGCAACGGCTACCAACCCGAACTCGAGCACAGCTTCGACTGAAGCCGTCATTTCATTACAGAAGGATTTGCCAATGACTACCGACACCCTCAAGACTGCTTCCGTACTGGCCTTCGAACGCAAGCTCGACCCTTCCGACGCTTTGTTCCAGGCCGGTGACTGGCAAAAGCGCAGCCACTGGGCGCCCATTGCAGTACGCGAAAAGTCCGTGCGCGGCACCATCTCCAACCGCATGAAAAGCAAAGACCTGGACCCAGCCAAGCTGGATGCGGAAGTACAAAAGCCCAACCTGCAAACCATCGACGTCGCCACCCTGCCCCACGACGCCGACACCCTGCAGGTGTCCTTCACCCTACGCGTGCTGGGCAACATCGGCCAACCTTCGGCCTGCAACGACGCGGCCTACCGGCACAAGCTGCAAGCCACGGTCAAAGGCTACGTCGAAAACAACGGCTTCGAAGCGCTGGCCTACCGCTATGCCTGCAACCTGGCCAATGCACGCTTTCTGTGGCGCAACCGCATTGGCGCCGAGCAGGTCGAAGTGCTGGTTGAACAACTGGTGGACGGCCAGGCCAAGCAAAGCTGGACCTTCGATGCATTCAGCCTGTCGCTGCGCCATTTCGACAGCCACGGCGCCAACGCCACTGCACTCAAGGACCTGGCCCAGCTCATCGGCAATGGCCTGCTGGGTGAACAGCACGTGCTGCTGCGGGTGACCGCCCTGGCACGCCTGGGCGCGGGCCAGGAGGTGTTCCCGTCGCAGGAACTGATCATGGATCGCAGCCGCGGCGACAAGAGCAAAACCCTGTACACAGTCGACGGCATTGCCGGGCTGCACTCGCAAAAGGTCGGCAACGCCTTGCGCAGCATCGACACCTGGTACGAAGAAGCCGAGGCCAACGGCCCGATCGCCGTGGAACCCTATGGCTCGGTAACCACCCAGGGCAAGGCCTACCGCCAGCCGCGCAACAAGAGCAAGGATGACTTCTACTCGCTGCTCGATGCCTGGGTGCTCAAGGACAAGGTGCCAGCGCTGGAGCAGCAGCACTTCGTGATCGCCACCCTGATTCGCGGTGGTGTGTTCGGCGAGGCGGGCTGAGCCATGGACCATTACCTCGAACTGACGCTGCTGCCAGACCCCGAGTTCACCCAGCCGATGCTGATGAGTGCGCTGCTGGCCAAGCTGCACAGGGCCCTGCATGACCTGCGCCGCGACGATATCGGCGTCAGCTTCCCGGGCTACAGCCTGAAACCGCAAAGCCTGGGTACGCGCCTGCGTGTACATGGCAACCTGGTAGCGCTGGACAGCCTGCAAGCGCTCAACTGGCTCAGCGGCATGCGTGACCACACAGAGGTGCTGGGGCCTGAGCCAATACCTGAGCAGGTCCGCTTCCGAAGCGTGTCACGCGTGCAAGTCGACAGCAACCCCGAACGCCTACGCCGCCGGCTGATCAAGCGGCACGGCATCAGTGCCGAAGAGGCCCGGCAGCGCATTCCTGATAACACAGGCAAGCAGTGCGCGCTGCCGTTTGCACAAATGCGCAGCCAGACCAGTGGCCAGTTGTTCAGGTTGTTCGTGCGCCAGGGGGGGATTGTCGATGAACGCTGTGAAGGGACGTTTGGGGGGTATGGGCTGAGCAGCGTTGCTACTGTGCCGTGGTTCTGACCCTTTTTTCTGGAGTGACTGGCCACCCTCGATAAATCAATGACTTACGAGGGTGGTCAGAAAAAGGGGTTTGGTAGTGATCGCGTGAGTTTATCTATTACCTTCAATTAGTTAGGGGCTTTTTGCTCTAGTTCACTGCCGTGTAGGCAGCTCAGAAACCGAGCGACATCAGATCAGCACCTCCTCGGCCGTTCACTGCCGTGTAGGCAGCTCAGAAATACCGTTGCAGGGCCAAATGTAACGCCGCCATGTTCACTGCCGTGTAGGCAGCTCAGAAATCGAGCATCGCCTTCAGCGAGGTCCAGCTGATGTTCACTGCCGTGTAGGCAGCTCAGAAAATTCCCGCAAAGGGACCATTGGCGCGCTGCGCGTTCACTGCCGTGTAGGCAGCTCAGAAACTCGCGCGCACACGCGCCCGGTTGAGCGGGGAGTTCACTGCCGTGTAGGCAGCTCAGAAAAATACCTCCCGTGCCGCTTGCGATGTTGTTCGGTTCACTGCCGTGTAGGCAGCTCAGAAAAAAGGAAAGGCAGGGGTTGGCCAGCATCGAGGGTTCACTGCCGTGTAGGCAGCTCAGAAATTGCGCCGGCTCGCCGCTCGGACTGATCAGCAGTTCACTGCCGTGTAGGCAGCTCAGAAAGGCGGCCTCGCAGCTCCATCAGGCCTGGGTGCGTTCACTGCCGTGTAGGCAGCTCAGAAAGAGATCGAGCGCTATTTCCTTTTCATCGGTGCGTTCACTGCCGTGTAGGCAGCTCAGAAATGCAGCGCCTTGCAGGGGGATTTCCCGACTGAGTTCACCGCCGTGCAGGCAGCCCAGAAAGCCCCCAATCTTTTCGCCCAAGGTTTTCGTACAGATTCCTAATTCTCTTAAAAAACAACACCATGAGCTACCAGTCATTCAACGTAATTGGGGCCGCTGTGCGGCCCTTCGCGGGCAAGCCCGCTCCCACAGGAACGCGCAAAGCCTCAAGCTGGCGCTGTACCTGTAGGAGCGGGCTTGCCCGCGATCACCGGCAACGCCGGTGCCATCCACCAAAGCCCGTGCATCCCGCGCGAGCCCGCTCCGACAACCGTGCCAGATTCCCGGCTGCCTTCGAGTGAAGGGAACAGGGTCGCCCACACCGGAACATCCACGCCTCAACGATTTCGAGCACATGAAAGCGTCCTTCCCCCTTAGTGACGCCCTCTCCCCCTGATAAAAATGTCAGTTACCGAGTTTCGAGAGTCTGAGTATGTTGGCGGACATGGGTGCCCCCTTGCGTCCCTCTGCCGGAGAGCCATCAATATGTGTACACGGAACGTATCCATCCTGCTGGTAGCTGTCTTGTACTGCCTGCCCACGACGGCTGTCTGGGCCATCACCGCAGAATCCATACAACACTTCACTGCCCCCTGCTTCACCGCTGGGCAAAAGGTCAATTGCGAAGTATCCGGAGTTACGCGCGATGGTGCCGGTTTGGTCCTTGTAAATGACAAACCCATGCCGGCCCCAGCCAACTCGGCGGTATTCACCGTACCGTTCGAAGATAACCGGGTCAGCGGAGCGCCGACCTACCTGGAAAGCCAGGTACTCAGCCAGGCCGACAAGTACGAAGCCTTGACCAGTACCTTGGACGGCAAATTCATCATCGCCAGCACCGCTTTCAACAAGGAAGGCACCAGCGAAAACCCTGGGCTGGATGTGCTCAATACCTTGGTGTACTGGCCTGCCAGCGCGCCAGGGCAAGCCAGGGTCATGTCGCCTTCAACGCGAGGCGGTATCACCAGCTCTCGCGATTTGAGGGAGAAGATCGTCACGGCAATCGACTCGTACGGGCGCCAGGCACAGGGCACCCCGTCACCTGCCACGTCCTATTTCCAGGTAGAGGCACTGACTACTGCCCCCGATGGCACCCTGCTGATGGGAATCCGCAAGTACGGAAAGGACAGCAAGACAGCCACCTTCTCCTTCCTGCTGCTCTCAGTGCCATTGATCGAACACGAGGGTGGGCTGGAATTGGGCAATACGTTCAAGGTTGTGCTGAACCTCACGCCTGATGAACTCGCACGCAGACTGTCACTGCCCGACGGCTCGCTTCCTGAGCTCGGGCTGTCGGGCATGGAATTCGACCGTCACAACAAGGACCGTTTTTACGCAGTTACCAGCTTCGAGACAGGTGATGTCATTGGCGGCTACCTGTGGATGCTGCCTCTGGACAACGGCATTATCGGGCCGCCGCAACCTGTCAGCGGCAAGGACGCCATGCCGGTGAAATTCGCAAACAAGCCGGAAGGGGTCGAAGTACTTGACCAACATCACGTACTGGTGGTGCATGACGATGACCGGGTCAAGGTGAAACTTGCACAAAGCGCGGGCGTGCGCGAGGACTACGAGTTTAACTACTCTGTCATCACTATCCCCTAGACCATCCAGAAACAGGGCCTTAGCCGCTGCAAGCCCCTGCCTGTAGGAGCGGGCTTGCCCGCGATGAGGCCGACAGCGCCAGCATCAGGCGTTTGCCCGGCAGATATTGCCTGCCTGCACTGGCCTCATCGCTGGCAAGCCAGCTCCTACAGGGGGTTTGTGATTCAGCTCAATGCAGCTCAAATGGAGCTCAATACAGCTCACGCCGGGCTGCCGACCACCCGATTACGCCCGGCACTCTTGGCCTGGTACAAAGCCATGTCTGCCTCATGCAACCAGGCATCGGCACTTTCCAGATGCGCCCCGTAAGGCGCCACACCAATGCTCAAGCTCAAACGCAACTGTGGCAGGGCTGCAAACCGGTATGCCTCCACAGCCTCGCGCAAGCGTTCAAGAATCTCTTCAGCCTGCCCCGAGGTCGTCCCCGGCAGCAGCACGCAAAACTCATCCCCGCCGTACCGCGCCAGCGGGTCACTCTTGCGCAAATACGCCGGCAGCATGGCACCCAAGGTACGCAGGATATCGTCACCCACCAGGTGCCCATGCCGGTCATTGATCTGCTTGAAGTGGTCGATATCGATCAGTGCCAGGCAATCGGGCTGATGGCTGCTGCGGTTACGCTGAAACTCACGTAACAAAAGCTCTTTCCACGCACCGTGATTGATCAGCCCGGTCAGGCTGTCGGTCTGGCTGAGCCGGGCCAGCGCACGCTTGTGTTGTGCCAGCTGTACCGTAACCTGGTAGCAGATCAGGCCGATAGTCATCGGGTAGATGAGCAGGATGGGCAAGCAGGCGAGCATCTGCGCCTGGGTGGTCTGCGCAAACAGTGGCGTGCCGGACAGCCACAAGCCCAAGCCGATGCCGACCAACTGCGCCGCCAGCGTCTTGAACAGCATGTGCCAGCCGCCGGCGGCAATTTTGTCCATCGCAATCATCGACAGAATGATTACGCTCGGCAGTGGGTTCAGCCCCATCACCCCGGCCCAGCAACCGCCGGCAAAACCATCGAACACCAGGTTGTGCTGCTCAGCCTTGAACGGGTGCCGGGACAAACGCGCGATCTGGAAAGCCACATGGGGCCAGACAAACCCGTGGGCCACCAGCAACGCCCACACCCACCACGCTGGCTGCAACGGCCAGATGCCGATCAGCACGCAGAAGAAGCCGAGCCCCGTGCCGATGGCCCGGGGCGGGTACATACGCTTGGCAAAAGAAAGGCCACTGCCCCTGCGTTCGATCATCGCGGGTCACCGAATGAGAGTTGCTGTCCTGGGTTAACACCGGACAGGCGGCAATGCGCAAAAGTGCATTGCGGTTCGGCGATAAGGCATTCTGCCATCAGCTCAATTGACGCACAAACCGTGCGGACGAAATACACGAACCAACGAGTTAGTTTTTTCGTGCAATGCCGCAACCGCCGGCACCCAGCTACTCTGACCCAGCACTTTCAAGGAAGATAATTGCATGCGCCTGAGCCACCGCCCCGCCCGCACAACGGACATCCCGGCAATCTGCTGCTTCCCCCAAGGCCCCGAAGAACTGTTCTACATGTTCCCCAAGGCCACCTACCCGCTCACACCGGCACAGCTGAGCGAAGCCATCGCCCAGCGCAGCTGCTCGACCGTGGTGGAAGGCGATGGCGTAATCCTGGCTTTCGCCAACTTCTACAAGGCCGAGCGCGACGGCGTCTGCGCCCTGGGTAACGTCGTGGTAGCCCCAGGCGCCCGGGGCCGGGGTGTGGCGCGTTATCTGGTGCAAAGCATGATCGCCCTGGCACGCGAGGAGTTCGCGGCGCGGGAGATTTGGGTGTCGTGCTTCAACCACAACACTGCTGGCTTGCTGCTTTATCCACAGCTGGGCTTCGTACCGTTCGCAATTGAAGAGCGGCAAGCACCGGATGGCGCCAGGGTTGCATTGGTACAGATGAAAATGGCCGCAACCTGACCATCGTCACGCGTCGCTCAGCGCGCCAAGGCGTGCGGCTGTGCCGACAGATCAATCCCCAACGCGCGAATGACTTTGAGCACAGTGTCAAACCGCGGTTTGGCCCCTGGACCCAACGCCTTGTACAGGCTTTCACGACCTAGCCCGGTATCCTTCGCGATCTGTGACATGCCCCGCGCCCGGGCGATATGGCCCAGTGCGCGGAGTATTTCATCGGTATCGCCATCAGCGAGCACCTGGCTCAGGTATTCGCTGATCGCTGCGTCGCTGTCGAGCAACTGCGCCATGTCGAACGGGATGAGTTTCTCGCTCATTTCAACTCCTTTGCCAGCGCCCTCGCCTTGAGGATGTCGCCAGCTTGTGAAGACTTGTCACCGCCCACCAAGAGCAGGATCAACCGGTTATGCCGACGGGTGAAGTAGACCCTGTTCCCGCCAGATACGTCGATACGCAGTTCGCTGATGCCCCCACCGACTGATTTGCAATCACTTGGGTTACCCAGCGCAAGACGCTCGATCCTACGGCCTATCGAAAGCCGGGCGCGTAGATCGCGCAGCTGGCTCAACCAGAGGGCAAAGCTCTGCGTTTGCTCAATTTCACAGATCACCAGACCTCCGAAAATGTATCCCTATGGATACACAAAATCAAGACTTGATGCCGCCGTCTGTCATTTCCTGACCGACTACAGACACTGCCTTGAATGTGCAAAAAGAGGTATCCGGCGGCGTCCCAGGCTCACGTGGTCTATTTCCCCGTTGCACGTCACCCATTTCCTGTTACATCCACGTCGTGAACCCTGAGCGCAGTCACGGCGTCGGATAGAGCACCCCCGCTGCGAGATCCCTGCGTGAAAAACCTCCTCATCCGCAAACTCCGCCTGGCCCACAAAACCCTCGCCTACATCGGCTGGTCACTGTTCTGGCTGCTGATCTGGGACGTGCTGGTCACCATCGACTTCATGCTGTTCTTCAACAGCAAGTTCAGCCTGCCGCTGATCCCCCTCACCCTGCTGGGTTCGGCGCTGGTGGTGCTGGTGAGCTTTCGCAACAGCAGCGCCTACAACCGCTGGTGGGAGGCGCGCACGTTGTGGGGCGCGCTGGTCAACAGCTCGCGCAGCTTCGCCCGCCAGGTGCTGACCCTGATCGACGACCCGGACGAAGGCCTGAACCCGGTCAAGGCCACCTTGCTGCGCCGGCATATCGCCTACGTGAACTGCCTGGCCGCGCACCTTAAAAACGAAAAGTGCCCGGACGAGCTGATGGCCTTCATCCCGCCCCAGGAGTTCGAGCGACGCAACCGCTCCAACAACTTCGCCAACGACATCCTCGGCGGCTCGGCGGCGCTGCTGGCGCGGGAATACCAGGCCGGGCGGCTGGACAGCATTCGCCTGGCGCGGCTGGAGTCGACGCTGGTGGACCTGTCCAACGCCCAGGGCGGCATGGAGCGCATCGCCAACACGCCGCTACCCTACCCCTACGTGTACTTCCCACGGCTGTTCATCACCCTGTTCTGCCTGATCGTGCCGGTGGGGCTGGTGGAGTCGCTGGGCTGGTTCACGCCGCTGGCCTCGACGGTGGTGGGCTTCATGCTGCTGGCCATCGAGCGCATCGGCACCGACCTGCAAAGCCCGTTTCGCTTCAGCGAGCATCAGATCCCGATGGATTCGATCTGCGAAACCATCGAGCGGAATCTGGATTCGATGCAACGCGAGGCGCAGTGCGGGGAGGTGCAGGGCAGCAGGTGACGGCGTGGGGCGACGGTCTTGTGATGGCCGCTCCGGCTTCATCGCCGCCACCCGCAGGTACAGCACAACGCTGAAGGTCGTGCAGTCCCTGTAGGAGCGGCCTTGTGTCGCGAAAGGGCTGCATAGCAGCCCCGGCGATTTTGTGTGATGCACCGATTTTGGGGCTGCTGCGCACCCCTTTCGCGACACAAGGCCGCTCCTACAGGGCTCGCACGACATTCAAACCTGCGCAGTACCTTCAAACCGTCTGCGTCAGGCCCGCACATACCGCTGGCGCAGCACATCACTGAAGCCATCCACCAGCAACACCAGCACCAGCATGGCGATGATCACCGTACTGGCCTGGGCCTCCTGGAACAGGCTCAGGGTGGTGTAGAGCATCTGCCCCAACCCGCCCGCGCCGACAAAGCCCAGCACGCTGGCCATGCGGATGTTGTTCTCCCAGCGATACAGGCTGTACGCCAGCAATTGCGGCCACAGGTTGGGCAAGGTGCCGAAGCAGAACGCCGCCACCTGGCTGCCGCCCTGCAGGCGGATTGCTGCCGCAGGCTCCGGCGGTGCGTTCTCCAGCGCCTCGGCGAACAACCGGCCCAGCACCCCGGCGGTGTGCAGCGCCAGCGCCAGGGTACCGGCGTTGGGGCCGAGGCCTGCGGCCAGCACCGTCAGCGCCGCCCACACCAGCTCCGGGATTGCCCGCAAGGCGTTCAGCAGCAAACGCGCGGCGCCCTGCAACGGCCAGCCGAAGCGCCCGGCCGCCGGCAGCGCCAGCAGCATGCCAAGCACCATCGCCAGCAGGGTACCCAGCCCGGACATGGCCAGGGTTTCCAACGCGCCCCAGCCCACCGCCCGCAGTTGCTCCAGCGACAGGTCCGGGTGCAGGAAGCGCCCGGCGTACTCGGCCATCTGCCCCAGCCCGCCATTGCCGATGACCGCGTGCAGGTCCAGTTCCAGGTAGGCGAACGAAGCCACCGCCGCCGCAACGATGCCCAGCAGCACCAGCAGGTTGATCGCCCGGTTCATGCCAGCCTCCCGCGCAGCAGGCGGCTGAGCACATCGGCCAGAATCACCAATGCCAAAAACGCCAGCAGCATGCTCGCCACCTCGGCCCCGGCGAACATGCGCATCGACAGGTCGATCTGCTGCCCCAGGCCGCCGGCGCCGACAAAGCCCATCACCACCGAGGCACGCACCGCGCACTCCCAGCGGTACACGGTGTACGACACCACCTCGGCCGCCGCATTGGGCAGGATGCCGTAGCAGAACGCCGCCAACCGGCTGCTGCCGGCCTGCAGCAAGGCATGGGCCGGGCGTTGGTCCACCGACTCGAAGATTTCCGCATACACCTTGCCGAGCATGCCGCTGTAGGTGATGGCGATGGCCAGCACCCCGGCGGTCGGGCCCAGGCCGACGGCGCGCACGAACAATAGCGCCCAGACGATTTCCGGCACGCTGCGCAGAAACACCAGCAGCCCACGCACCGGCAGGCGCAGCACCCGCGACCACACCCCAGGGCGCCCGCCGCGGGACGCCGCCCGCAGCGACAACGCGCGGCTGGCCAGCAGGCTGGTGGGCACCGCCAGCAGCAGCGCCAGGGCCATGCCGGCGGTGGCCACGGCCAAGGTCTGCAAAGTGGCCTGCCACAGCAGGGCGAGGAACTCGGGGTCGTGGGCCGGCGGCCAGAAGGCGCTGACGAAACTGGCCATCTGTTGGCGGTTCTCGGCCAGCAGCAGCACGCCGGGGTTCAGTTCACTCAACACCAGCCCCGGCCACAGCAGGGCCAGGCACAGCAAGGTCAGCAACAGGCGGGGCAGCGCCGCAGGGTCGCGGGCATCGGTTTTCAGCATCGCGGAATCTGCACCGTCAGGGTCGGGCCCGGCGCCACCGGCAGGGCCAGTTGCTCGTTGGCGTACAGCGCCTCCAGCAGGCTTTCGGTCACCGCCTGGGCCGGGCAATCGAACATCACCTGCCCTTCGCGAATGCCCACAACACGCGGGAAGTGCGCCAGCGCCAGCTCCACCGCGTGCAGGCTGGCCACCAGGGTGACGCCGTGCTCACTCGCATGGCGGTTGAGCAGCGCCAGGCTGTGGTCGGCCAGCACCGGGTCCATGGCCGACACCGGCTCGTCGGCCAGCAGCACCTCGGGGCGCTGGTACAGCGCCCGGGCGATGCCGACCCGCTGCAACTGGCCACCGGACAACTGCCCGCACTGCACGAAGAGTTTGTCGGCCAACCCCAGCTCCGCCAGGGCCTGGCGCGCGCCGGGCACATCGCTTGGGTGCAGCAGGTTGAGCAGCCCGCGCAGGGTGCCCCACTGCCCCAAACGCCCGGCCAGCACCGCCGTCACCACCCGCTGGCGGGGCGGCAAAGGCGGCGCCTGGTGCACCAGCGCCACCCGCGCACGCAGGCGCTGGCGGGCGCGGGCAGACAGCGCCCAGGGCTGCGCGCCAAGCAACTGCAGTTGCCCGGCGCTGGGTTGCACGGCGGTGGCCATCAGGTGCAGCAGGCTGGACTTGCCAGCGCCGGACGGGCCGATGATCGCCACCCGCTCGCCGCGTTCGATACGCAGTTCGACTGCGTGCAGGGCCTGAACCTCACCATGGCGCAGGCCGGCCCCTTGCAGACGGATACTCACTTCAGCAGGCCGGCCTCGCGGGCAGCCTGCTCGGTGCCCTGGTAGTTCTCAGGCTTGGTCTCGATGAAGCGGCTGGCCGCCTGCAGGTCGAGAATCGCCTTGTCAGCAGGCTTGGCCGGGTCCAGGGCGAGGAAGGCTTGCTTGATCTTGGCCTTGAGCGCCGGGTCCATGCTGCCGCGCACGGTCCAGTTGTAGTCGTAGTAGCTCGGCGTGGTGGCGAACACCTTGACCTTGCTGGTATCGACCTTGCCGGCGTCTACCAGTTTTTGCCACACGCTGGCGTTGAGCACCCCGGCATCGACCTTGCCGGCGGCAACCCAGGCCACGGTGGCGTCGTGGGCACCGGAGTAGGCCACACGGCTGAAGTAGCTCTCGGGCTTGATGTTGTCTTGTTTCAACATGAAGTAGCGCGGCATCAGGCTGCCCGAGGTGGACGAGATCGAGCCAAAGGCGAAGGTCTTGCCCTTGAGGTCGGCCAGGCTCTTCACGTCCGGGTTGGCGGTGATGAACTTGGAGGTGAACTGGGCGTCCTGCTCACGCTGTACCAGCGGCGTTGCGGTCGGGTCTTTCAGATGCACCTGAACGAAGGTGAAGCCGCCCAGCCAGGCCATGTCCAGGCGGTTGCTGGCCAGCGACTCGACTACCGCCGGGTAGTCGGCCACCGGCACGAACTGCACCTTCATACCCAGCTTCTGCTCCAGGTACTCGCCCAACGGCTTGAACTTGCGCAGAAGCTCGGTCGGCGCTTCGTCGGGGATGGCGCTGACGCGCAGCACATCGGCGGCCTGGGCGATGAAGGCGCTGCAGGCCAGCGCAAGGCCGGCAGCGAGGGCCAGGGGGCGTTTGAGCATGGGGGATTCTCCGGGTCGAGGGCGGGGGCAAGTTCGCTGGCGCATCGCGGGGCAAGCCCGCTCCCACAGGTAGTGAATGAGTTTCAGGTCCGTGCCGTACCTGTAGGAGCCGGCTTGCCGGCGATAAGGCCGGAACAGGCAGCACAAGACAGTTGCTCCCACGGGTGCCGCGCGTCATCGCGCAAGTATAAGAGCCGCAGGCGCAAAGGCCAGCTTTGCTACAATCGCGCCATTATTTTGTGCAGAGGTGCGTATGAGCGAGCCGATTCGCCTGACCCAGTACAGCCACGGCGCTGGCTGTGGCTGCAAGATCTCCCCCAAGGTGCTGGATGTGATCCTCGCCGAAAGCGGCGCCCAGGCACTGGACCCAAAACTCTGGGTGGGCAACGCCTCGCGTGACGACGCTGCGGTATACGCCCTGGACGACGAGCGCGGCGTGGTCTCGACCACCGACTTCTTCATGCCCATCGTCGACGACCCGTACGACTTCGGCCGCATCGCCGCCACCAACGCCATCAGCGACATCTATGCCATGGGCGGCGACCCGCTGATGGCCATCGCCATCCTCGGATGGCCGGTCAACGTGCTGCCACCTGAGGTGGCCCGCGAAGTGATTCGCGGCGGCCGCGCGGTGTGCGCCGAGGCCGGCATCCCGCTGGCCGGCGGCCACTCCATCGACGCCCCCGAGCCGATCTTCGGCCTGGCCGTCACCGGCGTGGTCAGCAAGCGCCACCTCAAGCGCAACGACACCGCCCGCGCCGGCTGTCAGCTGTACCTGACCAAACCGCTGGGCATCGGCATCCTGACCACCGCCGAGAAAAAGGCCAAGCTGCGCCCGCAGGACCAAGGCCTGGCCCGCGACTGGATGTGCACCCTGAACACCCCCGGCAGCCGCTTCGGCAAGCTTGCCGGCGTGCTGGCCATGACCGACGTCACCGGCTTCGGCCTGCTCGGCCACCTGGTGGAGGTTGCCGAAGGCAGCGGCCTGACCGCGCGCCTGCAATACAGCGCCGTACCGCGCCTGCCCAGCGTCGAACACTACCTGGCCGAGGGCTGCGTGCCCGGCGGCACCCTGCGCAACTTCGAAAGCTACGGGCACAAGCTCGGCGCCCTCAGCGAGGAGCAAAAGCACCTGCTGTGCGACCCGCAAACCAGCGGCGGCCTGCTGGTGGCGGTCGCCCCTGAAGGCGAGGCCGAGTTCCTCGCCGTGGCCAAAGAGCTGGGGCTGGACCTTGCGCCAATCGGCGCGCTGGTCGAGCGACAGAGCCACGCAGTCGAGGTGCTCTGATGCGCCCCGACTGCACCCAGCTGCAACAGCTGTTTCTCGACGACGTGCCGCTGATGGACATGCGCGCCCCGGTCGAATTCACCAAGGGCGCCTTCCCCGGCGCCGTCAACCTGCCGCTGATGACCGACCAGGAACGGCACAAGGTCGGTACCTGCTACAAGCAGCAGGGCCAGGCCGCCGCCATCGCCCTCGGCCACCAGCTGGTCAACGGCGCCATCAAGCAGCAGCGCCTGGAGGCCTGGGCCGCCTTCGCCCAGGCCCACCCCGAGGGTTACCTGTATTGCTTCAGGGGTGGGCTGCGCTCGCAGATCGTCCAGGGCTGGCTGAAAGAGGCCGGCATCCAGTACCCGAAAGTGGTCGGTGGCTACAAAGCCATGCGTACCCTGTTGCTGGAGACCACCCAGCAGGCGGTGGCGCAATGCGACTTCGTGCTGGTGGGCGGCCTGACCGGCACCGGCAAGACCGACGTGCTGCACCAGCTGGACAACGTGCTCGACCTCGAAGGCCACGCCAACCATCGCGGCTCCAGCTTCGGCAAGCGCGCCACCGCGCAGCCGGCGCAGATCGACTTCGAGAACGCTCTGGCCATCGACCTGCTGAAAAAGCGCCACCGCGGCATCGGCCAGTTCGTGCTTGAGGACGAAGGCCGTATCGTCGGCAGTTGCGCCGTGCCGCTTGAATTGTACAAAGGCATGCAGCAGTACCCGCTGGTGTGGCTGGAGGACAGCTTCGAAAACCGCGTACAGCGTATTCTGCGCGATTACGTGACCCAGCTGTGCGCCGAGTTCGTGACCGTGCACGGTGAGGAAGATGGCCGCCGGCTGTTCGCCGAGCGCCTGCGCCAGAGCATGGCCAATATCCACAAGCGCCTGGGCGGCGAGCGCTTCCAGCGTCTGGCCGAGCTGCTGAACCAGGCCCTGGACGAGCAGCTGCGCAGTGGCGAGGTGAGCCTGCATCGTGGCTGGATCGAAGGCTTGCTGAAGGAGTACTACGACCCGATGTACGCCTACCAGCGCGATGCCAAGGCAGGCCGTATCGAGTTTGCCGGCGACGCGGTCGAGGTGCGCGAATACCTCAAGGCCCGGGCCCAGCGCCAGCAGCGCACCGGGCACTAGCCCCACCACCTGCTCGGGCCCACCCCCTGTAGGAGCCGGCTTGCCGGCGATAGGGCCCGCCCAGGCAGCCTCAAAACAGCGCCCTGCGCAAACCGGCAGCCCTGCACCGCCTGGCCGGGCCTCATCGCCGGCAAGCCGGCTCCTACAGGTACTGCGCTGGCCTGAAGACTATGCGCCCTCTGTAGGAGCGGCCTTGTGTCGCGAAAGGGCTGCGCAGCAGCCCCAGGGTGTGGGCCCCATGCAAAATCGTCGGGGCTGCTACGCAGCCCATCGCGACACAAGGCCGCTCCTACAGGTCCGCGTAAAATCGAACAGGCTGGTCGCCGCCAGGGTCACTGCCCCGGGCTAAGCACCCGCTCCAGCTCCGCCGCGCGTTCCTTGCTCATGTCCATGAAACACATCGCCCCTTCAATACGGTACAGGCTGCCGTCGCTCAGGTTGCGGTGGAACGCGCAGTTGCCGTCGCGGTAGGCGATCCACTTGCGCTGCACCTCGCGCAGAGCCTTCTGCTGGGCGGGGTCGAGCTTAATCAGCAGCTGCTTGTACACCCGGTTCAGGCGCTCGTCCTGCAGCTTGGTCTCGGCCTGGATGCAGGCGCCCATGGCTGTGGTGCTGGAGGCTTTGTCCATGCACTGGGTGTAGCTGGAGGAGTATTCGTCGGCCTGGGCAGTGGCCGCCGCCAGCAGGGCGATGCTGGCGAACAGGTAAGGCTTGAACATGGGCAGTCCTTTCAGAAGTAGGCGGGTGCAAGCCTAGCACCCGCTTTTGCACCGCTCTGTAGGGATTGCGCTACAACATCTGCCCCGGCTGCGGCTGCGGCGGTGCCACCACCTTGTGCGGCTCGAAGCGCATGCTCGGCATTTGCGTGCCAACGTAAAACGCCAAACCCAGCGCAGCCATCAGCGCCACATCGAACCAGCGCCAGCCCGGCACCTCGGCGGCGCTCTTGGCCTTCCAGCACCACCACGCCTGCCCGGCGCAGAACAGCAAAATCGCCCCCAGCCACAGGTAGTACCCGGCGCCAAAGCCGGTCACGTCCTGAAAACCGTAGGTGCGGCTGTCGGGCAAACGCTCGACGCCCAGGCTGGAAATCGCCAAATACAGCGCCACCAGGCCAAAGCCCAGGGCCAGCCGGCGGAACCGCCGGTGGGCCAGTATCGCCAGCGCCAGCAGCGGGTTGGCGAACCACTGGTACAGCTCCATCGGGATGCCCCAAAGGCCGTACAGCAATATCTGCAAGGCCGGCAGGCGTTGCCCGGCCCCGGTCAGGACAGCGTCGAAGCACAGGCTCGACAAATACAGAAGCAGGCTGAAAGTCAGATACAGGGCGGGCAAGGGAACGAACCTGGGCAAGCGGGACAGGGTGCGACCATAACCCAGCCCCTGCCCCGCCTCCAAACCCTCAATAGGTGCCGCGCAGGGTCAGCATGAAGTTGCGCGGCTCGCCGTAGTAGTTGCCGTAGGTCGAAGTGCCCACAGTCTCGTAGTACTTCTTGTCGAACAGGTTGTTGCCGTTGAGGGTCAGGTCCCAGTGCTCGTCGACGCGGTATTCCACCAAGCCGCTCCAGGTCGCGTAGCCAGACTGTTTGTAGTCGAACGGCACCAGGTTGCTGGTGGCATTGCCGTTGACATCGGTACTGGCCGCCTCGCCGCTGACGTAGGTGGCGCTTTGCACCTGCACCCCGCCGCCCACCTTGAAGTCATGCAGCACGCCCGGCAGGCGGTAGGTCGTGTACAGCTTGAACAGGTGCTTGGGCATCACCGTGCTCAAGGCCGTGCTGGTGGCGCGGTTGCGGTTGAGGTTGAAGGTGTAGCCACCGGTCAACATCCAGTCTGGCAGCAGCTCGCCGGACACCTCCACATCGATGCCTTTGCTCATCACCTTGCCGTTGGGCAGGTAACAGCAGCTGCCGGCGAACAGGTTGTTCTGCTGCGGGAAGGCCAGGTCGCGGGTAGCCTCGTTTTCACGGGTTGTGTAGTACAGCGCGATGTTGGTGTTCAGGCGGCCATCGAACAGCTCGCCCTTCAGGCCTGTTTCGTAGGTTTTGCCGGTCATCGGCTCAAGGGTATTGTTGCTGCCCAGGGGCCCGGCCAGGCGGTTGGACTGCGGCTTGAAGATTTCCGAATAACTGGCATAAGCCGACCACTGGTCGTTCAAGTCGTAGACCACGCCGCCAAACGGCGTGACCTTGGTCGCAATGCGTTGGTCAGGGTTGGACACCGTGGTCCAGGCGCCGCTTTGCAGGGTCTGGTAGGTCTGCCAGAAGTGATAGCGCTGGGCCCGGCCGCCAACGATCAGGTGCAGCGGCTCGGCCAGCTGCAGGCGCAGGCTGGCGTACAGGCCGTACTGGCGCTGGGAGTTGGGGCTGTAGTCGCGGGTGTAGTTGCGGGCACTGGACTGGTCGGGGAACGGCGTCGCATCCGGGTCGAACACATCCACCCCGCCCCCGGCACCGGCATGCGGCGCAGTCCCCAGCCAGCGGCTGTCGATGCGCTGGTAGTCGGCGCCGACGGTCAACTCGTGGTCCAGCCCGAACGCCTCGAAATGCCCCGACAGGTTGGCGTCGTACAGGTGCTGCTGGTTTTCCTGGCGGCTGAGGGTGCCGTACCAGGTCGCCCCGGTGCCGGTGTTCGGGTTCACTGCGTTCAGGGTGGAGGCGGTCTTGAACAGGCCCAGGTCCCAGATGTTGGTGTAGCTGAGGTTGAGCTTCCAGTCGTCGTTGATGCGGTGGTCGAGCTTGGCGAAGTACTCGCGCGCCGTCACGTCGATGTACGACCAGTTCTGGGTCAGGCCGGTGTGCCGTGGCAGGCCCAGGTCGGCGCCGGTGGAATAGCGCGGCACCGAGCTCTGCGTGCCGGTCTCGTGGGATTTGTTGTAGCGCACGCCGAAGGTGAGCATGGTGTCGTCGGTCACGTCGGCTTCGAACACGCCGTACACCAGCGGCTTTTCAGTGGCGCGATTGTCGATGAAGTACTGGCGGTCGGTATTGGCCACCACCAGCCGCCCGCGCAGGCGGCCATCCCAGCCCAGCGGGCCGGACAGGTCGATCTCCTGGCGGTAGTTGTCCCAACTGCCGGCCGACAGGGTGAACTTGAACTGGTTATAGGCCGTGGGCCGCTTGCGCACCATGTTGATGATGCCGCCCGGGTCGCCCGTGCCACCGAACAACGCACCCGAGCCGCGCAGCACCTCGATGTGGTCGAACTCGGCCAGGTCGAAGATGTTCGACGAATAGAACGAGCCCATGGCCGTGCCCAGCGACTGCGGCGCGGCGCCGTCGATCTGCAGGTTCTGGATGGAAAAGCCGCGGGAGATGAAGTCCTGGGTGCGCACCGTGGTGCTCTGGGTGATCACCCCGGGGGTGGCCTTCATGGCCTGGTTGATGTCGGTGATCTGCTGGTCTTCGATCAGCTGGCGGGTCAGCACCGACACCGACTGCGGCGTCTGGCGCACGCTGGTGGGGGTCTTGGAGCCGACGCTGACCAGCCCTGGCGCGTAGAAGCCGGTGTTCTCGGTGCTCTCGCCCATGCCCTGCCCGGCCACGGTCGTCGTCCCCAGCTCCAACACCCCCGCGCCCAGCGGCGCCTGCGGCTCGGCCACCAGGCGGTAGCCGTTGTCGCTGCGCTCGCTGCGGTAACCGCTGCCGGCCAGCAGCACGGCAAAGCCGCTGTCCACCGCATACAGCCCGTGCAGGCCCTCGCTATGGCGCCCGGCCAGGGTTTCTGGCTGGAACACCACCGCCACCCCGGCCTGCTGGGCAAAGCTGCCCAGGGCCTCGGCCAGGCTGCCGGCGGGCACTTCGTAGTGGCGGCGGGCTTCGTCCTGGGCGGCGGCTGGCGCAGCCATGGCGGGCAGCGCAAGGCCGGCGAAGGCCAGGCGCAGGCACAGCGACAGCGGGCTGAGGACGGGGCGGCCAGGGAATCGGCGCATGTTGGGGTGGCTCCATTCTTGATTGGTTGGCCTCTTGAATGACGGGCCATCCGGCAGAAGCGGAACCACGGGTTTCAATTTTTTACAGGCACGCGCTCGACGCTCGTCCACCACGGGCCGAAACGCCTGATCTGCACCGGCAGCGCTTCGGCCAGCAACTGCAGGGCACGCTCGCTGTCGTCCAGCGGCAGCACCGCCGACACCTTGATGCCGTGCAGCGCTGCACGGTCAAAGCGCAGCAGGCCGCGGCGCTGGGCGGCCAAGGCATCGAGCACCTGGTCCAGCGGCAAACCATCGGCCACCAACTGGTGCTGCTGCCAGGCCAGGTCGATGCGTTGCGGGTCGATGGCCGGCAACGGCCCTACCCGCTCGCGCTCCACCCAGGCGCGCTCGCCACGCCCGGCGACGATATAGCCACCGGCCTCGGCACTGCGCGCCTCGACCCGCGACTCGAGCATGGTCAGCTCGCTGCGCCCGGCCCCTTCGCTGACCACAAAACGCGTGCCCAGGGCGCGGAAGCTGCCCTCATCGGTCTGCACCACGAACGGCCGCGCAGGGTCGTGGGCGACATCCACCAGCACCTGGCCGCGCAGCAGGCGCAGGCGCCGTTCGCCGGCCGTGAACTGCAGGTCCACGGCAGAATTGCCGGCCAAGGTAATTTGCGAGCCATCTTCAAGGGCCAGGCTGCGCCACTCGGCGGGTGCGGTGCGCGCATCGGCCAGCCAGACCTGCGGCTGAACGCCGCCCAGTTGCAAGCCACCCAGCAGCGCAGCGGCCAGGGCCAGCCCCAGCAAGGTGCGCCGCGCCGCCGGGGTACGCCGCGCCGGCACATTACCGATTGCCAGCGCCGCCGACACCGGGCCGCGCTGCTCGCGCAAACCCTGCAGTTGATGGATGACGCCCTGCATGCGCTGCAGGGTAGCCTGGTGGCGTGGATCGGCCTGCAGCCAGTCATCCAGTTCGGCCTGCTCGCCGGCATCCAGGGCGCCCTCACCCAGGCGCAACACCCACTCGGCGGCCTGTTCCTCGATGCCTGCCACCCTCAGCCCTCGCCCAGGTCCAGCGCCTGGTGGCAATGCACCAGAGCCTGGGCCAGGTACTTGCGCACCATGCGCGGCGAAATGCCCAGGCGCTCGGCGATCTGTGGCTGGCTGAGTTCGTCCAGGTAGTAACCGACAAAAGCCGCGCGGGCGTTGGGGTGCAGGCCTTCGAGCAGGAAGGCGATCTGCTCCAGGGCTTCGAGGGTGAGCAGGATGCGCTCCGGCGACTGGTGCCCGTCGAGGGCCTCGACGGTCAGCGCAAGCTCGGCCAGGTAGGCGTTTTCGATCTGCTGGCGGCGGGCCTGGTCGATCACCAGGCGGCGCGCCGTGGTGCTCAGATAGGCCCGCGGCTCACGCATGCCCAGCAGTGCATCGCGCGAGGCCAGAATGCGCACGAAGGTGTCCTGCACCAGGTCCGCCGCGCGGTGCGAGCAACGCAGCTTGCGCCGCAGCCAGCCGAACAGCCAGCCATGGTGCTCGGTGTACAGCTGTTCGAGCGGGTACGGGCTCGGCGTGTCGGCTGCGGGCATGGAATTACCGGGACGTAAGTGAGAATCGTTACCGGATGTTATCCATTGCCACGCGCTTTATGCAACCGGCGGTTCCAGCAGCAGCCCGTACAAGCCCGAGTCCGACAGCTCGCCGGCCACGCACCAGCGCGCGCGCAGCGTGCCTTCGAGCACGAAGCCCTGACGCTCCAGGGTGCGTGCCGAGCCCTGGTTGCGCGGGTCGATTTCGGCTTCCAGACGGCGCAGGTGCAGGGTGTGGGCCAGGTAGTCGATGAAGCAGGTCAGCGCCTCGTCCATGTAGCCACGGCCTTGTACCTCGCGGGCCAGGCAGTAGCCGATCTCGCCGCGGCGCGAGGGCTGGTCGAGGTTGAACAGCTGCACCATGCCGATCAGCTCGCCGTTGTCGCGGCGGTACATGCCCAGTTTGAGCATCTGGCCGCTGGCGTAGGCTTCACGGTCGGCGGCCAGGGCGCTTTCGGCCTCGGCCAGGGTTTGCCAGGGGGCGTGGTACCAGTAACGCATCACTTCGGGGTCGGCCATGATGGTCAGCCAGCGCTGCGCATCGCCATGGCGCATGGGGCGCAGTTGCAGGCGTGGGCTGTCGAGGCACAAGTCGCTGGGGAAACTGCGGGGGTCGGGCACGCCGGGACTCCTGTCCGATTGTGGGGGAGATGACAGTCTAGCGTCAGGGGAGGTGTGGGAGGTAGGGGGGGAAAGGCGCAGGGGTGGGCTGGTTTGAGGTTGCACCGGGGCATGCAAGGGTCTGTCTTTGGATTGCATCAGGGCTTACAGGTGCTCGCCGAAAGTTTTGCAGCGCCTATCAGATCGAGCGCCGCCCGCGCGGCGCTTCGCGGGTAAACCCGCTCCCACAGTTTGTTTCGGGCCAGTCTGTCCTGTGCCATCACCTGGTCCGCCTTGTTGGTTCGACGCGATTTCAGCATGTGCGTTGCCGCCGCTGCACATGACTCAAGGCGTGCACCAAGGCGGACAGCGGTACTTTCACAGGCATAATTGGCCCGAAACAAACTGTGGGAGCGGGTTCACCCGCGAAGCGCCGCGCGGGCGGCGCTCGATCGCATAGGCGCTGCAAAACTTTCGGCGGGCACCTGTAAGCCCTGATGCAATTCACAGACAGGCACCTGCCTGCGCCGATGCCATCCCCTCCCCCAATTTCCCAATGTTTAACCCCACCACATTCCTGTAGGCAAACGCCTGCAAACCATGAGGCAACGTCCGAAACCACCGACAGACCGGTCCGGCAGACCCGGCCCCCATCATCCCTTTAGGGTTTCACTTCCATTTCGAAGGAGTGATCCCCCATGGCTTTTCACGGATACCTGTCCATCAACGGCGCCCGCCAGGGCCTGATTTCCGCTGGCTGCTCTAGCGAGGCCTCGATTGGCAAACATTGCCGCAGCGGCCACACCGACGAGGTGATGGTGCTGTCGCTGGCCCATCAGATTCTCAGCGGCGACAACAACCAGCGTGCCCTGCACCAGCCAGTGCTGGTCACCAAATTCGTCGATAAGGCCTCCCCGCTACTGGCCCAGGCCATCGACAGCGGCGAACGGCTGGACTGCGACTTCAACTTCTACCGCACCAACCCGGCCGGGCACCTGGAGCGTTACTTCACCCTCAAGCTGTCCGGCGCGGTGCTGGTGGAACAACGAGTCGACATGCCCCACAGCATGCTGCAAAGCGACCAGGAGGCGCAGGAGCACCTGGCCATCCGCTACCGCGACATCAGCTGGATTCACCACACCGGCAGCACCTCAGCCCACGCCGCCTGGCGCGACGCAGAATGAGCGCCCGGCAAGGCAACTACCCGCTCGGGCCTGATTACTGGGAGGTGAACCAGGCCGCCACGCGGTTGACGGCATACGCCTGCAGCGTCAGTGCGCGGCATTTGCGCCACGGGATGGGGCGGGTGATGTTCAACCGGGAGGTGGCGTATTTCGCCAAGCAGGTGGCGGACAAGGTGGCGCAGGGGCGGGGGCCTGTGCGACAGGCCCGGGTCTATGCAGCTATTTCGGCGCTCCTGTATTTGCCCATGGTGTAAACAACATTTATGAAAATGGAAATAACTTATGGAACGGGAGAGATGACACCGTGGGGCCCATTCGCAAGGGATATCAAGAGGCAGCGAAGAAGCTGGGGTATGGCGAGAGAGAGGGAAACCTTGCTTATTATTCGGCAGATTTGGGGATGGCGGGATATGGGGTGTTTTTCCGTAAACCGCTGAAGCCAGGGGCATGGCGCTTATACAAATATCACGATATCGATCGTGTTCGCGCATTTCGATTGATGGGGGTCAGCACGCTGTTTTTTGAAGGGGCGGTGAGCGGCATCACGGCGTATCAGATGATCGTGGAGTACTTCAAAAAGTGATCATGACAGTCATTCTTTTCTTTGCCGCAGACGTGTTCGTCTCATTGAACATCCGGCACTACTTGATGAAGAAAGATCCATTACTGATCGTCGTCATTGCTGGGTATATTTACAACGCCATACTTGGCGCTCTTTATTTATACCTCGCCCAACACAAAGAACTCGCAAAGGCACCTGCCATAACCGAGCTTTACTCAACACTCCTGCCCGGCTCACTTATATTTTGTTTTTGCATGTTCTTTTTTCACTTATGGGCATTTGCAAGTGGTTTGAGGACCTACCCTGGCAAATATAAAGATCTTGGTTAGCCGCAATGCCTGTCTTGGGGTTGCATCAGGGCTGAGAGGTGTTCGACGGGAGCCCTGCAGCGCCCTCGAGATCGAGCGCCGCCCGCGCGGCGCTCGATCTGATAGGCGCTGCAAACCTTTCGGCGGGCACCTGTAAGCCCTGATGCGATTCACAGACATGCACCTGCATGCCCAGACGCCATCCAAAGGCATGCACCTACCAGCCCGCCCCTCACCTCGCCCGGTTCATCCCCAGCTCCATGTCATCGATCAACCCTTTGGCCAACCCGCTGAGAATCCGCGCGGCGCTGCCGGCTTTGCGGTCGTTCTCCATTTCGGCTTCGGTGGTCAGGTGGGAAATGCAGCCCAGCAGCACCGACAGGTCACTGAACGCCTGCTCGAACGGGACGCCCGGCTGGATGCGGAACAGCTCGAGGCAGGTGGTCTTGCCCCGGGTCATCCCCTGTGAAGACTCATCGGTCATGGCTCTTCCCTCCGCACAATGGCGTGGTTGATCAGCAGGACCACCAGGTGGGACAGGATGGCCGAGTTCTCCAGCATGATGCCGGGGCGGTGCTGTTGCGGGCATTCGACGTAGGCGTGGACGGTGTCGACCAGTGTTTCCATCAGGTTGGCGGCGTGGGCCATGGCGGCCTCGGGGGTGAGGTCCTGGATGATGGTGAGGTAGGGGATTGGAAAAGGTGGATCTGGAACGATCTTTTTCATTGGCTTACCGAACGGGAAAGTTGTCAGAAACAACCACCCCCATCCTTCTCACAGATATGGGTGGCAGCCGTACGCGAGGTGAGAAGACCGTGTCCCATTCCACCACGGCCAGACCGGAGCCTGCACGCGCACGGCTGCCATAACTGGCAAGCCTGGTGGGAACACGCCGGGCTTCTCACACCCGGTCGCCAAATGTGACGACCCAGCGACGTTACCCCCGGGGTATTTCCCAGCCAATGCGGCAGCTTCCGACAGGCGCGTAGGATAGGTCCGAAACTTGGCTCGGCTGAAGGATTTGGTTTCAAGTTGGGAAATGTCTTACAGGATTTGGGGTGCCTGTCTTGAGGTTGCATCAGGGCATACAGGGGCCTGTCTATGGATTGCATCAGGGCTTACAGGTGCTCGCCACAACCCTTGCAGCGCCTATCAGATCGAGCGCCGCCCGCGCGGCGCTTCGCGGGTAAAACCGCTCCCACAGTTTGTTTCGGGCCAGTCTGTCCTGTGTCATCACCTGGTCCGCCTTGTTGGTCCGACGCGGTTTCAGCGTGTGCGTTGCCGCCGCCCCACATGACTCAAGGCATGTACCAAGGCAGGCGCCGGTACTTTCACAGGAATAATTGGACCGAAACAAACTGTGGGAGCGGGTTTACCCGCGAAGCGCCGCGCGGGCGGCGCTCGATCTCATAGGCGCTGCAAGGGTTGTGGCGAGCACCTGTATGCCCTGATACAACCGACAGCCAGGAACCTGCAGGCCCCAACTCAACCCACTGCCAACCGCCACCCAAAAACTGGCAGGGCAACCCCGCCCCCACACAGCCATTACAGACCCCGCGATGGGCCACAGCCCTCAGAACCCCATACTGAAGCTCACCACCACCCCATGGTCCTTCGCCTCGCTGGACAACTGCCCGGAATACCCGATCCCCAGCTTGCCGCTCTCACCGACCGACATGTCCAGCCCGGCCTCGACCACCGCCGCATCCTTGGCAATCGGCACGCCCGAGGTGCTGAAGCCACTGCCGCCTTCGCTGAAGCGCAGGTCGGCGCTGGGCTGGTCATCGCCAAAGGCATGTCGCCAGCCCACCGACAAGCGTGGGGTAATGCTGTTGCCCTTGCTCAGTTCGATGCGCTTGCCAATCCGAACACCCAGGGTCGAATAGGTCACATCCTGCTCGACACTGCCAGACAACCGCCCTGCCCCGCCCTTCTCGTGGGCGGTGTCGCTGTCGTAGTTGACATAGGCCAGCCCGGCGAACGGCTCGAGCGCCACGCCGTTGCCGGCGTCGATGGCATAGCCCAGCTCGCCGAACACCTGGGCACTGCGCGCCTTGTACTTGGCTTTCACCCGGTCGTTATAGGCGCCCACCGCAACATCACGCTTGGTCTCGATATCGTGCCAGGTGTAGCTGGCACCCAGGCGCGCCGAGAAGGCGTCGAGCTGGTAATTGAGGTAAGTCAGCAGGTGGTAGCTGTCGACCGTGGCATCCGAGCTGCGGCGGTGCGCATCGATGCTTGAGTTGGTGTAGCCGGCGGCAACGCCGACCTTCCACTGGTCGTCCAGCGCCTTGTCCACGCCCAGCAGGAAGCCTTGCAACTGGCGGTCGACACTGGCGGCGCCACTGCTGGCGTCGTAGCTGCCCCAACCACCGATGGCACGCATCCAACCCACCGCCTGGCCCTGGCAACCTTCGCTGGTGAGCTGCTGGTTGGCCGTCGGTGCCAGGGTGCGGCGCGGGTCGTCCTGCTGGGTGCAGTCGGCCTGGCGCATGCGGTCGTTGGCGGCCTCGCGCAGATAGCGCGAGTCCTCGATCAGCGTGGTGGCGGTGCTGGCGTGGATCTCACCCGACAAGCTGTCGAACGCTGCCTGGGCCTGAGCCACGCTCAGCGGCAGCAGGTTGTTGACAATCTCCGTCGGCGCGCCCGGCCCGCTCAGGGCTGCCGCCACACCTGCCTGGTTGGGGCTGGCAGCCACACGCATGAAGCCCAGGCTGTTGCGCCGCAGCGACAGGGTCACCTCGTTGGCGCCGTAGTCCAGCGAGCTGCTGAGGAACGCCGAGTTGCTCAGGTTGGTGCTGGCGAAGGTGCCGTTGATACCGCCCGTGGCATTGACCACCGTGTACTGGGCACTGCCGGTGAAACCGGCCAGATTGACCACCTGCAGGCTGCCACCCAGGTTGGCGGTGCCGCCGACGTTCAGGTAGCTCACAGGGTTGGCGGCCAGGTCGATGGCCAGGGTGCCGCTGGCGGCGTTGGTGAAGTTGCCGGTAACCGTCAGGTTACCGCCCTTGCCGGGCATCACCGTGCCCTGGTTGGTCAGGCTGGCGACGCTGCCGGTGCCGGTCAGCGCGGCGCCGTTGGCCACGGTCACCGCGGCGGCCAGGCTGGCGCCAGGGTTGGCGGCGTTGCCCACTTCGAGCACGCCCTGGTTGACGTTGAAGGCGCCGCTGAAGGCCTGGTTGCCGGTCAGCAGCAAGGTGCCGGTGCCCTGTTTGGTGGTGGTGCCGGTACCGGTCAGGCTGCCGTTGAAGGTACCGTTGGCCGCCTGCACGAACACCAGGCTGGCGTTGTTGGCGATGTTGCCCTGCAGGCTGGTGGTGTTGCCGGCCAGGGTGCCGCCGCTGACGGTGGTACCGCCGGTGTAGGTGTTGGCGCCAGACAGAATCAGCGTGCCGGAATCGAGCTTCTCGATGCCGCCACTGCCGACGATCGGCGCGCTGATCAGCGCCGTAGCGCCGGCATCTACCCGCATGGCGGCCAAGGTGCCGCCGGTGCCGTTGGTGGCGGTCAGGCTGCCATTGTTGCCAGCCACAAGCTGGTAGCCGCTGCTGAGGAACTGCATGCCGGTGAAGGTCTGGTTGCCCTGCACGGTGACGGTGCCGGCCTGGCCACCGAACACCGCGAACTGCCCGCCCCAGGTCTCGCTGTTGGCGCCGGTGGAGTCGGTCCAGTTGCTGGTGCCGCTGCTGCCCCAGGTGCCGTTGCCGCCGCTGATGGTGCCGTCGGCGGTGGTCTTGCTGCCGTTCCAGAACTGCAGCGAGCCCGGTGCGCCCTGCACCACCAGGTTGACCTGGTTGGCGATGGCGGTCTGCAGGCTCAGGTCGCCCAGCGCCACGCTGCCGGGGATGGCGCCGAACACCAGGCCGTTGTCGGTCAGGCTGCCGCCATAGTTGAACAGGCTGTACACGCCCGGGCCGAAACCGCCGACATCGGTGATGTTGAGGGTGCCGTCCAGGGTCAGGTTGCCGGCTACGTTGACCACCGTGGTGGCGGCGTTGGGGGCGCCGAGGGAGAAGTCCAGGGCGCTGCCGGAGGCCAGGCTCAGGCTGCCCACCGACAGCGGCGTGGCGCTTTGCCCGGCGGCCAGGGTGGCGCCGTTCTGGATCTGCACGGCACCGGCCAGGGTGCCGGTGCCGCCCAGGGTGGCGCCGGTGCCCACTTGCACGCTGGTGCTGTCGAGGCGACCGTTGACCAGCAAGGTGCCGGAGCTGACGGTGGTGGCACCGGTCAGGGTGTTGTTGCCGGTCAGCAGCAGCTCGCCGGTGCCGGTCTTGCTCAGGGTGCCGGTGCCGGTGAGGTTGCCGGTGTAGCTGCCGTTGCTGTTCTGCTCGAAGGTCAGCGCGGCGTTGTTGATGATGGCGCCCTGCAGGCTGCTGCTGTTGCCGACCACGCTGCCGGCGTTGATCAGGGTGCCGCCGGTGTAGCTGTTGCTGCCGCTCAGGGTCAGCTCGGCGTTGCCGTTCTTGATCAGGCCGCCGCTGCCGCTGATGTTGCCGGCCAGCTCCAGAGCGTTGCTGCCGCCAATGCCCACGGCGCCGTTGAGCACGGCGTTGTTGGCCAGGGTGACGGCGGTGTTGCTGTCCAGGGTGGTGCCGGCGGCGGCGGTCAGGGTGCCGCTGCCCAGGGCGCTGTCGTTGCCCACCACCAGGGTGCCGCCGTTGAGGGTGGTGCCGCCGCTGTAGCCGTTGGCAGCGTTCAGCACCAGGGTGCCGGTGTCGAACTTGACCAGGCTGCCCGTGCCATTGATGGCGACGTTGAGAGTGGCGGTGGCGTTGGGGTCGACCCGCAGGTTGGTGGTGCCGCTGGTCAGCAGCTCGCCACCGGTACCGCCGTCGAGCACATAGCCGTCGGTGACGAACTGCATGCCGCTGAGGCTGTGGCTGCCGTCCACGGTGACGGTGCCGGCCAGGCCCTGGAACACCGCAAAGGTGTCGTTCCAGGGGGTATTGAGCACGCCGTCGGCATCGGTCCAGTTGCTGTTGGTGGCGTCCCACACCCCGCTGCCGCCGTCGATCGAGCCATTGGGCACGCTTTGGCTGCCGTCCCAGAACAGCACGTTGTTGGCCCCGCCGACCACCAGGTTGACCTGGTTGGCGACGCTGGTCTGCACGGTCAGGTCGCTGGCCGGCACCGGAGTGCTGCCGATGGCCATGCCGTTGTTGACCAGCGAGCCGCCGTAGTTGAACAGGCGGTACACCCCGGCGCCGAAACCGCCGACGTCGGTGATGTTGAGGGTGCCGCCCAGGGTCAGGTTGTTGGCCACGCTGACCAGCGGCGTGCTGCCCAGCGGCGCGCCGAGGGCGGCGTTGAAGCTGGAAGCGTTGCCCAGGGTCAGGTTGCCGACGCTGAGGGTGTTGCCGCTGCTGACAGCCAGGGTGCCGCCGTTGGCCACCACCACACTGCCGCTGAGGCTACCGGTGCCGCCCAAGGTGCTGCCGCTGGCAACGTTGACCGTGCTGCTGGCCAGGCTGCCGTTCACCAGCAGGCTGCCGCCCTGCACATTGGTGGTGCCGGTGTGGCTGTTGCTGCCGCTCAGGGTCAGGTTGCCACTGCCTTGCTTGTTGAGGGTGCCGGTACCGCCGATGTTGCCGCCGAACAGGCCGCCCTGCACGCCCAGGCTGTTGCCGGCGGCAATCTGTACCGCGCCATTGCCGTTGAGGGTGCCCAGGGTGGTGTTGCCGTCCAGGTTGAGGCTGGCGCCGCTGCTGACGTTCAGCGCGCTCTGGGTGCCGAGGGCGGTGGTGCCGACGGTGCTCAGGCTGCCGGCCAGCAGGTTGATGATGCCGCTGAAGGTGTTGTTGCCCGACAGGGTCAGGTCGGCCGCGCCGCTTTTGTTCAGCGTGCCGGCGCCGCTGAGCACGCCGGCCAGTTCCAGGTCGTTGCTGCCCAGCACGTTGAGGGTGCCGCCGACGGTTACTGGCGAGCCGAGGGTCACCGAGGTGTTGGTGTCCAGGTTGCCGGTGCCGGTGACGTTCAGGCCGCCGCTGCCCAGGGCCGCGTCATTGCCCAGCACCAAGGTGCCGGCCTGCAGCACGGTACCGCCGCTGTAGGTGCTGGCGCCGTTGAGGGTCAGGCTGGCGTTGCCGCTCTTGACCAGGCTGCCGGCGCCGACCAGGGTGCCGCCCAGGGTCAGGTCGTTGCTGCCCAGCACGTTGAATACGCCGGCCAGGTTGGCATTGTTGGCCAGGCTCACCGCCTGGCTGCTGTCCAGGCTGGTGCCGCCGGCAGCGTTCAGCGTACCGGTGCCCAGGGCGGTGTTGCTGCCGACCACCAGGCTGCCGGCGTTGAGCAGGGTGCCGCCGCTGTAGCTGTTGTTGCCCGACAGCAGCAAGCTGGTGCTGCCGGCCTTGACCAGGGCGCCGGTGCCGCTGATGTTGCCGGTCAGGCCGAGGCTGTTGCTGCCGGCCAGGTTCAGCGGGCCGGTGAGGTTGATGGCGTTGCCCAGGGTCACGGCCTGGTTGCTGTCGAGGATGGTACCGGCGGTGGTGCTCAGGGTGCCGGTGCCCAGCGCGGTGTTGCTGCCGACGATCAGGGTGCCGCCGCTGAGCAGGGTGCCGCCGCTGTAGCTGTTGTTGCCGTTGAGCACCAGGGTGCCGGTGTCGAGCTTGTTCAGCGTGCCGCTGCCGGCCACACCCACATCGAGGGTGGCGATGGCGCCCGGGTCGACCCGCACGCTGGTGTCGCCGCTGCTGCCGTTGACCAGGTTGAGCACCCCGCCGGCACCGGCCAGCAGGTGGTAGCCGTTAGTCACGAACTGCAGGCCGTTGACGGTCTGGCTGCCGACCAGGGTAACGTTGCCGGCATTGCCCTGGAACACCGCGAAGCTGCTGTTCCAGGTGCTGTTGTTGGTGCCGTTGAGGTCGGTCCAGTTGCTGTTGCCGGCATTCCAGGTGCCGCTGCCGCCGTCCACCTGGCCGTTGGCGGTGGTCTGGCTGCCGTCCCAGAACAGGATGCTCTGGCCGTTGCTGCCGACCAGCAGGTTGACCTGGTTGGCCAGGCTGGTTTGCAGGCTCAGGTCGCCGACGCTGACGCCGGCTGGCAGGCTGCCGAAGTCCAGGCCGTTGTCGGTGAGTACGCCGCCGTAGTCGAAGATGCGGTACACGCCGTTGCCGAAGCCGCCGATGTTGCTGACGTTGAGAGTGCCGTCCAGGGTCAGGTTGCCGCCCACGTTGAACAGCGCAGTGCCGCCGGTGGAAGGTGCACCCAGGCCAACGTCGACGATCGAGCCGCTGTTCAGTACCAGCGAGCCCAGGCCGAGGGTGTTGCCGCTGCTGCCGACCAGGTGGCCGCCGCTGGCGATGGTCACCGGCCCGCCCACGTTGCCGCTACCGCTCAGGCTGGCGCCGCTGGCCACGTTCAGGCCGGCGCTGGTCAGGCTGCCGTCGACCTTGAGGGTGCCGCCGCTGACCTGGCCGGTGCCGCCGAGGGTGCTGATGCCGCTGAGGGTAAGGGTACCGGTGCCGACCTTGTTCAAGTTGCCCGAGCCGCTGAAGGCGCCAGCAAATAGGCTGTCGCTGTTGTTGCTGCCGACGCTCAAGGTGGCGCCAGTGCCAATCACTGCCTGGCCGCTGCCGGTGAGGCTGGCCAGGTTGGCGTCGCCGTCCATGTTCAGGACGCCGGAGCTGCCGATATTGATGCCCGACACGCTGTCGAGCACGCCCGAGCCCAGCAGGGTCAGGGAGCCGGCCTGGATATCCACAGCGCCGGTCAGGCTCTTGGCGGTGACCAGGGTGGCATCGTCCAGGCCAGTCTTGACCAGGCTGCCGCTGCCGCTGATATCGCCACTGACCACCAGCGCATTGGGGGTGTCGAGGGTCAGGGTGGTGCCGCCGGCGATATCCACCGCATTGCCCAGCACCATGGCCGCGGCGTTGCTCAGGGTGGCATCGCCGGTGACGTTCAGCCCGCCAACGCCCAGGGCGCCGCTGCTGGTCAGGGTCAGGGTGCCGGCAGCAAGGTCGGTGCCGCCCTGGTAGCCGTTGTTGCCGCCCAGGGTCAGGTTGCCGCTGCCCTGCTTGACCAGCCCGCCGCTGCCATTGATGGTGCCGGCCAGGGTCAGGTCGTTGGCGCCGTCGACGGTCAGCCCGGCGTTGAGATTGAGGTTGTTGCCCAGGTTCACGGTGCCGGTGCTGCCCAGGGTCGAGGCCCCGGCAACGGTGATCAGCTCGGTGCCCAGGGCGCCGTCGGCGCCCGCCAATACGGTACCGCCGTTGAGGGTGGTGCCGCCCAGGTAGGTGTTGCTGCCGTTCAGGGTCAGGGTACCGCTGCCATTCTTGACCAGGTTACCCAGGCCGTCGATCTGCCCGTTCAGGGTCAGGTCGTCGGTGCCCGTCAGGTTGAGGGTGCCGCCCAGTTGCACGTCGTTGGCCAGGGTGGTGTCGCCCAGGGTGGCCAGGTTGGCGTTGCCGGCCACGCTCAGGTCGCCGCTGCCCAGCGCCGCGTCGTTGCCCACGGTCAGGGTGCCGCCGTTGAGCAGGGTGCCGCCGCTGTAGCTGTTGGCACTGCCCAGGGTCAGGTTGGCGTTGCCGTTTTTGACCAGTTGGCCGCTGCCGCCAACCACGCCGTTCAGGGCCAGCTCGTTGCTGCCGCTGACAGTCAGGTTGCCGCCATTGAGATTGACGTTGTTGGCCAGGGCCAGGGCCTGGCTGCTGTCCAGGCTGCTGTCGCCGGTGACGTTCAGCGCGCCGCTGCCCAGGGCGCTGGCGTTGCCCAGCAACAGGCTGCCGGCCTCCAGCGTGGTGCCACCGCTGTAGATGTTGGCGCCGTTGAGAATCAGCTGGCCACTGCCCTGCTTGTCGAGGGCACCGCTGCCACTGATCACGCCGCCCAGGGTGAGGGTCTGGGCGTTGTTGACCGCCAGCGTGGCGGCGTTGCCCAGGCCGATGGCGTTGCCCACTTGCAGCACGCCAATGCTGGCCAGGGTGCTGTTGCCGGTGACTGCCAGGCTGCCGTTGCCCAGGGCGGTGTTGTTGCCCAATGTCAGGGTGCCAGCGGCCAGGGTGGTGCCACCGGTGTAGCTGTTGGCGCTGCCCAGGGTGAGGTTACCGCTGCCGGTTTTGGTCAGGCTGCCGCTGCCGCTGATCGCGCCGTTGAGGGCCAGGTCGTTGCTGCCGGCCACGGTCAGGCCGGCGTTGAGCAGCACCTGGTTGGTGACGTTGCCCAGCGCGGTGTTGCTGGCCAGAGTGGCGGCGCCAGCGACGGTGAGAGTGCCGCTGCCCAGGGCGCCGTTGTTGCCCAGGGTCAGGGTGCCGGCGTTGAGGGTGGTGCCACCGAGGTAGAGGTTGCTGTTGTTGAGGGTCAGGTTGGCGGCGCCGTTCTTGGTCAGGCCACCGACACCGTTGACCAGGCCATTGAGGGTCAGGTCGTTGTTGCCGGCCAGGTTCAGGTTGCCGGCCAGGTTGACCGCGTTGTTCACGGTGACGGCCGTGCTGCTGTCCAGAGTGGTGCCGTTGGCGGCGTTGAGCGTGCCCAGGCCCAGGGCATTGTTGTTGCCCAGCACCAGGGTGCCGGCGTTGAGTGCGGTGTTGCCCAGGTAGCTGCTGTTGCCGGCCAGGGTCAGGCTGCCGGCGCCGTTCTTGATCAGCCCGCCGATGCCGTTGATGTCGCCGTTGAGCACCATGTTCTGTGCGGCGGCCAGGGTGAGGTTGCCCAGCAGGTTGATCTGGTTGGCCAGGGTGATGTTGCCGGTGCTGCCCAGTGTGGTGCCGCCCGAGGCGCTCAGCGCGCCCGTGCCCAAGGCGCCGTTGCTGCCGAGTATGAGCGTGCCGGCATTGAGCGTGGTGCCGCCGCTGTAGCTGTTGCTGCCGTTGAGGGTGGTGGTGCTGGTGCCGTTCTTGATCAGTTGGCCGGTGCCGCTGATGTTGCCGTTGAGGGTGAGGTTGTTGGCACCTGCCAGGGTCAGGTTGGCGTTGAGCGCAATGGTGTTGTTCAGGCTGAGGTTGCCGGTGCCGGCCAGGCTGGCGTTGCCGCCCACCACCAGGCCGCCAGTGCCCAGCGCCTGGGCATTGCCCACAGTGAGGCTACCGGCGTTGAGGGTGGTGCCGCCGCTGTAGCTGTTGGCGCCGCTCAGGGTCAGGTTGGCGGCGCCGTTCTTGATCAGGCTGCCAGCACCGGACACCACGCCGCTCAGGCCCAGATCGGCGCTGCCGGCCACGGTGAAGGCGCCGCCCAGGGCGAAGGCGTTAGCCAGGGTGACGGCGGTGTTGCTGTCCAGGGTGGTATTGGCCGCCGCGCTGACCTGGCCGCTGCCCAGGGCGCTGTTGTTGCCCACAACGATAGTGCCGCCCTGCAGCAGGGTGCCGCCGGTGTAGCTGTTGGCGCCGCCCAGCACCAGGGTGCCGGTATCCAGCTTGCCGAGGGTGCCGCTGCCCGACAGCCCGACGTTGATCGTGGCGGTCGCGCCGGGGTCGACCCGTACGGCGAAGGCGCCGTTGCTGCCGTTGACCAGGTTCAGGCCGCCGCTGCCGGCCAGGGTATAGCCGCTGGTGACGAACTGCAGGCCGGTGGCGGTTTGCGTACCCACCACAGTGACGGTGCCGGCCGCGCCCTGGAAGATCGCGAAGCTGCCGCCCCAGGCGCTGTTGAGGGTGCCGTTGACGTCGGTCCAGTTGTTGGTGGCGCCGCCCCAGGTGCCGTTGCCGCCGTCGACCGCGCCGTTGGCCACGGTGTTGCTGCCATCCCAGAACTGCACGCCGCCAGCGGCGCCGCCCACCAGCAGGTTGACCTGGCTGCCGACCGAGGTCTGCACCTCGAGGTCGCCCGGCAGCACGCTGCCCGGCACGCTGCCGATCAGCAGGCCGTTGTCGGTCAGGCTGCCGGTGTAGTCGATCAGGCGGTAGATACCCACGCCAAAGCCGCCGATGTCGCTGACGTTGAGGGTGCCGTCGAGGGTGAGGTTGCCGTTGACGTTGACCAGCGCGGTGCCGCCGGTGGCCGGGCTGCCCAGGCCAACGTCGAAGATCGAGCCGCTGTGCAGGGTCAGGCTGCCAGTGCTCAGGGTGGCGCCGCTGTTGGCCGCCAGGTGCCCGCCATTGGCGATGTCCACCGCGCCCAGCACGCTGCCGGTACCGGTCAGGGTGCCGCCGCTGTTGACCTGCACACCGGCCGAGGCCAGCGAGCCTGTGACGTCGAGGGTGCCGGCATTGACCGTGGCGCTGCCACCGATCACGTTGATGCCCGACAGCTCCAGGCTGCCGCTGCCGTTCTTGATCAGCCCGCCACTGCCGGCCAGGGCGCCGCTGAACACGCTGTCGAGGTTGTTGCTGCCCACGCTGAGGTTGCTGCCGGCGCCCAGGTTCACCGCACCGGCGCCGCTCAGGCCACCGACGCTGGCGCTGGCGCCGAGGTTCAGCGAGGCACCGGCGCCGACGTTCAGCGACGAGGCGTTGCCCAAGGCGGTGCCACCGACGGTGGTGAGGCTGCCGCCCACCAGGTCGATGGCGCCGGTGAAGGTGTTGTTGCCGCTTAAGGTGAGGTCGGCCAGGCCGTTCTTGATCAGGCCGCCGACGCCGCTTAGGTCGCCGCTGAGAGTGAGGTCGTTGCTGCCGCCGAGGGTCAGGTCGTTGCCCAGCAGGATGTCGTTGCCCAGGTTGGCCACGACGCTGTTGTCCAGGCTGGCAGCGCCGTTCACGTTCAGGGCGCCGCTGCCCAGGGCGGTGTTGCTGCCGACGATCAGCCCGCCGGCATTGAGCACGGTGCCGCCGCTGTAGCTGTTGTTGCCATCGAGGGTCAGGGTGGTGTTGCCGTCCTTGATCAACTGCCCTGCCCCGCTGACCACGCCGCCCAAGGTCAGGCCGTTGCTGCCGGCCAGCGTCAGGTCGGCGCCCAGGTTGACGGCATTGCCCAGGGTGATGGTGTCGGTGTTGTCCAGGGTCGAAGCGGCGCCGACCGTCAGCGTGCCCGTGCCGATGGCGCTGCCGTTGTGCAGCACCAGGCCGCCGCCGTTGAGCTGAGTGCCGCCGCTGTAGGTGTTGCTGCCGGTGAGGGTGAGGGTGGCGTTGCCGTTTTTGATCAGGCTGCCGGTGCCGTCGATCAGGCCGCCGAGGGTCAGGTCGTTGACCCCGGCCAGGGTCAGGTCGTCGTCCAGGGTGATGGCGTTGCCGACGGTGATTGCCGCGCTGTTGCCCAGGGTGCCGGCGCCAGCCACGGTGAGCTTGCCGGTGCCCAGCGAGGCGCCGGTACCGAGCACCAGGCCGCCGGCGTTGAGGGTGGTGCCGCCTTGGTAGGTGTTGTTGCCGCTCAGGGTCAGGGTGCTGGCGCCGTCCTTGACCAGGCTGCCGGCGCCGCTGACCAGGCCGGCCAGGCCCAGGTCGGCGCTGCCGTCCACGGTCAGGTCGCCGGCCAGGTTAACGGCGTTGGCCAGGGTCAGTGCGGTGCTGTTGTCCAGGTGGGTGCCGGCCGCTGCGTTCAACACACCGCTGCCCAGGGCGTTGGCGTTGCCCAGCACCAAGGTGCCGGCGTTGAGGTTGGTGGCGCCGCTGTTGGTGTTGCTGCCGGTCAGGGTCAGGGTGCTGCTGCCGTTCTTGGTCAGGCCGCCGGCACCTGCGATCACGCCGCTGAGGGTGAGGTCGTTGCTGCCCGGCAGGTTCAGGTTGCCGGCCAGGTTGAAGTTGTTGGCCAGGTTCAGCCCGGCGGTGTTGCTGTCCAGGCTGGTGCCGGCGGCGGCGTTCAGCACGCCGCTGCCCAGCGCGGTGTTGCTGCCGACTACCAGGGTGCCGGCGTTGAGGGTGGTGGCGCCGCTTTGGGTGTTGTTGCCGTTGAGGGTCAGGGTGCTGCTGCCGTTCTTGATCAGCCCGCCGGTGCCGCTGAGCACGCCATTGAGGGCCAGCGGGTTGGCGCCGCTGACGGTCAGGTTGGCGTTCAGGTTGACCGCGTTGTTCAGGGCCAGGGCACTGCTGTTGGCCAGCACCGAGGCGCCGTCGACGGTCAGCGCGCCGGTGCCCAGGGCCGCGGCGTTGGCCAGGGTCAGGGTGCCGGCGTTGAGGGTCAGGCCGCCGCTGAAGGTGTTGGCGCCGCTCAGGGTGAGGTTGTTGTTGCCGTTTTTGACCAACGCGCCGGTGCCGCTGATCACGCCGCCCAGGGTGGTGGCCGCGGTGCCCGGCAGGGTCAGGGTGTTGCCGGCCAGGTTGACGGCGTTGCCCAGGCTGACAGCGGTGCTGGCGTCGAGGTTGGCATTGCCGCCCAAGGTCAGGGCACCCGTGCCCAGGGCGTTGTTGTTGCCCACGGTGAGGGTGCCGGCGTTGAGGGTGGTGCCGCCGCTGTAGGTGTTGTTGCCGTTGAGCGTCAGGCCCGCGCTGCCGTTTTTCACCAGTGCGCCGGTACCGCTGATCACACCACCCAGGGTGGTGGCGCTGGTGCCCAGCAGGCTCAGGGTGTTGGCGCCGAGGTTGACCGCGTTGGCCAGGTTGACCGCCGTGTTGGCGTCGAGGCTGGCATTGCCGCCCAGGGTCAACGCGCCGGTGCCCAGGGCGTTGTCGTTGCCGGCGATCAGGGTACCGGCATTGAGGGTCGTGCCGCCTTGATAAGTGTTGTTGCCGTTCAGGGTCAGGCTGGCGCTGCCGTTCTTGACCAGCGAGCCGGTGCCGCTGACCACCCCGCCCAGGCCCAGGTTGGCGCTGCCGGCGATGGTCAGGCCTCCGCCCAGGTTAACGGCGTTGGCGAGGGTGACGGCGGTGCTGGCGTCCAGCGTGGTGCCGGCGGCGGTATTCAGCGCACCGGTACCCAATGCGCTGTTGCTGCCGACCACCAGGGTGCCGGCGTTGAGGGTGGTGGCGCCGCTCTGGGTGTTGTTGCCGGTCAGGGTGAGCACGCCGCTGCCGTTTTTCACCAGGCCGCCGGTGCCGCTGACCACGCCGGCCAGGTTGAGGTTGTTGGTGCCGGCCAGGGTCAGGTTGGCGCCCAGGTTGACGGCGTTGTTCAGGGTCATGGCCGTGGTGTTGGCCAGGGTGGCGGCGCCACCGACGTTCAGCGCGCCGGTGCCCAGGGCAGCGGCGCTGGCCAGGGTCAGGGTGCCGGAGTTGAGGTTGAGGCCGCCGCTGAAGGTGTTGGCGCCGCTCAGGGTGAGGTTGCTGGCGCCATTCTTGATCAAGCTGCCGGTGCCGCTGATTACCCCGGCCAGGGTGGTGTCGCTGGTGCCCGGCAGGGTCAGGTTGCTGCTGCCCAGGTTGATGGCGTTGCCCAGGTTGACGGCCACGCCGGCATCCAGGGCGGCGTTGCCGCCCAGGGTCAGTGCACCGATGCCCAGGGCGTTGTTGTTGCCCACGGTGAGGGTGCCGGCGTTGAGGGTGGTACCACCGCTGTAGGTGTTGTTGCCGTTGAGGGTCAGGCCTGCGCTGCCGCTTTTGACCAGCGCACCAGTACCACTAACCACGCCGCCCAGGGTGGTGGCGCTGGTACCCAGCAGGCTCAGGGTATTGGCGCCGAGGTTGACGGCGTTGGCCAGGGATACGGCAGTGCTGGCATCGAGGTTGGCGTTGCCGCCCAGGGTCAGGGCGCCAGTGCCCAGGGCATTGTTGTTGCCCACGGTGAGCGTGCCGGCATTGAGGGTGGTACCACCGCTGAAGGTGTTGTTGCCGTTCAGCGCAAGGCTGGCGCTGCCGCTTTTCACCAACGCGCCGGTGCCGCTGATCACCCCGCCCAGGGTGGTGGCGTTGCTGCCCAGCACGCTCAGGGTGTTGCCGGCGAGGTTGACGGCGTTTGCCAGGTTGACCGCGGCGCTGGCATCCAGGCTGGCGTTGCCGCCCAGGGTCAACGCGCCGGTGCCCAGGGCGTTGTCGTTGCCGGCGATCAGGGTGCCGGCGTTGAGGGTGGTGCCGCCTTGATAAGTGTTGTTGCCGCTCAGGGTCAGGGCCGCAGCACCGTTTTTGATCAATGCGCCGGTACCGCTGATCACACCACCCAGGGTGGTGGCGCTGGTGCCCAGCAGGCTCAGGGTGTTGGCGCCGAGGTTGACGGCGTTGCCCAGGGTGACGGCGGTGCTGGCATCGAGGCTGGCATTGCCGCCCAGGGTCAGGGCGCCAGTGCCCAGGGCATTGTTGTTGCCCACGGTGAGAGTGCCGGCGTTGAGGGTGGTACCGCCGCTGAAAGTGTTGTTGCCGCTCAGGGTCAGGCCGGCGGCGCCGTTCTTGACCAGCGAGCCTGTGCCGGCGATGACCCCGCCCAGGCCCAGGTTGGCAGTGCCGCCAATGTTGACGGCGCCTGCCAGGTTGACCGCGTTGGCCAGGGTGACGGCGGTGCTGGCATCCACGGTAGTGCCGGCGGCGGCGTTCAATGCGCCGGTACCCAGTGCGGTGTTGTTGCCGAGCACCAGGGTGCCGGCGTTGAGGGTGGTATTGCCGGTGTTGGTATTGGCACCGGTCAGGGTCAGGCTGCTGCTGCCGTTCTTGGTCAGGCCGCCGACACCTGCGATCACGCCGCTGAGGGTGAGGTTGTTGCTGCCCTGCACCGCCAGGCTGCCGGCCAGGTTCAGGGCGTTGGCCAGGTTCAGGCCGGCGACGTTGCTGTCCAGGCTGGTGCCGGCGGCGGCATTCAGCGCACCGCTGCCGAGCGCGGTGTTGCTGCCGACTACCAGGCTGCCGGCGTTGAGGGTGGTGTTGCCGGTGTTGGTGTTGGCACCGGTCAGGGTCAGGCTGCTGGCGCCGTTTTTCACCAACCCGCCGGTGCCGCTGATGACACCGCCCAGGGTCAGCGGGTTGGCGCCGCTGAGGGTGAGGTTGGCGCCCAGATTGACCGCGTTGTTCAGGGCCATGGCGCTGCTGTTGGCCAGCACCGAGGCGCCGCCGACGGTCAGCGCGCCGGTGCCCAGGGCCGCGGCGCTGGCCAGGGTCAGGGTGCCGGCGTTGAGGTTCAGGCCGCCGCTGAAGGTGTTGGTGCCGCTCAGGGTCAGGTTGGTGCTGCCGTTCTTGATCAGCGCACCGCTGCCGCTGATGACGCCACTGAGGGTGGCGGCCGAGGTGCCCGGCAGGGTCAGGGTGTTGGCCCCGAGGTTGACCGCGTTGCCCAGGCTGACCGCTACGCCTGCGTCCAGGCTGGCGTTGCCGCCCAGGGTCAGCGCGCCGGTGCCGAGGGCGTTGTTGTTGCCCACGGTGAGCGTGCCGGCGTTGAGGGTGGTGCCGCCGCTGTAGGTGTTGTTGCCGTTGAGCGTAAGGCCGGCAGTGCCGTTTTTCACCAGCGCGCCGGTACCGCCGATCACACCGCCCAGGGTGGTGGCGTTGCTGCCCAGCACGCTCAAGGTGTTGGCGCCGAGGTTGACGGCGTTGGCCAGGCTGACCGCCGTGTTGGCATCGAGGCTGGCGTTGCCGCCCAGGGTCAGCGCGCCGCCGCCCAGGGCATTGTTGTTGCCCACGGTCAGGGTGCCGGTGTTGAGGGTGGTGCCGCCGCTGTAGGTGTTGTTGCCGTTCAGCGTCAGGCCCGCGCTGCCGCTTTTCACCAGCGCGCCGGTGCCGCTGATCACCCCGCCCAGGGTGGTGGCGCTGGTGCCCAGCAGGCTCAGGGTATTGGCGCCGAGGTTGACGGCGTTGGCCAGGGTCACGGCAGTGCTGGCATCGAGGTTGGCATTGCCGCCCAGGGTCAGGGCACCAGTGCCCAGGGCATTGCTGTTGCCGACGGTGAGGGTGCCGGCATTGAGGGTGGTGCCGCCGCTGTAGGTGTTGTTGCCGCTCAGGGTCAGGCCGGCAGTGCCGCTTTTTACCAGCGCGCCAGTCCCACCGATCACCCCGCTCAGGGTGGTGGCGTTGTTGCCCGGCAGGGTCAGGGTGTTGGCGCCCAGGGCGATGTTGTTGCCCAAGGTGACGGCGGTGCTGGCGTCCAGAGTACCGTTGCCGGTGAGGGTCAGCGCGCCGGTGCCCAGCGCGTTGTTATTGCCCACGGTGAGGGTGCCACCGGCCAGGCTGGTGCCGCCGCTGTAGGTGTTGGCGCCGCTCAGGGTGAGGTTGCCGGTGCCGCTTTTGACCAGCGAGCCGGTGCCGCTGACCAAGCCGCCGAGGGCCAGGGCATTGCTGCCGGGCAAGGTCAGTGCGGCGTTCAGGGTGACGGCGTTGCCCAGGGTCAGCGCGGTATTGCCCTGCAGGGTAGAAGCGCCGGTGACGTTCAGGGTACCGCTGCCCAGTGCGGTGGCACTGCCCAGGTTGAGGCCGCCAGCGGACAGGGTGGTGCCGCCGCTGTAGGTGTTGCTGTTGGCCAGGGTCAAAAGGCCCGTGCCGTTCTTGATCAGCCCGCCGGTGCCGGTCAGCACGCCGGACAGCCCCATGTCGTTCACGCCGGCGATGGTCAGCCCGCCGCTGCCGAGGGTCAGCGCGTTGCTCAGCGCAAGGCCGGCAATGCTGCCTTGCAGGGTGCCGCCGTTGGCGGTGATGGCGCCGCTGCCCATGGCTGCGGCGTTGTCGAAGATCAGAATGCCGCCATTGAGGGTGGTGGCGGTGCTGCCGCCGAGCACACTGCCGATCAGGTTCCAGGTGCCGCTGCTGACGATCAGCCGGTTGAAGTTGATGTAGTTGGCGGCGTTGATGGTGCCGCTGCCGCCGGTACCGCTACCGCCGCCGATGGCGTTCTGCAGGGCCAGGGTGTTGGTGCCGCCGGCACCGCCGTCGACCACGCCTGCTGCGGCAAAGGCCAGGTTGGGGTTGCCGGTGACCAATAGCGATATGCCGATGCCTGCCCCGGCACTGACGGTGGAGCCGGTGATGGCGTTGAAGCGGTTGGTGCTGTTGACGCCCATCGACAGGCTGCCGGTGATGGAGCCTGCGTTGGTGAAGGTGTTGCCGGTACTCGAAGCCTGGAAGGCGGTACGGCCGATGATGGCGCCGGTGTTGGTGAAATTCACCGTACCGCCACCGGTTACCGACACCACCGGGGTGTCTTCGCTGAGCAGGGTCAGCCCGAGCAGCGCCGAGGAGCCGATGGTGCCGGCGTTGCTGATGGTGGTGACACCACCGGCGGCGTTGCGCACATCCAGCGCCATGCCATCGAGGTTGAGCAGGTTGGCCCCGAGCAAGCCGCCGGTACCCTTGAGCGAGCCGCCGGCATTGTTGGTGATGTTGATGGTGCCGGCGGTAGCGGTGTTACCCACCACGGTGCCGGTGGTCAGCGCGCTGAGCAGCCCGAGGATCGAGGGGTCGACAGTGCCGGAGTTGTTCAGGGTGATGGTGCTGCCAGTCAGCGACAGCGCCGCACCGCCCAGCAACGGGGCGCCCATGGTGGTGCCACTTTGTACGTTGACCGTCAGCCCGCTGGTGGCGTTGCTGTAGTTGTTGGGCACCAGCACCGTGCCAGTGCCACTGCAGGTGACGGTCGAGCCCGCCACCGTGCAGGCAGCCAGCGCCTCCTCGCTCGACAGGCCAAGGCCAAAGGCCCCCACCGCCAGGCTGACAGCCAGCGACAGGTGAGAAAGACGAGCGGGTAAACGGGCGGCAACGCTTCTGTCCACGGAGAGCTCCTTCGTGGATCAGGCGGTTCAGTCCCTGAATGCGTGTGCAGCAGTGCGGCGGTAGGTGAACAAAGACACGCGTCGGCCAAACATCCTGACCCTGGCTACAAGTTTTCCTTTGAGGGAATGTGTAGCCGCTCAGGGGCGCCGGGCACGCCGCGCGGGGCGGTCAAATGGTGTTAATACTTTGTCGTAGCACCACGTGTTTCGCGGGCTACAGGGCGAAACGGGTTGGATCCAACCGACGAACGGTAGTGGCCACTTGCCAAAACGTGACGCACTTAAACGTTCCAGTGTTTTCTTGCGGATCAACCTCTTGCGTAGCCTTGCCAGCCAATCAGGCCACTTCGGCGCCGTCATCCGGCCAGTGCGGCTCGTTCGCCCCGGGCGGGGTCAGCGGTGGCAGGCCATAGGCGGCCCGGGCATCGTCGCAACTGGGGTTGTGCACGCCGTGCTCCCACGAGGCGTCGAACTCACGGCAGGGGCTGGAGCGGTTTTCATAGATGTTGCAGGCCACCTGGGTGCCGATTTCGCCGCCCAGGCTCACACAGCGGCAGGGCTTGGCGTCGGTGCCGATCATCGCAACGCGGGTCGGGTTGATTTGCACCACCAGGTCGTCGGGCACCAGGCCACCGGAAGACTGGCATTCGCCCCAGAAGAAAGACACACGAAAGTAGCCGCAGCAGGCGCCGCAGGTCAGGCAAGGGTTCTGTTCGGACATGATGGCCAGGGAAGGAGGTTGTTGTTATGGGAGCGAGCGCTCGCGGCGCTATTTGTAATCCAGCCAAGAGCGGCTGAGAAGAGGGGGAATGTAAAAAAAGATGGCCGCTGATCGGTGGCCTGAGCAGATCGACTGCAGGAGCCGGCTTGCCGGCTCCTGCAGGGTCGGGCAAAGCCCGAGGCAAGCGCCGCCCCTGTGGGAGCGGCTTTAGCCGCGAAGCAGGCAGCGCGGTGGATGGCACCGGCTTCGCCGGTGTTCGCGGGCAAGCCCGCTCCTACAGGGATCGCGTAGCCTTTTGGCCTGTGCTGAACCTGTAAGCCCCTGCAGAGGTGAGGTTACTTGCCGGCCAGGCTGTCAGCGCGGAACATCTGGCGAATGCCGCGGATGGCCTGGCGGATGCGGTCCTGGTTCTCGATCAGGGCAAAGCGCACGTGATCGTCGCCGTATTCACCAAAGCCGATGCCGGGCGATACGCACACCTTGGCCTCGGCCAACAGCTTCTTGGCGAACTCCAGCGAGCCCAGGTGCGCATACTGCTCGGGGATCTTGGCCCAGATGTACATCGACGCCTTGGGGTTCTCGACCATCCAGCCCAGCTCGTGCAGGCCCTTGACCAGCAGGTTGCGGCGCTGGCGGTACTGCTCGGCGATGTCGCGCACGCACTGCTGGTCGCCCTCGAGCGCGGCAATGGCCGCCACCTGCAGTGGGGTGAAGGTGCCGTAGTCGTGGTAGCTCTTGATGCGCGCCAGGGCGCTGACCAGCTCGGGGTTGCCGACCATGAAGCCGATGCGCCAGCCGGCCATGTTGTAGCTCTTGGACAGGGTGAAGAACTCCACCGCAATATCCTTGGCCCCCGGCACCTGCATGATCGACGGCGCCTTCCAGCCGTCGTAGACGATGTCGGCGTAGGCCAGGTCGTGTACCACCAGCACGTCGTACTGCTTGGCCAGGGCCACCACGCGCTCGAAGAAGTCCAGCTCGACGCACTGCGCGGTGGGGTTGGACGGGAAGCCCAGGATCATCATCTTCGGCTTGGGGATCGACTCGCGGATCGCCCGCTCCAGCTCGTTGAAGAAATCCACACCCGGCACCAGCGGCACCGAACGCACCTGGGCACCGGCGATTACCGCGCCGTAGATGTGGATGGGGTAGCTGGGGTTGGGCACCAGCACGGTGTCGCCCTGGTCGAGGGTGGCCAGCATCAGGTGCGCCAGGCCTTCTTTCGAGCCGATGGTGACGATGGCTTCGCTTTCCGGGTCGATGTCGACCTCGTAGCGTTCCTTGTACCAGTTGGAGATGGCCCGGCGCAGGCGCGGGATACCACGGGAGGTGGAGTACCCATGGGTGTCTTCGCGCTGGGCGACCTGCACCAGCTTGTCGACGATGTGCGCCGGGGTGGCGCCGTCGGGGTTGCCCATGCTCAGGTCGATGATGTCCTCGCCACGGCGGCGCGCGGCCATCTTGAGCTCGGCGGTGATATTGAACACGTAAGGGGGCAGACGATCGATGCGCGCGAAGCGGCGCGGCGAACCTGGGTTGGCCATGGTTTCCTCTGAAGACGTAAGCGCCCGGAACCGTCCGAGCGACGTTGGCCGCTGCGGCGGCCGAATCAGAAGATAATGCCGCCACAGCTTGCTCGTAAAGGAAAATTTCCTTTTTAGTTATAACTTTTAAGATCGATGAATCGAAAAACCCATAATTTCAGGATTCACCGCAATGCTTTGTAAGTGTGCTGGTCCCAGCGCCGCAGGCTCAGGCCGTCGCTCGGCTCCATGTGCTCGCCACGCACCAGGCTGAATGCCTTGCGCAGCGGCCCATGATGGACCCTGCGTTCGTCGCCCTCGCCTTCGGTGACGTAGGTATAGGAATGCTTGCGCATGGCGGTATAGGTGGCGTCATCCTTGAGCAGCGCCTGGTGCTCGCGCATCAGTTGCGCATCGCTCAGCGCCAGGCGGTTGCCCAGCACCACGCCCCAGCGCGCCAGGCTTTGTTCGGCCAGGTGGCGCACGATCAGCCCGGGCGCCTTGCAGGCATCACCCGCGCCCTCCCCCGTGGCCGAGGCATTGCCCACCAGCGTGGCATGGCGCCCGGGCATGGGGAAAATACTCATGCGGGTGCTGCCCGCCACCTGCGGCACTACGCAGGCGAAGCCCCGGGAGCGCTCGTCGCGGGCGAAAAAGCCTACGTACTCACGCACGTTGCCGGCCAACCCGGTGCGTTCATCCTGCACGTTGAGGATGCCCGGCACCGGGTCCAGTGCCAGGATGTTCACCGGCACATCGCGCAGCTGCGGGTCGCTGGCCATGGCATTGGCCAGCATGTGGCAACTGATGCCGCCGCGGCTCCAGCCCACCAGGTTGACCTGGGTGGGAATCAGCGGTTTGCGGAAGGTCTGGATGATCTGCTCCTGCAGCGCCTGGGGCACCACTTCGCGGTCACCATAGTGGTAGCGGTCGCGGAACCAGTTGCCGTTACGCCCGGCGTTGGGTATCGGCACACCGGCGTCCTTCAGGCGCTGGTATTCGGCCTTGGTGCGGCTGCCGCGCGACCACAGGCTCTTGCCCTTGATCATCTGCAGGGCGTGGGCGACGTTCTCCTCCCAGCCATGGCCGAGCAAGGTGCCCATGGTCTGGCCGTGGTCGCGGTCGTCAACGAACAGGTTGTCGTCGTGCAGGTTGCCGCTGCCGGGGCCGTCGACCACGATCTTGTGGGCGAACTCGCGGCCCTGGTCGTTGAAGGCCAGGGTCGAGACCAGCTCGCCATTCCAGTAGTCGCGGTTGCTGACATCGCCGGCGGTGGCGCCGGTGCCGCAGAAGTAGACGGTGAATACGCTCATGGGGCGTGGCTCCTTGAAAATGGGAGCGGCCACGCTAGCGCCTGGCCCTGCAACCACGGCAGCAGGAAGTCTTGCTGGGAGCCACTGTTGGGCTAATGCCAGTCAGTCAACGAAACTGGGGCCGCTGTACGCCCCTTCGCGGGCAAGCCCGCTCCCACAGGACCGGGCAAAGCCTCAAGCTGGCGCTTTACCTGTGGGAGCAACTGTCTTGCGCTGCCTGTACTGGCCTCATCGCCGGCAAGCCGGCTCCTACAGGTGCAGCTTAGGCCCGAGGGTTGTGCGATCCCTGTGGGAGCGGGCTTGCCCGCGAAGGGCTGCAAAGCAGCCCCGTTGGTCACGCTGAAACGCTAACTGACAGGCATTACTGCCTTGGGTTGCCTGTAACGGCCTCATCGCCGGCAAGCCGGCTCCTACAGGTAGGGCGCAGGGCTGAGGGTATGGGCAATAAAAAACCCCGGCACTGGGCCGGGGCTTTTTGTGTAACAGGCTGCGCTGTATCAGCGTGCGTAGGTCATCAGCACGTCGGCGGCGGTCTGGCTGTCCACACCCATCATCACGCTCAGGGCAGTGACGAGGAGGATGGAGAAGCCGAAGACCTTGCGCGCCCACTTGCTGTCGTCCTCGGCCTTGTAGCCGCTCCAGGCCATGTACAGCCAGTACAGGCCCATGGCAGCCGCCACGGCGAGGTAACCCAGGCCGGCGTAGCCGCCGAGGGTCAGCATCAGGGTGGCGAGGACGAAGGCCAGTACGTACAGCACGATCTGCTTCTTCGCCGCCAGGACACCGCGCGCCACCGGCAACACCGGAATGTTGGCAGCGCTGTAGTCCTTGAAGCGGAAGATGGCAATGGCAAAGCTGTGCGGCATCTGCCACAGGCTGAACATCACCAGCAGGGTCACTGCAGCCAGGTCGAAGCTGTTGCTCACGGCGCAATAGCCGATCACCGGAGGCATGGCACCGGACAGGCTGCCGACCAGGGTGCCGTGCACCGATTTGCGCTTCAGCCACAGGCTGTAGAAACCGACGTAGACGATGAAACCGGCCAGGGCGCAGAACGCCGCCAGCGGGTTGGCCTGCACGTACAGCATGCTGAAGCCGACCACCCCGAGCAGGGTGGCGTAGATCAGCGCGAGGGGCAGCGGCATGCCGCCCTGCACCATGACGCGGTTCTTGGTGCGCTCCATCTTGTGGTCGATGTCACGGTCGATGCAGTTGTTGAACACGCATCCGGACGCCACCACCAGCGAAGTACCGATCACCACTGCCAGGAACAGGGCGAAGTCCACATGGCCCTTCGAGGCAAGGAAGAAGCCGCCTGCCACGGAAAGCACGTTACCGAAAATGATCCCCGGTTTGGTGATTTGGATAAAGTGCTTAACGGACATGCAGTCTTACCTCACTTGGCCATCATTTCGAAGTGGATGCTGAACATGATCCACAGCGACAGGCCGACCAGCAGAGCGATTACCAGAGCGGTGAACAGGAACGTCGACACGTTGGAACGCTGCTCTTTCGAGCGGTCCATGTGCAGGAAGTACACAAGGTGTACCACTACCTGGATCACGGCCATGGCCACAACGATCAGAACGGTCAGGTTCTTCGGCAGGCTCGGGAACATCACCAGGCCGAACGGGATCGCGGTCAGGATGATCGACAGGACAAAGCCGACCATGTAGGACTTCACGCTACCGTGATTGCCTTCGTGATGAGTGTCGTGTGCGCTAGCCATCAGATAACTCCCAGCAGGTAGACGACGGTGAATACGCAGATCCAGACCACGTCGAGGAAGTGCCAGAACAGGCTCAGGCAGCTCATGCGGGTCTTGGCAGTCGGCGTGATGCCGTGCTTGTTGATCTGGTACATCATGATTGCCATCCAGATCAGGCCGGCAGTCACGTGCAGGCCGTGGGTACCTACCAGGGCGAAGAAGCCCGACAGGAAGCCACTGCGCTGCGGGCCGAAGCCCTCAACGATCAGGTGATGGAACTCATAGATTTCCATCGCGATGAAGCCTGCACCGAACAGGAAGGTCACAGCCAACCAGCCCAGTACGCCTGCCTTGTTGCCGGCGAACATCTTCAGCATGGCGAAGCCGAAGGTGATCGAGGACAGCAGCAGGAACGCGGTTTCAACCAGCACGAAGTCGAGCTGGAAGATGTCGTGACCCGACGGGCCGCCGGCAAAACTGCCGGACAGCACCGCGTAGGTGGCGAAGAGCGACGCAAACAGGATGCAGTCGGTCATCAGGTACAGCCAGAAACCCAGTACGGTCATCTGGCCCGAGTCGTGGTGGTGATCGTCGTGCCCATGGTCGTGACCATGTGCATCACCGTGCATTACTTGACTGGACATTGATTACACCCGTTCAAACGATTCGACACGTGCGCCGGCAGGCAGAGCACCTGCTTGAGCCAGCGCTTTCATGCGCTCGCCTTCGATGCGCGCCACTTCTTCTGCCGGAACCATGTAGCCCTGGTCGTCACGCGCGGCGTGGCGAACGAAGACTGCGATGGTCGCTACCAGGCTTGCGCCCACCAGCCACCAGATGTGCCAGATGAAGGCGAAACCGAACACGGTCAGGAACAGACCCATGAACAGGCCGGTAGAGGTGTTGCTCGGCATGTGAATGGCTTCGTACTTGGCAGCAGGCTTGTAGGCAACACCGGCTTCCTTGGCTTCGTGCCAGGCGTCCAGGCCAACTTTCTCAGGCATGTGAGCGAAGTTGTAGAACGGAGGTGGCGACGAAGTGGACCACTCGATGGTACGGCCGCCCCATGGGTCGCCGGTCACGTCCAGGTTCTGGTTGCGGTCGCGGACCGAAACGTAGAGCTGGATCAGCTGGCAAGCGATACCGAACAGGATCAGCACGGCGCCGACGACGGCTACGTACAGGTAGGGTTCCCACAGCGGGTTGTCGGAGTGGTTCAGACGACGGGTCATGCCCATGAAGCCCAGGGCGTACAGCGGCATGAACGCAACGTAGAAGCCCGAGATCCAGAACCAGAAGGCAGCTTTGCCCCACTTCTCGTTCAGGGTGAAGCCGAAGGCTTTCGGGAACCAGTAGGCGAAGCCGGCGATGTAGCCGAATACCGCACCACCGATGATCACGTTGTGGAAGTGGGCAATGACGAACAGGCTGTTGTGCAGGACGAAGTCAGCACCTGGAACGGCCAGCAGTACGCCGGTCATGCCACCGATGGAGAAGGTGATCATGAAGCCCAGGGTCCAGAGCATTGGCGCGGTGAAACGCACGCGGCCCTGGTACATGGTGAACAGCCAGTTGAACAGCTTCACACCGGTCGGGATGGAGATCAGCATCGTCGCCAGGCCGAAGAAGGTGTTGACGCTGGCGCCGGCACCCATGGTGAAGAAGTGGTGCAGCCAGACTGCAAAGCCCAGTACGGCGATTGCGCCCGATGCGTAGATCATCGAGTGGTGGCCGAACAGACGCTTGCCAGAGAACGTCGAGGTGACTTCCGAGAACACGCCGAAGGCCGGCAGGATCAGGATGTAAACCTCAGGGTGACCCCAGGCCCAGAACAGGTTGACGTACATCATCGGGTTCCCACCAAGCTCGTTGGTGAAAATGTGGAAGTCCAGATAACGGTCAACGGTCAGCAGGGCGAGTGCGGCGGTCAGGATCGGGAACGAAGCGACGATCAGCACGTTGGCCCAGGTGCAGGTCCAGGTGAAGATCGGCATGTCCATCAGCTTCATGCCAGGGGCGCGCATCTTCATCACGGTGACGAGGAAGTTCACGCCGGTAAGCGTCGTACCCAGGCCTGAGAGCTGTAGCGCCCAGATGTAGTAGTCGACACCCACGCCCGGGCTGTACTGAATGCCTGCGAGCGGCGGGTAGGCAACCCAGCCGGTCTTGGCGAATTCACCAACGCCCAGCGAGATGTTGACCAGCAGCACGCCTGCCAGCAGCAGGTAGAAGCTCAGGGAGTTCAGGAACGGGAAGGCAACGTCACGTGCACCGATCTGCAGAGGAACCGCAAGGTTCATCAGGCCGGTGAAGAACGGCATCGCCATGAAGATGATCATGATCACACCGTGGGCGGTGAAGATCTGGTCATAGTGTTCAGGCGGCAGGTAGCCTTCGGAGCCACCGGTAGCGGCAGCCAGCTGAGTACGCATCATGATGGCGTCGGCAAAGCCACGCAGCAGCATGACCATCGCGACGATGATGTACATCACGCCGATTTTCTTGTGGTCGACGGTGGTCAGCCACTCGGTCCACAAGTAGGTCCACTTGCGGAAATAGGTGATAAGGCCGACGACAGCGATACCGCCGAGCGCGATCATGGCAAGCGTCACCATGACTATCGGCTCGTGATAGGGTATCGCCTCCAGGGTTAATTTACCGAACATCTCTTACTCCTCTGCACCGGCAGCTGGTTGCGTACTCGATTCCACACCCTTGGTGGTGGCCAGATCTTTGCTGCCTGCTTCTTCGTGGACCGGCTTGCCGCGGTTCATGCCTTCGTACTTGTCGACGATCAGCTGGAACTGTTCAGGCGAAGCCTCGCTGTACAGCTCGACCGGGTTGTTTTTGCTTGCTTTGGCCAGGGCGTCGTAGGTGGCCTGGTCCAGCTTCTTCGGCGACTGCTTCACTTCGGCGACCCACTTGTCGAAGTCTTCCTGGGAAGTGGCATTTGCCTTGAATTTCATGCCGGTGAAACCTTCACCGCTGTAGTTGGCGGAGATACCGTCAAACACACCGTTCTCGTTGGCGATCAGGTGCAGTTTGGTGGTCATGCCGGCCATGGCGTAGATCTGGCCGCCCAGGCCCGGGATGAAGAACGAGTTCATCACGGCGTCCGAGGTCACACGGAAGTTGACCGGAACGTTGGCTGGGAAGTTGATCTGGTTGACCGTGGCGATGCCCTGCTCCGGGTAGATGAACAGCCACTTCCAGTCCAGTGCGACCACGTCGATCTGGATCGGCTTGACGTCCGAATCCAGCGGACGATACGGGTCCAGCTTGTGGGTGGAGTGGTAGGTGACGTAACCCAGGGCGATGATGATCAGGATCGGGATGATCCACACCGCGGCTTCGATCTTGGTCGAGTGCGACCAGTCGGGGGTGTAGGTGGCAGCCTTGTTGGAAGCACGGTACTTCCAGGCGAACACCACGGTCATGATGATCACGGGAATCACCACCAGCAGCATCAGGCCGGTGGCGATCAGGATCAGGTTCTTTTGCTCAATGCCGACCTGGCCCTTCGGGTCGAGCAGGGTCCAGTTGCACCCACTGAGTAAAAGCATGCCTAAAAAGGGCAATATGCCAAACAGTCTGGGGTAACGCTTTTTACTCATCTCACGACCTCTAGATCAGCTTGCTTCAATGCAATTTGTGTTTTGGTAGCCAACACTTCGTCCTGCCAAGTGCGGCAATTCGCGCCCGTACTCGCTCCTGCCCGGGGTCCGGCTGCAGGAACCTTGGCGTCAAGCGGGTTAGCGGTGCTTATGGTTTCGTAGGCAACAGGCCTGTACTTCAGACCAAGTCCATTTGGTGCGGGAAAACGCGGAGGGGGGTCCGCCCGGTATCGCCGTTGGGCGAAACTTGACGAAGTCAGCAAAAGGGAGCGCTGCGGCTTCCTTCAATCCTGCGACTCGCAAGCAGTGCCGAACGGAAATTGGGGGCGATTGTAGTGAGGTCGCCCACCCTTGACTATGACTTATTGAGCAACAGTCTTTTACAGAATACGTAACAATACTGCTCAAAAATTCAACTTCGCGACAGTTTGTCGCACCCCTTTCAGTAACCCTGAAACCCGCATCACGCAAGGCCCGGGGCATGACCCTGGTCAATCTTTCAGCGGGGTTTGTGCCTTATCCCGCGCTGCAATAGACCTGGGTCAAATGGGGACTTTGGTCTAACCGCGACGGCGGTTGCGGTAGATCCCCAGGGGTACCAGCACGGCAGTCAGGACGAAGGCCACCAAGGCCCATTGGGCGAGGGACAGGCCGAGGATCGGCGGGTAGGGGGTGGAGCAGAAGCCGTCGACCTGGAACGCCAGCGGCCACAGCTTGGCCAGGGGCAGGTCGTCGACGATCGGTTGCAGGGTGTCGATGCCGCAGCTGACCATCGGGTTGGCGAGTATATACACATGGTTGCCGGCCGCAACGATTCCGCCCACGGCGCTCAGTACCACCAGCACCTCGAAGACGGTCAGGCTGCGCCGCCCCGGCATGGCCGCGGCCAGGAAGGCGAAGATCGCGATGAACAGCAGCGCGTAACGCTGCAGGATGCACAGCGGGCATGGCGCCTCGCCGAGCACCACCTGCATGTAAAGTGCGCCGCCGATCAGCGCCAGGCAGATCACGCCCAGCAGCACCAGGAAGCGCCGCTCGCGGTTAAGGCGCGATGAGAGTTCGTTCATAGCCGATTCCTTCGAATGGAGAGTGGCAGCGCGGGCTGCCCGACGGGCGCCAAGTCTACACGCTGGAGTGGACCTGTGACTGCGTCGAGGAACGGTGAGCGCGGCTATCCATTGATGACCTAGGACCGGGCGGGCCGGTTTCGGTTCAACGCTGCACGTAAAAAACGCGGCAGCCCAAGCGCCGGACAGGGGCAGGCCCCTCGACACTCGGGAGTGAAGGATACAGTGATTAAAGGAGGATTAAAGATGAACGCGGGTGTAAGTGCGTTCATCTCTCTTTATATAGAAGAAGGTGCAGGCCTATGGGATTGTTGCCTGTCCCGGCCTCATCGCCGGCAAGCCGGCTCCTACAGGGGACGCACAACCTTCAAGCCTGCGCTGCACCTGTAGGAGCCGGCTTGCCGGCGATGAGGCCATCAGCCCCGACCAATCACTCCAGCGCCGCCGCCGGCCCGAAGAACTCGTAGCGGCTCTGCCCTTCCGGCACACCAACCGCCTTGAGCTGACGCTTGATCGCTGCCATGAAGCCCTTCGGCCCAAGGAAGTAGGCATCCACGTCACGCTCGCGCGGCAGCCACTCGGCCAGCAGGTCCTGGCTCAGCAGGCCCACGGCATCGGCCTGGTTGGCCGGGTCTTCGGCGTAGCAATAGAAGCGCTTGAGCTGCGGGTGACACGCTGCCAGGCCATCGACCCAGTCGCGGAACGCATGCACCGCACCGTCGCGCGCGCAGTGAATGAAGTGCACCGGGCGCTGGGTTTTCAGCGCGGCTTCGAGCATGGCCAGGGTCGGGGTGATGCCCACGCCGCCACTGATCAGCACCAGCGGCTTGTCGCTGGCAGCCAGGGTGAAGTCGCCGGCCGGCGGGAACAGCTGCAGGGTGTCGCCCACCATCAGCTCGTCATGCAGGTAGTTGGAGACCTTGCCGCCGGCCTCGCGCTTGACGCTGATGCGGTACTGCTCGCCATCGCACAGGGCCGACAGCGAATAATTGCGGCGCTGCTCGGCGCCATCGATGTCCAGCTTCAGGCCAATGTACTGGCCAGGCTCGGCCTTGAGTACCGGCTTGCCGTCCACCGGGGCGAAGTAGAACGAGACGATCTCGCGGCTTTCCTGCTCGCGGCGCACCAGGCGGAACTCGCGGGTACCGCGCCAGCCGCCGACGGCTTCTTCCTTCTGCTTGTACAGGGTCTCTTCGGCGCCGATGAGGATGTCGGCCAACTGGCCGTAGGCACCCGCCCAGGCGGCGATCACTTCAGGGGTGGCGATTTCCTTGCCCAGCACTTCCTCGATGGCGCGCAGCAGGCACTTGCCGACGATCGGGTAGTGCTCGGGGAGAATCTGCAGGGCCACGTGCTTGTTGATGATCTGCCCGACCAGGCCGCCGAGCTGCTCGAGCTGGTCGATGTGCCGGGCGTACATCAGCACGCCGTTGGCCAGGGCGCGCGGCTGGTCACCGCTGGCCTGGTGGGCCTGGTTGAACAGCGGGCGTACCTCGGGGTGCTCGCTGAGCATCATCTTGTAGAAGTGGGTGGTCAGCGCCTCACCGCCGCTTTCCAGCAGGGGCACGGTGGCTTTGATGATTGCACGTTGTTCGGCATTGAGCATTGCGACAACTCCTGAGCCTTTGGCTTCGAATGATTGCCTTGTGTATTTCAGAAATCGTGCCAACTTCAAAAGCCAATGAATTCAGGAGCTTTGCCTGGCGAGTGTCAAAATGACACACGCAAGCGTATAGTCATTACGACCAACAGGAGTCCATATGACTGCAAAGCCCCTGCTCACCGCCCTGCTCCCCCTGGTCAGCGACCTGTCCCGCGACCTGCCCGACCAGGAGCGCTACCGCCGCCTGCTGCAAGCCATGCGCGGCCTGCTGCCCTGCGATGCCGCGGCCTTGCTGCGCCTGGACGGCGAGTGGCTGGTGCCGCTGGCGGTGGACGGGTTGTCGGCGGACACCTTGGGGCGGCGCTTTCGGGTCAGCGAGCACCCGCGCTTCCAGGTGCTGCTGGGCAACCCCGAACCCACCCGTTTTCCCAGCGACAGCCCGCTGCCCGACCCCTACGACGGCCTGGTCAACGCCGAGCACGTCGACCTGGAGGTGCACGACTGCATGGGCTGCCCGCTGATGGTCGACGAGCAGCCCTGGGGCCTGCTGACCCTCGATGCGCTCACCCCCGGGCAGTTCCAGAGCCTGGAACTGGACGCCCTGCAGGCCTTCGCCAGCCTGGCCGCAGCCACCGTAACCGTGGCCGAACGCATCGAGCACCTGGCCCTGCGCGCCGAGGACGAGCACCAGCGCGCCGAGGTGTACCGCCAGGCCAGCGGCCAGGACCGCGAGCTGATCGGCCAGAGCAAGGCGCATAAACATCTGGTGGAGGAAATCCGCCTGGTGGGCGGCAGCGACCTGACCGTGCTGATTACCGGCGAGACCGGCGTGGGCAAGGAACTGGTGGCCCAGGCCCTGCACCGCGCCAGCCAGCGCGCCGACAAGCCGCTGATCAGCCTGAACTGCGCCGCGCTGCCCGACACCTTGGTAGAGAGCGAGCTGTTCGGCCATGTACGCGGCGCCTTCACCGGCGCCCATGGCGAGCGACGCGGCAAGTTCGAGCTGGCCAATGGCGGTACCTTGTTCCTCGACGAAGTCGGCGAGCTGCCGCTGGCGGTGCAGGCCAAGCTGCTGCGGGTGCTGCAAAGCGGGCAGTTGCAGCGCCTGGGCTCGGACCGCGAACACCGGGTGGACGTGCGCCTGATCGCCGCCACCAACCGCGACCTGGCCGAAGAGGTACGCAGCGGCCAGTTTCGCGCCGACTTCTATCACCGCCTGAGCGTGTACCCCCTGCAAGTGCCGCCGCTGCGCGAACGGGGCCGTGACGTGCTATTGCTGGCGGGGTATTTCCTCGAGCAGAACCGCTCGCGCCTGGGCCTGGGCAGCTTACGGCTGTCTGCCGAGGCGCAGCAGGCGCTGCTGGCCTATCAGTGGCCGGGCAACGTGCGCGAGCTGGAGCACCTGATCGGGCGTTCGGCGCTCAAGGCGCTGGGGCAACATGGGCAGCGGCCGAAGATTCTGACGCTGGAAGCAGCCGACCTGGACGTGCGCAGTGTCGCACCGGCTGCAACCGTGGCCGCCCCGCCTGTGCAAACACACCTGACGCTGCCCGAAGGCGGGCTGCGCGAGGCTGTGGATGAGTACCAGCGGCAAGTGGTTGAGGAGTGTCTGAAGCGCCATGGCGACAACTGGGCGTCGGCCGCCCGGGAGCTGGGGCTGGACCGGGCGAACCTGAGCCGGCTGGCCAAGCGCCTGGGGCTGCGCTGAAAAAGCATCGCCGGCAAGCCGGCTCCTACAAGGCTGTGCGAACCCTGTAGGAGCCGGCTTGCCGGCGATAGGGCCCTGGCAGGCAATAGCATTCCCCGGTTACAACTTCACCTAAAGCCACTGGCCCCCAGGCCGATAACCCGGCATCCTCCCCGACATTTAATACCGAAGGTCGCCCATGGCCACGCAAAACGCCCGCGCGGACTCGCTGTCCCTGCTGCTGTTCACCCTGCGCAGCGGCAAGCTGATGGCAATCAACCTGCTCAAGGTCAGCGAAATCATCCCTTGCCCGCCGCTGACCAAGCTGCCCGAGGCGCACCCGCACGTCAAAGGCGTGGCCACCCTGCGCGGCAACTCGCTGTCGGTCATCGACCTGTCCCGCGCCATCGGTGAAATGCCCCTGGCCGACCCCGATGGCGGCTGCCTGATCGTCACCGAGATCAGCCGCTCGCGCCAAGGCCTGCACGTGCAGGCGGTGAGCCGCATCGTCCATTGCCTGAGCACCGACATCAAGCCGCCGCCATTCGGCTCGGGCAACCGCTCGTTCATCACTGGCGTAACCCGGGTCGACAACACCCTGGTGCAGGTGCTGGACATCGAAAAGGTCATCCACGGCATCGCCCCGCCACAGCCCGAGCCGCACCCAGGCGAGGTCGGCGAAGAAGACGCAAGCCTGCTGGCTGCGGCCAACATCCTGGTGGTGGACGACAGCCAGGTGGCGCTGCAACAGTCGGTGCACACCCTGCGCAACCTCGGTATCGAGTGCCACACCGCGCGCAGCGCCAAGGATGCGATCAACGTGCTGCTGGAGCTGCAAGGCACCGAGCGGGAGATCAACATCATCGTCTCGGACATCGAAATGTCCGAGATGGACGGCTTCGCCTTTACCCGCACCCTGCGCGAAACCCCGGACTTCCAGCACCTTTACATTCTGCTGCACACCTCGCTGGACAGCGCCATGAGCGGCAACAAGGCCAAAGAGGCCGGGGCCAACGCCATCCTCACCAAGTTCAGCTCGCCAGAGCTGACCGACTGCCTGGTGGTGGCGGCCCGCGCTGTGGTGTTTGCCGAGCGCTGAAAGCCAGAAAGCAAAGAGCCATGCAAGTGCATGGCTCTGTGGCTACTGGACGACTACTTCGGCGGCTGTGGCCGGGACGGTGAGGCCAATCTGGAAACGACGGGCTCACGGTTAGGGGCTTTCAGGGCCTCCCGCTTCCACGATGGCCACTGCTCGACTTTCTCACGGCACTCATCGAGATAACGAAGAAATTCCTCTTTACTTCCGCTCATCGGAACCTCCTTTCAAATACATTGACAACGTTTGTCCAGCAATGGCCTCGCGATCAATATATGAGCAAGGCAGCATCTGGGTGCGCAATTTAGCATCTGCTTCAGTCCAGTCAACCCTTTGCCCGTCCTCGGTCTTACGTATGACAGCGTAGCCGCTCCCCAGGCTCATTGAGAAGAGGTCGAAGAAACTTCTTGGCCCTACACCGATGAACGCGTCAAAAAATACACCTTTACCTGAGCGTTCCAGCGAAATCGAATCAGAGTGAAACTTCTGCGCTTTACTTTTTGGGTAAGGCTCGACATACACCACACGATCCACGCCTGCTGCAATAATATGCTTCGCGCAGTTATGGCAAGGGTAGGTTGTGCAGTACAACGTACTGTGGACCGCACTGACCCCGACCCTCAGGGATGATAACAGCGCTTCCATTTCAGCATGCACGACTCGACCGTACTCAGTAATATCTTTTATTCCACTATTTTTTATCAAAGGCGCTACTTCATCTCGGTAGTGCTCAGGCAATGAGCGGATGATCGCTTCTACAATTTCCTTTTTTTGCATGGCGTTAGAGTCTTCACCACGTTTGTAATCTCTCCCGTCCGGGGCATCACCTATTTCATGCGCCGCGTTTTTAGTCGGCCAGTAGAGGCCGCCCCCGCTCTTCGGCACATCATTAGCCCCCGTTGCGATAATACAATCGTCTTTGGTCAATACCGCGCCCACCTGCCGTGACAGGTCAGCAGACCTTAGTGACGCGGAAAATGCCATGAACATTGCATACTCATCAAAGGTCGGGGTCACATACGGTCTTCCAAACAACAGATCGAGAATCCGCCAAACCTGCTTTTTCAACGCGTCATGATTACCGTCATAGCTGACAAAGAAATCAGACAAGTGGTAAGTGTCCCGAGTATGCTGCCCGTGGGGCTCCTTTTCGTTTTCATCCCTTGAGATCAGGTCCGCAGCCTGATCCTTGGTTAATCGCAAGTCCTCCACGAGGTAACGGCTGCGGCGCTCATGGTCAGCATGCACACCGATCAAGAAGAACCCCCCTGCATATATCTTTCGTAACCGCTGTACCTCAAACGGTGTTTTCAGCGAGTTAATCAAGTAGGCCTGCCTGCGGGGCTCCGCCTGCCCCCTCAATTGACCGATGGCAGCCGCTGCGCCGAGCGCCAGTATCGAGTTATCGCCTGATACCTCGCGCAATCGATTACCCTCACGCATGTATCCATCAATGCGTTCAAGGCTATGTTCAAATACTGGAACATTTCCGATCTTTTCAATCACATCGCTGGATATACGGATAGCATGAGACTTGTAGCGAAATGCCTTGAGTCGCTCTTCGACAATTTGGCAAACCACTTTCAAATCAGTCCCCAGGGCGCCAACGAACCCCAGCACCAACTCCGAGTCGGTATACGAGTCATCCAGAAAGGACATGTTCATGAAATCTGGAACTTGCGCCAGGCTCTTGATGAGCTGCCCTGCATCAGGCATGGTTTCACCGCCATCTGACAAGGTGCCCCGAACCAATTGCTCCAGCTCCAATGCCGGCTCCAGCTTCCCCTGAAAACTCAGCTCCCCGCTGCCTGGAAACCAGCACATCACCCCGCCACTGTGGCTACGAAACTCGTACTGATTCGGATTAAGCTCTGCCCAATCACCAACATTCGCCAGCACTTCCAGACGCTGCTGCAACTGTAGAAACGTCCCGTCGAAACGCATTCCATGCCCTCTCGGTTTACACCCCCGTCGAAACTCCTGTAGGTATAGCCACGATTTTCTGTCTTTCCAGCTCAGGCAACGATTGGTAATGAAGCTTCGATTTTAGAATAGAGACAGATAAAAAATGTAAGAAAATTATTACCTTGCGTAGACCCAATGGAAAGGCATAATTCCGTCTCCTGGTAAGGACATGCCCATGCTACGTTTGATACTGCTCAGCTTTACATTAATGACCGCTTGCGCCCACGCCTCCAGCACCCAGGCCTGGAACGACCAGCGCCAGCACATGCTCAAGGCTTGCCTGAAGGCCAGCCAGTTCAAGGATGCCCACGCCCTGGGCAAACCTGCCGAATTCGACGACCAGGTCGGCTACAGCGCCCTGTTGATCGAGGGCGTGTACCCGCAAAAGCACATGAACAACGCTACCGGCACCGAGTTGTGCCTGTATGACCGCCAGCGCCAGCAGGCCTTCGTCACCGAGTGGGCCGCCGGCAAGTGAGCGACAGCATCCGTTTCGGCTGTACCGGCTGCGGCAAGTGCTGCACTGGCCACCATGTGCCGCTGACCCTCGCCGAAGCGGGCCAGTGGGCGCGCGCCGGGGGCCAGGTGATCGTGCTGATCGAAGGCTTCATGGCCGACGGCCCAGGCATGCCGCCCGAGCAACGCGAACACGTGCTGCGCCGCTCCCACCCGGTGCCCTGCGGCACAGGCGAGCTGCGCGTGTCGGTGACCTTCGCCGCGTTCAACCCGGGGCGCTGCCGCAACCTCGACGCAGACGATTTGTGCAGCATCTATGCAAGCCGCCCGCTGGTGTGCCGCATCTACCCGGCCGAAATCAACCCGCACCTGCCGCTGCGCCCCGAGAGCAAGGACTGCCCCCCTGAAGCCTGGGAGCAGGGGCCTGAGTTGATCCATGGCGGGCTGTTGCAGGACGCCGAACTGCGTGGGCTGATCGAGGCCTCGCGTCAGGCCGACCGTGAAGACATCGCCAGCAAGGTTGCCATCTGCCAGGCGCTGGGCATCACCACCAGTGCACTGAAGGGTAATGGGTTCACCGCCTGGCTGCCGGACATGGGGGCGTTTGCATCGGCGCTGGAGGCAGTGCCTGTGGATAACCCCGTGCAGTGGCAGGTGCATGTGGTAGCGGATGAATTGACTGGCAGCCTGCGAGGGCATGGGTTGCAGACTACCGCCGAAACGCCGGTGTATTACGCCTTCATCGGCTTCTGAGCCAATTTTCAAACGCACCGCATACCCTGTGGGAGCGGCTTTAGCCGCGAAGCAAGCGACGCGGTGAATGGCACCGGCTTCGCCGGTGTTCGCGGCTAAAGCCGCTCCCACAGGTACCGCGCCTGTTTCGCACCTCGTGCGATCCTGTGGGAGCGGGTTTACCGGAGTGCCGGACCACCGCGAAGCAGACGACGCGGTGCCCAGTTTTAGAGATTGAGCAAGACAGTTGCTCCCAGAGACCGTAGTTCTGCCCCGCGATAGCCTCCCTCACTGGCACCTGCGCCAGAACTCATCCGCCAAGCGCCGCAGGTCCTGCGCCAGGTGCGCCACGTCGCTGGCGCTGCCGTGGCTGCGCTGCCCCACCTGCACCGTCGCCTCGCTGGCCTGGCGGATGCTGATGATGTTGCGGTTGATGTTCTCGCTGACCTGGCTCTGCTGCTCCACCGCCGCAGCAATTTGCAAACTCATCTCGTTGATCTGGTTGACCCGCACGCTGATGCTGTCCAGCGCATCACTGGCCAATTGCGCCTGCTCGACGCTGTGCCCGGCATGGGCGCTGCTCTCGCGCATCACCTGCACCGCCGCGCGGGCGCCGTCCTGCAAGGCGCTGATCATGTGCTGAATGTCGTGAGTGGACTGCGCGGTGCGCTTGGCCAAACCGCGGACCTCGTCGGCCACCACCGCAAAGCCACGGCCCTGATCGCCGGCCCGCGCCGCCTCGATGGCGGCGTTGAGCGCCAGCAGGTTGGTCTGCTCGGCAATGCCGCGGATCACATCGAGCACCCCGGAAATCTCGCTGCTGTGGCTTTCCAGCTGCTGGATCACCTCGCCGGCCTCCAGCAACGAGCCGGCCAGGTCCTGAATCGCACAGCGGTTGCGGTCCACCAGTTGATGCCCAGCCTGGGTCTCGCCCTCGGCCTGGTCGGCGGCCATCGAGGCCATCTGCGCACTGCTGGCCACCTGGGCCACGCTGGCGCTCATCTGGTGGATGGCAGTGGCCACCTGGTCGGCCTCGCTCTGCTGCTCCAGGCTGTTGGCATGGCTGCTGTGCAGCGCCTCTACCAGCGAGCCGGAATGCCCGGCCAGGCGTGATGAGGTATCACCAATGCGCCCGACCACCGCCCCCAATTGCGCCTTGAGCATGCGCATGGCGAACTCGATCTGGCCCAGGCCGTCGCGCCGGCCTGTGTATAAAAGCTGGCTCAACGGGTTGTCGGCAATTGCCAGGGCCTGGCGGCGCAGGCGCTCATAGGGGCGCAGCAACAGCAGGATGGCAAGAGCCGCAAGCCCCGCCACGGCGAGTACCTCAACCAATGACAGCAGCAGCGGCGCCCCTGCCCACCATTGCCCCGCGCCGATCACCAGCGCTGCGACCCCCGCCACCGCCAGCGACAGCCGGGTTGCCAGGCCCGCCACCGGCAAGCGCTCGCGCCAGCTGCGCCGCCCTGCACGCAGCCGGGCATAGCAGGCCTCGGCAGCCGCCACCTGTTTTCTGCCGGGCTTGGTGCGCACCGACTGATACTCCAGCGCCTGCCCGCCACTGCTGATGGGCGAAACGAACGCACTGACCCAATAATGGTCGCCGTTCTTGCAGCGGTTCTTCACCAGCCCCATCCAAGAACGCCCGGCCTTGAGCGCCTGCCACATCTGCGCGAAGGCCTGGGGCGGCATGTCCGGGTGGCGGACCAGGTGATGGGGCTGGCCCAGCAACTCGTCGCGGGTAAAGCCGCTGACCTGCATGAACACGTCATTGGCGTAGGTGATGCGGCTGTCCAGGTCGGTGGTGGAAAGAATGTTGGCGTCGCCGGGGTAATCCACTTCGCGACCGGTAACGGGCAAATTGCACTTCATCGGAGGCTCTCGTTGTTGTTGGGTACAATCGGCAGGGCGCTCGAGATTAGTGGCAATTGGCAATCAACTTTTGACCTGGCTCAATCATTTGTAGGTCAGGGTGAAGCTCAGCGAGGCGTTGGCCACGCCTGCCGTGGGGGCACGGTCGGCCAACTGGATGTAGCGGGCGGCAAACGGGATTTCGAAGTCGCCATCGGCGAACTGGAAGATCGGCACCTCCTCGCTAAGGCGCACGGGCGTCCTGTCATATTGCAATACCTGAACCCCCACCCCGGTCGCATCGGATTCACTGTTCAGGCCGATGATGCCCTGCGGGGCGTCCAGCACGGGCGAACCGTTGCGAGGGTCCAGGCGCAGGTAGGCGGTCGGGGAGTTGCCAGGCACCTCCCCACCCACGCAGTTACGCAAGGATATGACGAACTCCCGGCTCTCGGTGAAGCTGCCCGCCCCTGCAAACTGCGCAACTTGCCAGGTGCCCATCGGCACTCGAACCTGCTGCGAAGGAGAGCCTGGCAAACCGCATTGCGCAACGTTCAGCGTACCGCCGGTAAACACCAGCTCCAGCACCCGGCCGCTGCGACTGCTGGTGAACGTAGCGAGGGTCAGCCCATTCAGCGATTGCGGCCCCATGCCCGGGTCGATGGGACCTACCTTGACCAGGCGGTAGTCATACACAAACGAACTGAGGAATGGCACCCTGATGGTCGAACCCTCCTGCACGGGCCTGACGATCTCCCGGTGCGGCACGCCCATGCCATTGCGCCCCTGGCCTGGAATGTATTGCCAGTAACCACTGTGGGTGCCCAGGCTTGTCGCTACCACCAGGGCGACATTGGGGATCCCGATGTGCAGCAACACCTCACCTGGGTTTACCCAGGGGGAGCCTTCTTCCTGGCGCAACGGTGTGGTGACTTCGAAGGTTGTCTCCTGAGGGCATTCGATGCGCTCGATGGAGAGTTTCACTGTCTGGAAGCCGCCACCGACCGGGTAGATCACGGTGCCAACCGGGGCATCGCGCCCCACCACCAGGTTGCCAGGGTCCAGAGAAACCCGCTGCAAGAAGCCAGCGGGAAACTCACAGGCCAGGGCCTGCAATGGCAGGTACAGGCCTGTAAGCGTTGCCAGTTTGCGTAAATTCATACTACTACGCCTCTGCAGAACAGCCGATTCAGGGTCACTTGTAGGTCAGGGTGAAGCCCACTGATGCGTTGGCCACCCCGCCCACAGGGGTATCCTTGCCGACCTGGATATAACGGGCAGCCATGGGGATCTGGATATCGCCGTTGCGCATGCGGACCATCTGCACTTCCTCGGTCAGCGGCATGGGCGTGAGGTCGTCCTTGAGTACCTGCACACCCACGCCAGTTGCGTCCGAGTCGCTGTTCAGGCCGAGGATGCCGCGCTGGGCATCGAGCACGCTGGAGCCGTTGCGAGGGTCCAGGCGCAGGTGGGCAAAATTACGATTCTCGTAGCTGGTACCCGCCTGGCAAGCCTCCAGCGCAACGTTGAACGACATCGTGTCGGTGACGCTGCCTTCACCCCGGAACTGGCCGGTGCGCCAAGTGCCCATCGGCACCGTGATCTGCTTGCCAGGCCCCGCAGGAAGCCCACACATGGCTTCGTCCAGCGCTCCGCTGGCGATCACGATATCCAGCACCTTGCCATGGGTGCTGCTGGTAAATTCCACCAGGGTGTGCCCGGCAAGCGACTGCGGCCCCATGCCGGGCTGCGTCGGGCCGATCTTGATCAGGCGGTAGAAAAGCCACACGCTGCCGATGCGTGCAGTTTCACTATTAGTCTGGGTGGCGACATAGGGCACGCCAAAATTTCGATGCCCTTGGGCTGGAACGAAGTTCCAGAACTCAGTTCTCCCTCCTCCCATCATGTGCGCCGAAACCACAAGCCCGATACCTGGAATTCTGGTTTGCAGGATGACCTCACCGGCCGGTACCAAGGGTGAGTTATGAATCTGCGGCAGTGGTGTCATCGCCTCGATCCGAGAACCAGTGGGGCAGTCATAACGCCCATTACCACTCGGTGGGCCGAAGCCCGCTTCGTCAAAAATCCAGCGGGTGATCTCAGTACCGATCGGTGCATCCCGTCCTACGAAAATCGTGCCTGGGTTGACTTCCATTCGATGAAAGAAACCCGCCGGAAAGTTACAGGCGACCGCCTGCAGCGGTAGCCACAAGCTGATGACTGTTAGGCACACCCCGCCGAACTTCATAAACACCTTCATTGATTTCTCCCAAACGTTGTTCACGACGAGCTGCTCGAACGGCCATTCATCGCCATATCCCCTGCACGGCAGACGCCCTGCTGCTCTCGGTAACCCACCGCCGGCGGCGCTTCGCTGACGACCAGCAATACCTGGCAGCGCTGGTCGGCGGTCTTGCCCCAGCGCACGGTCACAGCGCCTGTATCACCCTCGAGCGCCAGCAGCACCTGGCCTCCCGGCCCCACCACACCCACCGTTCGCTGTTCGCCATCCACCACCTGCGCCCCGAACGGCGGCAGCCCGCCATCTTCCAGCCGCAGGTTCAACAACACCTTCTCCACCCGCTGCGCGGCGAACTCGGCCTTGACCACCGCACCCCGTCGCGGCACCACATTGGTGACGCCGTTTTCTACTTCGGTGCTGTGGTCCAGCCCGCTGGTATCGAGGCTCACGCGGTTCTTGCGATAGGGCGTCAGATAAGGGATCAGCGCATAGCCGCTGCTGTCGGTACGGGTGCCCGGCGCGTTGGCCAGCCCTACTCCTGGAGTGTCGGCCACATGCACCAGGCCCAGGGTTTCGCCCAGGGTCTGGCCCAGGGCGATGCCGCCGCCATGGGCCAGCAGCGAGCCCGAGGCACTGACATTGACCTGCTGGTAACGCTCGCCGGCGCTTACACCAGCGCCTAGTTGCGCGAACGGCGCCAGGTAGTTGAGCGAGGCCGAGCCGCTGCCCCCGGAGCGCTCGGCGTGGCTTGCATCCACCGCGTAATTGAGGTGCCCGGAGCGGCCCCGGTAACCGGCACGCTGGTCGTAGCTGCCGTCGTTGTTGCGGGTCAGCGCCAGGGTGCCGCTGCTGCCGCCGCCCAGCGGTATCGACACGTTGAAACTGATGAAGCTGGACTGGCCGAACGAGTCCACCAGGCTCTTGCTGGCGTACAGGCCATAGCTCACCCCGCGGTGCACGGTGTTGACGCCCAACTGCAACTGGCGCTCGCGGCGCGAGGTGTTCCAGTAGTCCTGCTGGCTGAGGTTCAGGTACAGCGAGGTATTGCCGAAGTTCTGGTTGATACTGGCCTGCACCCGGCTGCGCTTGGTCATGCGGTTGAAGTCATCGCCCTGGTGCTGCCATACCGCCTCGCTGAAATCGCGGTAGCCCTCGGTGGAATAGCGGTAGCCGGCGAAGCGCACCGAGGTGCCGGTGGCGAAGGCCTTGCCGTAGCGAATGCCATAGCTGCGGCCCTGGTCGGTGCGCCCGTCGCGGCCTTCGGTGCGGGCCTGGGTCAGGTCCAGCGAGATGGCGCCTAGGCTGCCCAGGTTCTTGCCCAGGCCAAGCTGTGTGGCGCGGTAGAAATCGTTGCCCAGCACACCGCCAGACAAGGTGTAGTCATAGGGCAGGCCGTAGGCCAACGTGGCCTGGGCCAGCCCCGGGCGATTGCCGTTTTCATCGACGCCGTTGTACTCGCCGAAGGTCAGGCCATAGCGCCAGGTGTTCTCGCGCAGCAGGTTGCCAAGCGTCGCGTAGGGCTGGGTGAAGCGCCGCTCGCGGCCATCGGCCTCGGTGATGATCACCTCAAGGTCGCCGCTGCCGCTGGAGGCGTTGAGGTCGTTGATCTCGAACGGCCCGGGCGGCACGTAGGTGGTGTACAGCGAGTAGCCGTTATGGCGCACCTCGACCCGCGCACGGGTTTCGGCCACGCCGCGAATCACCGGCGCGTAGCCCTGCATCGAGTCGGGCAGCATGCCGATGTCGCTGGCCAGCTGCACGCCGCGAAACGGCAGGCTGTCGAACACGTCACCGGCGGTGAAGCTCTCGCCCAAGGTGAAGGTGCCGAGGCTGCCGGGCAAGTCGGTTTGCGCGTAGCTGGTCGAACGCTGCCACTGGCGGCGGTTGTTCTGGTCCTGGGTGTAGCTGCCGTTGGAGCGCAGGCGCCAGCCGGCGAGGTTCAGGCCGCCATTGAGGTACAGGCTGAACTGGTTGTGGTCACCCTGCCCTGCCGTGTGCCCTTGCGAGCCGGTGAACTGATAGTTGAGCAAGCCGGCGTTGATGCCGGCGTCCCATTCTTCGGGTGCCACGTAGCCCGCTGCGTCGCGGCGCAGGGCCACCTGCGGCACGCTGATGTCCAGCGCCAGGTAGGCCGGGTCGAAGGTTACCAAGGCGCCTTCGACCGCCTGCTGCAGGTCGACGCAATCCAGCGCATCCAGTTCGTGCTGGTCGATGAACGCCGCCAGCTTCACGCCCATGGCCTCGAGCATCGCTGGGCTCAGGCAGGCACGCACCTCGCCGTTGCCGGCATCGTCAAAGCGCAGTTCGCGGCGGTCGTAGAAGCTCTGGTTCAGGCGGATGGTCACCTGGTGCAGGCCTGGCGGAACCTGGGCGTTGTGGGCAATGGCCTCGAGGTCCAGGTTGGGGCCGGCCGAGCCGCCGCCAAAGGGCTGCATGAAGCTGCTGTCGAACATCGCCGCCTGGGCAACCGGCAGGCCGGCACCGAACACACAGGCAAGCAGGGTCGGGCCGCAGGCGCTGAGCCTGCGGCAGGAAGAATTGGGCATTGCGGTTACTCGATCAGAGGGCGGGCGCCAGTCAGCGCGTAGCGGTAAGGCTGACCCGTTCGGGCTTGGTGTAGCCGCCGTAGTCGTTGATCACCGAGAACTCGACGCTGTTCGGCGTCCAGCCCAGGCGCGGGGCGATGGCGTACTGGCGGGTGGAGAACGGCGCCACCATCACCGGCTTGTCGATTTCGCTGTCGCGCCCGCCGTCGGCCACCTTGATATGGATGAACGAGACATGGAACGGCGTTGGGTTGTGCACCTGCAGGCGCGACTCGCCGGCCTCCTGGCGGATGGCCCATTCCAGCCGTGGCAGGGCCTCGAGCAGGCTGCCCTGCAGGCCCTTGGGGCGGTAGAACAATTTGATGCGGGTGCGCAGGGCGATCTTCAACGTGTTGCCGTCGTCGTTGCTGGCAGCGGGGATTTCCTGGGCGTTGAAATAGAACACCGACTCGCGGTCGGTCGGCAGGTTGTGCGCGGTCGGTACGATGCGCACCATCTGCTCCTTCATGGCATCCAGCCGAAACAGCGGCGGCGTGGCAATGAACGGCGCGGTGATGGCGTGGTCGTCTTCTTCGGTGTTGATCCAGGCCTGCACGGCGTAGGGTTTGTCGGTGCCGTTGCCGGCGGTGATCGATGCATCGCGCTTGCTGGCATCGAAGATGATACGCGTGCCGCTCAGGGTCACCCCGGCCTGCGCCGTGGGCAACAGCGCCAGCAACAGCGCGCCGGCCAGCCACCTGTGTGAATGCGTGCGGAACATCGCAGCCCCCTTTTTTACAAGGTGAGTTTCAAGGTGAGCCGCGCCCTGCACGGGGCGCGGCTGCAGCCCGGTTTACTGGATGTTCACGGTGAACTGCGCCTTGGCGTTGGCAGGGCCCGGGGTGGCCGCGCCGGTGGCGATGTAGTTGGCAGTGAAGCGCAGCGGCTGGCTGAGGTTGGCGTACTCGGCGGACGGCTCGGAAATCGGCAGTTCGGTGCCGCTGAAATCGCGCAGTTGCACTGCCACATTGCTGGCGGCACCGGCCACCGGCTCCAGCGCCAGCCACTGGCCGGCAGCACCGGCGGAGCCTGTGATCGGCAGGAAGGTTACGGTGGCGGCCTTGCCGGTGATGTCACAACCTGGGTCGGTATCGTTGACTTGCAGGGTGAACGAGCCACCGCCAGCCACGTCGCCGGCCTTGGCCAGGCTGCTTACCGGCACTTCGTCACCGAGCTTGACCACGCCCTTGGCACCGCCGGTGCCGTTGCCCACTTCGATGGCGCAGGTGCTGTTGACGATGCTGCCTTCAAAGCTGATTTCGCCGTCGGCGGCCTGTGCGAACTGGGCCGCGCCCATCAATGCCACTGCGGCGGCCAGGCCGCTCAAGGTTACCTTTTTCATGGATGCTCCCTTTATGATGCTGCGCACGTTGCGCCTTGATGATTCGTGCAACGGCAACCGTGAGTGGCTGCCGGGTACGAGGGGCATCATGCCGAAGCTGGCAAGGCGCTCCATGGCGAAACGGAGCAAGCACAAGGGAACGATTTCCCAAGCGAACTGCGAAATTTCCTCAACGCTTGTAATACTGACAGCGCTGACAGCCAGCGGTCACCCTGGCGACCCGATCGGCGCGCTATAAGACACTGTCCCCCTCCCCTACCCGGCCACCGCCACATGACCCGACCCTTGCCCCGCAAAGCCCTGATCCTGCTGCTCGTCGTCGCCCTCGGCGCCACCGCCTGGTGGCTGCGCCCGACCGCAGGCACCGCGCACAAGCCTGCTGCCGCCATCCCGGTGCGGGTGGTTGGTGTGGCCCAGCAGGATGTGCCGCGCTACCTCGGTGCCATCGGCTCGGTGCTGTCGCTGCACAGCGTCGAGGTGCGCCCGCAGGTCGAAGGCGTGCTGACCCAGGTGCTGGTGAAGGAAGGGCAGTGGGTGAAACAGGGCGACCTGCTGGCCACCCTGGATGACCGGGCAATCCGCGCGCAACTAGACCAGGCCCGCGCACAACTTGGCCAAACCCAGGCGCAACTGCAGGTGGCGCGGGTCAACCTCAAGCGCTACCAGTTGCTGAGCAGCGATGACGGCGTGTCGAAGCAGACCCTCGACCAGCAGCAGGCGCTGGTGAACCAGTTGCAGGCCACCATTACCGGCAACCAGGCAGCCATCGACAACACCGCTGTACAGCTCAGCTATACGCAGATCCGCTCGCCGGTGAGCGGCCGGGTGGGCATTCGCAACGTCGACCCGGGCAACCTGGTGCGCACCAGCGACACCCAGGGCCTGTTCAGCGTGACCCAGATCGACCCGATTGCCGTGGAGTTTTCCCTGCCCCAGCAAAACCTGCCGACCCTGCACAAACTGCTCGAAGCCGCCACGCCCGCCGAAGTGGAGGCGTTCATGGATGCCGACGGCGAACGCAGCCTGCTGGGCAAGGGCCACCTGGCATTGATCGACAACCAGGTGTCGGCCAACACCGGCACGGTGCGGGTAAAAGCCGAGTTCGACAACAAGGACGGCCACCTGTGGCCCGGCCAACTGGTGACCGTGCGCCTGCTCACGGCGGTGGAGCAGAACGCCCTGGTGGTGCCGCCGCCGGTGGTGCAGCGCAGCATCGACGGGCACTTCGTCTACCGGCTGGACGGTGACAAGGTCACCAGCGTGCCGGTGAAGGTGCTGTACCAGGACAGCGCGCTGAACGTCATTGATGGCGTGAAGCCAGGGGACTGCCTGGTCCTCGATGGCCAGTCGCGGCTAAAACCAGGAAGCCAGGTTGAAACCAGCGGACAGTGCGCCGAACCGCAGCGCCTGGCCGATGGCAATCGCGCAAACGACGCGGAGCCGCAGCCATGAACACCCGCAACGGCGTCTCGGCCTGGTGCATCGACCACCCCATCGCCACCCTGCTGCTGACCTTCGCCCTGGTGCTGCTGGGCGCCATCGCATTCCCGCGTTTGCCGGTGGCGCCGCTGCCCGAAGCCGACTTCCCGACCATTCAGGTCACCGCGCAACTGCCCGGCGCCAGCCCCGAAACCATGGCCTCGTCGGTGGCCACCCCGCTGGAGGTGCAGTTCAGCGCCATCCCCGGCATGACCCAGATGACCAGCAGCAGCGCCCTGGGCTCGACCAACCTGACCTTGCAGTTCACCCTCGACAAGAACATCGACACTGCCGCGCAGGAAGTGCAGGCGGCAATCAACACCGCCACCGCGCGCCTGCCCCAGGACCTGCCCAGCCCGCCGACCTGGCGCAAGGTCAACCCGGCCGACAGCCCGGTGCTGATCCTCACCGTAAGCTCGGCGCAAATGCCCGGCAACCAGCTCAGCGACTACGCCGAAACCTTGCTTGCGCGCCAGCTCAGCCAGATCGACGGGGTCGGCCTGATCAACATCACCGGCCAGCTGCGCCCGGCCATCCGCGTGCAGGCGCAACCGGAAAAGCTTGCCGCCATCGGCCTCACGCTCGCCGACATCCGCCAGGCCATCCAACAGACCAGCCTGAACCTGGCCAAGGGCGCGCTGTATGGCGAGCACAGCGTGTCGACCATCGCCGCCAACGACCAGCTGTTCCACCCCGAGGACTACGCCCGGCTGATCGTCAGCTACCGCAACGGCGCGCCGGTGCACCTGAGCGATGTGGCCAAGGTGGTGGACGGCGCCGAGAACGCCTACGTCAAGGCCTGGTCCGGTGAGCAGCCAGGGCTCAACCTGGTGATCTTCCGCCAGCCGGGGGCCAACATCGTCGACACCGTCGACCGGGTGATGGCCGAGCTTCCGCGCTTGCAGGGCATGCTGCCGAGTGCCATCGAGGTGTCGGTGCTGCAGGACCGCACGCAAACCATTCGCGCCTCGCTGCACGAGGTGGAGCTGACCTTGCTGATCGCCGTGGTGCTGGTGATCGGGGTGATGGCGCTGTTCCTGCGCCAGTGGTCGGCAACCCTGGTGGTGTCCAGCGTGCTGGGGGTGTCGCTGATCGCCAGCTGCGCGCTGATGTACGTGCTGGGTTTCAGCCTGAACAACCTCACCCTGGTGGCCATCGTCATTTCGGTGGGCTTTGTGGTGGACGACGCCATCGTGGTGGTGGAGAACATCCACCGCCACCTCGAGGCCGGCGACGACAGCCGCACAGCCGCGCTGAAGGGCGCCGGCGAAATCGGCTTCACCGTGGTGTCGATCAGCTTCTCGCTGATCGCCGCGTTCATCCCGTTGCTGTTCATGGGCGGCGTGGTGGGCCGGTTGTTCAAGGAGTTCGCCCTGACTGCCACGGCGACCATCCTGATTTCCGTGGTGGTGTCGCTGACGCTTGCGCCGACCCTGTGCGCGCTGTTCATGCGCAAGCCGCCCCATGAACAGCACGACGGTTTTGGCCAGCGCCTGGTGCGCTGGTACGAAAAGGGCCTGAACAAGGCCCTGGCACACCAGCGCATCACCCTCGGTGTGTTCGGCATCACCCTGGCCCTGGCGGTGGCGGGTTATGTCGGCATCCCCAAAGGCTTCTTCCCGCTGCAGGATACCGGGTTCATCCTCGGCACCAGCGAGGCGGCGGCGGATGTGTCGTACCCGGCGATGATCGAGAAGCACCAGGCGCTGGCGAAGATTATCGAAGCCGACCCGGCAGTGCGCGCGTTCTCCCATTCGGTGGGGGTCACCGGCAGCAACCAGACCATCGCCAACGGCCGCTTCTGGATCGCCCTCAAGCCGCGCGGCGAACGCGACGTGTCGGCCAGCGAGTGGATCGACCGCATGCGCGCCAAGCTGGCCCAGGTGCCGGGCATCGTCCTGTACCTGCGCGCCGGCCAGGACATCAACCTGAGCTCCGGCCCTTCGCGCACCCAGTACCAGTACGTGCTCAAGAGCAACGACGGCGTGGCGCTGAACCTGTGGACCCAACGCCTGACCGAGCGCCTGCGGCAGATCCCGGCGTTTCGCGACCTGTCCAACGACCTGCAGTTGGGGGCCAGCGTCACCCGCATCGACATCGACCGCCAGGCCGCGGCGCGCTTCGGCCTGACCACCACCGACGTCGACCAGGCGCTGTACGACGCCTTCGGCCAGCGGCAGATCAGCGAGTTCCAGACCGAAACCAACCAGTACAAGGTGATTCTCGAACTGGACGCCCGCCAACGCGGCAAGGCCGAGAGCCTCAACTACTTCTACCTGCGCTCGCCGCTGTCGGGCGAGATGGTGCCGCTGTCGGCCCTGGCGCATGTTGCCGCGCCCAGCACCGGGCCGCTGTCGATCAGCCATGACGGGCTGTTCCCGGCCGCCAACCTGTCGTTCAACCTGGCGCCAGGCGTGGCCCTGGGTGATGCAGTGCAAATACTCGAACGCACCCAGCGCGAACTGGGCATGCCCGACTCGATTGCCGGCAACTTCCAGGGCGCAGCCCAGGCGTTCCAGAGCTCGCTTGCCAGCCAGCCGTGGCTGATCCTGGCCGCGCTGGTGGCGGTGTACATCATCCTCGGCGTGCTCTACGAGAGCTTCGTGCACCCGCTGACCATCATCTCCACCCTGCCCTCGGCGGGCCTGGGCGCGCTGATACTGCTATGGGCGATGGGGCAGGACTTCACCATCATGGGGCTGATCGGCGTGGTGCTGCTGATCGGCATTGTCAAGAAGAACGGCATCCTGCTGATCGACTTCGCCCTGGAAGCCCAGCGCCACCACGGCATGACCCCGGAGCAGGCGATTCACCAGGCGTGCCTGGTGCGTTTTCGCCCGATCATCATGACCACCCTGGCCGCGCTGCTTGGCGCGGTGCCGCTGATGTTCGGCTTTGGCGCCGGCGCCGAGCTGCGCCAGCCGCTGGGTATCGCGGTGGTCGGTGGCCTACTGGTCAGCCAGGCGCTGACGCTGTTCACCACCCCGGTCATATACTTGGCCCTGGAGCGCCTGTTCCACCGCCGCCGGGCTATCACCGCCCCCGCGCCGACCGCCAGTTGAGGCAAGACCATGCGTGTGCTGATCATCGAAGACGAAGAGAAAACCGCCGACTACCTGCATCGCGGCCTCAGTGAGCAAGGCTTCACCGTGGACCTGGCGCGGGACGGCATCGACGGCCTGCACCTGGCGCTGGAAGGCGACTACGCGGTGATCGTGCTCGACGTGATGCTGCCGGGCCTGGACGGCTACGGCGTGCTGCGCGCGCTGCGGGCGCGCAAGCAGACACCGGTGATCATGCTCACCGCCCGCGAGCGGGTCGAGGACCGCATCCACGGCCTGCGCGAAGGCGCCGACGACTACCTGGGCAAGCCGTTCTCGTTCCTCGAACTGGTCGCCCGCCTGCAGGCCCTGACCCGCCGCAGCGCCAGCCACGAGCCGCTGCAGGTTCAGGTGGCGGACTTGTGGATCGACCTGATGGCGCGCAAGGCCACCCGCGCAGGCCAGCGCCTGGAACTGACGGCCAAGGAGTTCTCGCTGCTCAGCGTGCTGGCCCGCCGGCAGGGCGAAATATTGTCCAAAACGGCGATTGCCGAGCTGGTCTGGGACATCAACTTCGACAGCGACGCCAATGTGGTGGAGGTGGCCATCAAGCGCCTGCGCGCCAAGCTCGACGGGCCGTTCGACAACAAGCTGCTGCACACCATCCGGGGGATGGGCTATGTCCTCGAAAACCGCGCCTGAGATCGGTATCGCCGGGGCCGCTATGCGGCCCTTTCGCGACGCAAGGCCGCTCCTACAGGAGATCGCGGTCACCTGTAGGAGCGGCCTTGCGTCGCGAAAGGGCTGCGCAGCAGCCCCAAAGGCAGGCGCCCAATGAGCACTTTTCACAAAAAGCACGGCAACTCCATCGCCCTGCGCCTGTCGCTGCTGTTCACCCTGGTCGCCCTGGCGGTGTTCGTGCTGATCGGCAGCGCCCTGTACCGCCAGGTCGACCGCAGCCTCGACATGCTCCCCCAGGCCGAACTGGACGCGCGCTTCAGCGTGCTGGAGTCGGCGCTGAACCGCTACGGCACCGCCGAGCACTGGGCCAAGATCCACAACAAGCTCAACCTGCTGGCCGAAGAAGACCGGCGCATCCGCTTCTGGGCGGTAGGCAGCGACCCGGCCTTCGAGTACGGCCACCCCAGCGAGCTGGTACGCGCCTTCGCCGAAGGCCCGCCGGGCATGCGCGACCTGCGCCTGCCCGAACACCCCTACCCGTACAAGGTGCTGCTCAGCGAGCTGCCGGCCCTGGGCGAGCGCCCGGCGCTGCGCTTTCTGATCGGCATCGACACCGAGACCTTCTGGCAGGCCCAACACAGCCTGCTGGTGGCCATCGTCGGCCTGGCGGCGCTGGGTGTGCTGCTGGCTTCGCTGCTGGGCTACTGGGTGGCGCGCGTCGGCCTCAAGCCGTTGCAGGCGCTGTCGGATGAAGCCCAGCAACTGGCACCGCCGCGCCTGGACGGGCGCCTGCAAACCCAGCACCTGCCACCGGAGCTTGCGCAGTTCGCCGGGGCTTTCAATGCGGCGCTGGAGCGGGTCAGCCAGGCCTATTCGCAACTGGAAGCCTTCAACGCCGACGTGGCCCACGAGCTGCGCTCGCCGCTGACCAACCTGATCGGCCAGACCCAAGTGGCACTGACCCGCGGGCGCAGCGCCGAGCATTACTTCGAGGTGCTGCAATCGAACCTCGAAGAGCTGGAGCGCCTGCGCAGCATCATCAACGACATGCTGTTCCTGGCCAGCGCCGACCAGGGCAGCAAGGCCACCGCGCTGAGCGTCGCCTCGCTGGCCGGTGAAGTGGCCACCACCCTGGACTACCTCGACTACATCCTCGAGGACGCCCAGGTGCAGGTGCAGGTCAGCGGTGATGCCGAGGCGCTGATCGAAAAGGCGCAACTACGCCGGGCCCTGATCAACCTGCTGAACAACGCCGTGCAGCACAGCGCGCCGCAGGCGCTGATCCAGGTGCGCATCGAAACCCATGGCCGGCAGGTGAGCATCGCCGTGAGCAACCCCGGGCCGGGCATTGCCGAGGAGCACCTGGCCTTGCTGTTCGAGCGCTTCTACCGGGTGGATGCCGCCCGCGCCAACAGCGGCGGCAACAACCACGGGCTGGGGCTGGCCATCGTCAAAGCCATCGCCTTGATGCATGGCGGCAGCGTTTTCGTGCGCAGCGAGGGCGGCGCCAATACCTTCGGCATCAGCCTGCCGAGCGTCAACTACGCGGGTTTGCGGTAAAAACAGGGCATTTTCGCCGGGATAATTACTTTTTGCGCAACAGTGCTTATCGGAACAGCCTCTGTTTCCCGGCTGTTTACAGGGCTAACTTACGCCCTGTCTCCATTAGCACTTGCCCCGCAAGAAGGTTGCATCAAATGTCCAACAGTATGGGTGTTGCCAGCGTATTCGTCCTGTCGTCCCTGTTGTTGTCGCCCCTGGCCATGGCTGAAGAATCGCCGGCCTTCGTCGCCCGTAACGCCGAACTTTCCGCGGTTCACCAAGAAGCTCGCGAAGCCTTTGCCGCACAGAAATCCGATGCTGGCAAAGATGCACAGCAGACCGCTTCCAAGGTTCAAACCGACGACAATGCCGATAGCTGATCGGCCGTTGCCCGGTTTCAAGTTTTCCCTTGGCTACGCCATGGGCACTGCCCGTGTTGATATGTTAGCCTTTTAAAGCCGCTGCCGATCAGCGGCTTTTTTTATGTGTCGAAAATATCAGCCCGGCTGCTGCGTCTCTAATAAGAAACTTGCAGATACGACAATAAAAACTGCCCCACCGCCAGACCAAAGGAGCTTGTCCCGGTGCCTTACGCGTTCCGTTTTACCCCATTGTTCGTTGCATTGGCTGCAACGATGCCTGTGGCCGCACAGGCCGATGAAGACAAGGCTGATGGCTTCATCGAAGGTTCCACCCTCAATTTGAATTTCCGTAACGCCTACTTCAACCGCAACGAGCGCAACGCCGGCGTGCATGACAAGCGCGAGTGGGGCCAGGGCGCCGTGGCGCGCTTCGAGTCGGGCTACACCCCCGGCACCATCGGCTTTGGCCTCGATGCCCACGCCATGGTCGGGCTCAAGCTCGACGGCGGCAGCGGCCATGCCGGTACTTCGATCTTGCCGAGCGAGCCGGGCGACAAGTCGCGCCATGCGTTCTCCACTGCCGGTGGTGCGATCAAGCTCAAGGGCTTCGACACCGAATTGAAGGCAGGTGACCTGTTCCTCACCAACCCGGTAATCGCCGGTGGCGAAACCCGCATGCTGCCGCAGACCTTCCGCGGCTTTGCGCTGACCAACAACAGCATCGACGGGCTGATGCTCGAAGGTGGCCAGGTCAGCTTCACCAAGCCGTACAACCAGAGCGGCCACCGCCGCATCGACACCTACTACGGTGCGCTGGCTGAAGGCGACAAGAGCAAGCACCTGAACTGGGCCGGCGCCTCCTGGAGCGGCAGCGAGAACATCACGGCCAACCTGTACGCCGCCGAGCTGAAGGATATCTGGAACCAGTACTACGCCGACTTCGACTACACCTACGTGGTCAATGACCTGGTCAGCCTGAACCCGGGCGTGCACTTCTACCACACCCAGGACACCGGCCAGTCGCTGCTGGGCAAGATCGACAACAACACCTACAGCGTGCACTTCACCGTCGCCGCCGGGTACCACAGCGTCACCGCCGCCTACCAGCGGGTCAACGGCAACACGCCGTTCGACTACATCAACCTGGGTGACAGCATCTACCTGGACAACTCGCGCATGTACTCGGACTTCAACGCGCCCAACGAGCGTTCGTGGAAGCTGCAGTACGACTACGACTTCGCCGGTGTCGGCGTGCCGGGCCTGACCAGCTCGCTGTCGTACTCGCGCGGTGAGGCCGACCTGACCAAGGCTGCGCAGAACTCGCCTGGCTACGACTACTACAACGTCGACGGCAAGAACGCCAAGCACTGGGAACGCGACCTGGACATCAAGTACGTGTTCCAGGAAGGCGACCTGAAGGACCTCTCGGTGCTGGTGCGCTACGCCACCCACCGCGCAGGCCAGGGCTATTCGGAAGGGGACGACAACGACGAACTGCGGGTGATCGTCGATTACCCGGTGAACGTGTTCTGATCTGAACCCGCTCCCGCACTATCCCCTGTAGGAGCCGGCTTGCCGGCGATAGGGCCCTTGGGCTTTGTGTCGCCGGTGCCGGCCTCATCGCCGGCAAGCCGGCTCCTACAGGGTTCGCGCCAGCCTGGGCAACCCGTACTGAATCATTTCCGTCGGACAACTTCGCATAATTCTTGTCCGACAATCGCAGCTTCCCTATCATATCGCCGCCGCTTTATGGCCCATCCCCCATGGACCCAGGGGCTTATGCAGTAGCGAGCATGACGTCACTCTCCCGATCACCGCGTTGCGCCCTGTACAAGTCACACCCTGAACTGGTCCTGAACCTGGGCAGTTGCCTGGCCGTGCTCGCCATCCTGGCCATCGTCACCTTCTTGCTGGCGCGCGAGCGCGACAGCGTCGAACAGGCGGCCATACGCTCGTCGGGCAACATCGTCCAGCTGATCGAAAGCGACATCCTGCGCAACGTCGAGCTGTACGACCAGTCGCTCAAAGGGGTGATCTGGGCGGTGCAGCACCCGGACTTGCTGAACGTCTCACCCAAGCTGCGCCAGCAGATCCTGTTCAACCAGGCTTTCTCCGCCCCGGTGCGCGGCGACATTCTCTGGCTCGACGCCAAGGGTGATGTGGTCGGCGATTCCACCAGCGCGGTGCCGCGCCAGGCCAATTTCGCCGACACCATCCCCTTCCAGGCACACCGCGACCGCCCGGGGCTTGGCCTGTTGATCAGCCCGCCGTTCAAGGCGCGCCTGGGCAACCTGGACTGGTGCATCAGCTTCAGCCGGCGCATTTCCGGGCACAACGGCGAGTTCATCGGCCTGGCCGCCGGCGCCCTGCGCCTGTCGTACTTCAGCCAGCTGTTCGAGCGCCTGGACATCGGCGAGGACAGCAGCATCAACCTGCTCAACACCGACGGCCAGTTGCTGGCGCGCCAGCCCACCCGCCCGCAAGACCCGCTGATTGGCACCAATTTCGCCGAGTTCCCCAACTTCAAGCGCATCCTCGACGACCGCGCCGGCAGCTTTACCGCGCACTCGGCCACCTACAACAGCCAGCGCATGTACACCTTCGCCCGGGTCGCCGACCTGCCGCTGATCGTGCTGGTGGTGCATTCCTCCGACGAGGTGTACCAGGCCTGGCGGCGCACCGCGCTGCTGGTCAGCGTGGCCACCGGGGTGCTGTGCATCGGCATCCTGTGGCTGACCTTGCTGCTGGGCCGCGAGCTGCGCCGCCGCCACGAGGCCGAGCAGGGACTGGCGACCCTGGCCGCTACCGACAGCCTCACGGGCCTGGCCAACCGCCGCCGGCTCGACCAGGTGCTGCGCCTGGAATGGGCCCGCGCCCAGCGCAACCGCAAGCCGCTGGCGGTGCTGATGGTGGATGTGGACCTGTTCAAGGCGTTCAACCAGCGCCACGGCCATGCCGGCGGCGATCATGTGCTGCGTGAAGTGGCCAAGACCATCGAACAGTGCATCCGCCGCCCGGCGGATCTTGCGGCGCGTTATGGCGGCGAGGAGTTCCAGGTGGTGTTGCCGGAGACTGAGCTTGCCGGCGCGCTACTGCTGGCCGAGCGTATTCGAGCCAGCGTCGAGGCGATGCCGCCGTTTGCCGGGGATGAACGCTCGGTGACGGTGAGTGTGGGGATTGGCTTGCATATACCCGGCACCCAGCAGGACCTGACGCGCTTGTTAGGGGATGCGGACGAGGCGTTGTACCGGGCCAAGGCCAAGGGGCGTAACCGGGTTGAAGGGCCGGAGGGGTAGCGCAATTGACTTGTGCTGCCCGCCCCGGCCTCATCGCCGGCAAGCCGGCTCCTACAGGGACAGCGCAGGCCTGTAGGAGCAGCCCCGGAATCTTTCGCTTGCGAAGACTCAGGACCGCGCGCGAGCAGCGTTGCGCAGTGCCTTGACCTGGTCATGGTTGCGCTGCACGCCCTGCAGCTGTTTTTCCACCAGCGCGTAGGTCTGGTCACTGGCGCTACGGCCCAGCTTGACCAGCTTCTCGCGGCCATCCTTGTAGGCTTTCAAGGCGTGGTCTTCGCCGCGCTCCACCTCGTTGAGCACCGCTTCTTCATCCTTGCCGGTGACCATCGACTTGAGGTTGACCCAACCACGGTGCAGATCACCGCTGATGCTGGTGCTGGTTTCCGGGTCGCCACCCAGGCGGCGCACTTCGCTTTGCAGCTCGGCGGCGGCATTGGCGCATTCACCGGCGCGCTGCACGAAGAACGCCTTGAGTTCAGGGTTTTTCACATCTTCGGCCGAAGTCTTGAAACCTTTCTCACCATCCTTGCTGTACTCGATCAGGTCGTTGAGTACGTCAATCACGTCTTTGTTGGGATTGCTCATGGCAAAACTCCTTGGCAGGTGGAAGTCCCTTTGAAAAGAGCAGGCTTCGTGCCAAGCCAGACGAAATAAATTACCCCCTATAAATCAATAACTTATATCCGCATTAAGGTTCAGCCCACCCGGCGTTCTGCATGATCGCCGCTTGGGCCTTCGTGCAGATTGCAGTAAGGTCCGCGCTTCACCTGCCCAAGGCCGTCGCCCGATGAAACCCGAATCCCTGCAACTGCTGGTTACCCGCACCATGCCTTTCGGCAAGTACCAGGGCCGGTTGATCGCCGACCTGCCCGGCGACTACCTGGCCTGGTTCGCGCGCAAGGGCTTCCCGCCCGGGGAGCTGGGCGGGTTGCTGGCGTTGATGCACGAGATCGACCACAACGGGCTGGGGGATTTGTTGAAGCCGTTGCGGGGCAAGGGTAGAGGCTGAAGGCACCATCGCCTGTAGGAGCGGCCTTGTGTCGCGAAAGGGCTGCAGAGCAGCCCCAGATTTCTGAGTTGATGCGAATATTGCTGGGGCTGCTGCGCAGCCCTTTCGCGACACAAGGCCGCTCCTACAAGGGGGCATGCAATGGATTAGCCCTTCACCGGCGCCACGGCCAGCTCCACCTGCTCGCCCTTCTTGATCACCGCATACACCACCGCCGTCACCAGGCTGCCGGCGAGAATCGCCAGCAAGTACAACAGCGCATGGTTGATCGCGTTGGGGATCAGCAGCACGAACAGCCCGCCATGGGGCGCCATCAGCTTGCAGCCAAAATACATCGACAGCGCGCCGGTCAGCGCACCGCCGGCGATGCTGGCCGGGATCACCCGCAGCGGGTCCTTGGCGGCGAACGGGATGGCCCCCTCGGAAATGAAGCACAACCCCAGCGCCAGCGCCGCCTTGCCGGCCTCGCGCTCGCTCTGGGCGAACTTGCGCCGGGCAATGAAGGTGGCAATGCCCAGGCCGATCGGCGGCACCATGCCGGCGGCCATGGTCGCCGCCATCGGCGCGTAGCTGGACGACGCCAGCAACCCCACCGAGAACGCATAGGCCGCCTTGTTGATCGGCCCGCCCAGGTCGACGCACATCATGCCGCCCAGCAACAGCCCGAGCAGGATGGCGTTGGTGCTGCCCATGCTGTCGAGAAAGTGCGTCAGCCCCACCAGCATGGCCGCCACCGGCTGGCCGACCACGTAGATCATCACTAAACCTGTGAACAGGCTGGCCACCAGCGGGATGATCAGGATCGGCTTGAGCGCCTCCAGGCTGCTGGGCAGGCGCACCCAGCGGGCAATGGCCTTGGCGCTGTAGCCGGCCAGAAAGCCCGCGACGATACCGCCGATGAAGCCGGCACCGAGAGTGCCGGCCAACAGCCCGCCGATCATGCCCGGGGCCAGCCCCGGGCGGTCGGCGATGGACCAGGCGATGTAGCCGGCCAGCAGCGGCACCATCAGCTTGAATGCCGCCTCGCCGCCGATCTGCATCAGCGCGGCCGGCAGCGTGCCGGCCTCCTTGTAGGCTTCGATACCGAACACGAACGACAGGGCGATCAGCAGGCCGCCGGCCACCACCATCGGCAGCATGAACGACACGCCGGTCAGCAGGTGCTTGTACACCCCGGTCTTCTCGGTTTTCGGCGCTGTGCTGGCGGCATCACCGGCGCTTTCGACCTTGCCCTCGGCCAGGGCCTTGTCCAGGGTGGCGCGGGCCTGCTTGAGGGCGATGCCGGTGCCGCAGCGGTAGATGCGCTTGCCGGCAAAACGCGCGGTGGGCACTTCAATGTCGGCGGCCAGCAGCACCACGTCGGCTGCGGCGATGGCCTCGGCCGGCAACGGGTTGCGCGCGCCCACCGAGCCTTGAGTCTCCACGATGAGCTGGTAGCCCTGGGCGGCAGCGGCCTGCTGCAAGGCCTCGGCGGCCATGAAGGTGTGCGCCACACCGGTCGGGCAGGCGGTGACCGCGACGATCTTCACCACCTTGCTCGCCGCCACGGGGGCGACATCCTGCAACACCTGGGCGCTGGCGGCCGCTTGGTCGAGGAAGCCCTCGCGGTCGGCCAGGGCCTGAGCCGGGGTGCTCTGGTACAGGCGCTTGCCGGCAAAGCGCGAAAGGTCCACCGGGCCGGTGCTGACCACCAGCACCCAGTCGGCCTCGGCAATTTGCGCGGCGCTCAGCTGGCGTTCGGGGTGCTCGGCGTCCTGCACCTCGACGCTGGTACTCCAGCCCCGGCGCTGTGCGGCGGCTGCCAGCAGGCGCGCGCTGAGCACGCTGGACACCTGGCCGTTGGGGCAGGCGGTGACAATCGCAATGTTCATCAGCGGCCCTCTTGTTCTTGTTGTTCTGTCAGCTGCACGGCGGCTTCGAAGCGCGCCAGCTGTTCGCGGTCGCGGATGCCGAAGCCGACCTGGGTGACGGCCTGGGCGGCGATGGCAGTGGCACGGCGCAGGGTGGTGGCGGGCGCCTCGCCCAGCAGCAAGCCGTGGACCATGCCGGCCACCAGTGAATCACCGGCGCCGACCGTGCTGGCGATGCGCACCTTGGGCGGCTGGGCGTGCAGCGCCAGGCCGTTGGCGAACCAGCGCACGCCGTGCTCGCCCTCGGACACCACCACATGCTCGACGCCACTGGCCAGCAACTGCTCTGCGGCGGCGCGCTGCCGGGCCGGGTTATCCACAGGCAGGCCGAGCACCTCGCCCAGCTCTTCAGTGTTGGGTTTGACCAACCACGGCGCGGCCTGAAGGCCCGCACGCAGGGCTTCGCCGCTGCTGTCCAGAGCCACCTTCAGGCCCAGGGACTTGAGCCGCTGCAGCAGTTCGCGCAGCCACTCGGGGCTGACCCCGCGGGGCAGGCTGCCAGCCACCACCACCGCGTCATGGCCCGGGGCGATCTGTTCCAGGCGGCGCAGCAGTGCGCTGCGCGCAGCCTCGTCCACCTGTGGGCCGAGGCCGTTGATATCGGTGACCCGGCCATCGGCTTCGACCAGCTTGATGTTGCTGCGGGTCTCGCCCGGCACGCGCACGAAGCAGTCGGCAAAGCCGCGCCATTCGATCAGCGCCTCGAAGGGTTGCAGGTTGTCCTGACCGAGGAAGCCGCCCACGGTGACGCTGTGGCCAAGGTCGTTCAGCACCTGGGCGACGTTCAGGCCCTTGCCGGCGGCATGGCTGTGCTGGGCCTGGCTGCGGTTGACCGCACCTGCGCGTAGGCTGTCCAGTTCGATGGTCAGGTCCAGCGCCGGGTTGAGGGTAAGGGTGAGGATCTTGGCCATGTCAGTAACGCTCCACCAACGCCCGAACCGCGTCGGCGCTGTCTTGTTGCAGGGCCTCGCGCGCCAGGGCGCGGGCCGTCGAATAATCGGCCTGGCGCACCAGTGCCTTCACTTCAGGGATGCTGCGGGCGGCGACGCTCAGCTCGTCTACCTCAAGGCCCAGCAGCACCGGTACCGCTTGCGGGTCGGCGGCCAGCTCGCCGCACACCCCGACCCACTTGCCGTGGGCGTGGGCGGCGCGCACGGTCATGTCGATCAGTTGCAGCACCGCCGGGTGCAAGCCGTCGGCCTGGGCCGACAGGCTTGGGTGGCCACGGTCGATGGCCAGGGTGTACTGGGTCAGGTCGTTGGTGCCGATGCTGAAAAAATCCACCTCGCGCGCCAGCTGTGGCGCCAGCAGCGCAGCGGACGGCACCTCGACCATGATGCCGACCTGCAGGTCACCCACGGGGATCTCTTCACGCAGCCGCTCGACCATGGCCTTGGCTGCGCGCCATTCGTGCACCTGGCCAACCATGGGGAACATGATCCGCAGCGGCCGGCCTTCGGCGGCGCGCAGCAGGGCGCGCAGCTGGTCCTCCATTACCTGCGGGCGTTGCAGGGTCAGGCGCACGCCGCGCACCCCGAGGAAGGGGTTTTCTTCTGCTGCAATCGGCCAATAGGGCAACGGCTTGTCGCCGCCCACATCGAGGGTGCGCACCACCAGCGGGCGACCGCCCAGGCCATCGAGCACGCGGCGGTATTCAGCCTCTTGCGTCGCCACATCGGGCGCTTGCGGGTGGGCCATGAAGATCAGTTCGGTGCGCAGCAAGCCAACGCCTTCGGCGCCCTGCTCCACCACCTTGTCGATGCCGCGGCTCTCGCCGATGTTGGCGAACACTTCAACGGCATGGCCGTCACGGGTCTGCGCAGGCTCATGGCGCCCCGCCCAGGCCGCTTGCAGGCGTTGTTCGCGGGCATCGCGTTCGGCCAGGGCGCGTTGCAGCTCGTCCTGCGCCGGGGCCACCGCCACCCGGCCGCGCTGGCCATCGAGCAGCAGCGGCGTGCCGCTGGCCAGCAACAGGATCGCGTCCCCGGCGCCCACCACCGCCGGGATGCCCAGGGCGCGGGCAACGATGGCGCTGTGGGCAGTGGCGCCGCCGTGGGCGGTGACGATACCGGCGACCCGCGCCGGGTCCAGGCGGGCGACGTCGGACGGGCCGACCTCGGCCATCACCAGTACGTAGGGTTGTTCGGGTTCGGCGGCCTGCTGCACACCGCACAGCTGCGCCAGCACCCGGCGGCCGATGTCGCGCAGGTCGGCGGCGCGCTCGGCCAGCAATACGTCCTGCAGGGCTTCCTGCTGGCGGGCGGCGGCGTCGATCACGGCCATCCAGGCGGCGGCAGCGCTTTCGCCCTGGGCCAGGCGCAGGGCAACTTCATCGGCCAGGGCCGGGTCGCCGAGCATTTCCTGGTGGGTGACGAAGATCTCGCCGATGGATTTTTCGCTGCGCTGCACCAGTGCTTGCAGGTCGGCGTGTACCGCCTTCAGGGCGTTTTGCAGTTTCAGGCGTTCCTGGGCGGGCGACTCGCCGCGCAGGGGGTAGTCGATGTCGCGCTCAACGCACAGGTGGGCCGGGCCACAGGCGATACCGGGGGCGGCAGCCACGCCCTGGACGATGCTGCCGGCAACCGGAGCGCAGAGCGCTTCGACCGGGGCTTGTAGCGCCGCCGGCACAGTTTGCGGCAGCGGCTCGACCGCCTCGCCCAGCCCCTGCTCGATGGCCGCCAGCAACACCGGCAAGGCATCGGCGGCGATGCCGGGTTCGGCGGCAAGCTCCAGGGTCTGGCCACGGCGCGCGCCCAGGCTCAACAGCTTGCTAAGGCTCTTCACCGACACCGCAGGCTGGCCGCTGTCGGCCACACGTATACGGATTTCGCCGTCAAAACCCTTGGCCAACTGCGCCAGCTCCTTGGCCGGGCGGGCATGCAGGCCATGCGGGTTGGCCAGCACCACCTTCACGCTCGGCCAGTCGGCCGGCGCCTCGCCGCCCAGTACTTCGAGCACCGCACGGCTGCTGGTGGCCTGGTAGAGCATTTGCCCACGGCCTTCGATCAGCACTTCGCACAGCCGTTCGAGCAGGGCCTGGTGCGCAGCGCCCAGGCTGGCCAGGCAGAACAGGCCGTTGAGCGGCTGGTCGCGGTAGCGCAAAGGCTGTTGCGGGGTGATGAAGGCCAGGCCCGGCTGGCGTACCTGGCGCTCGCTGTGCAGCCACCACAAGCCCTCGCCCAGCGGCAGCGGCTCGACCTGTTGCAGCACGGCGGCAAAACCGCTGTCGACGCAACCGGCCCGTTGCAGCAGGCGGGCGCCGCGCCAGGCCAGCTCGTCGAAGTCTTCGGCAGCCTGGTTCAGGCCCACCAGTTGGGCATCCAGCGCCAGGGCCTGGGGTGCGCCTTGCAGCAACTTGAGCAGGGCTTCGGCGGAGCTGGCGCGGCGCAGGGCCTCGGCCAGGTCAGTCTCGCCCAGAGCGCGGGTGAGCAGTTGCAACAGGCGCAGGTGCTCGTCACTGCGGGCGGCGATGGCAATCGCCAGGTAGACCATTTGCCCGTCGCCCCAGTCGACGCCCTCGGGGAACTGCATCAGGCGCACACCGGTACTGAACACCAGCTCACGGGTCTGCGGCGTGCCGTGGGGGATGGCGATGCCCTGGCCGAGAAAGGTCGAGCCCTGCGCCTCGCGCTCGCGCAGGCCCTCGAGGTAGCCCTGGGCGACCAGGCCGTCCGCTACCAGTCGCCCGGCCAGCAAGGCCAGGGCCTGGCCTTTGTCGGCGGCCTTCTGGCCCATGGCAATCTGCTCCACGGCGAGCTCGAGCATGACCTTCTCCTTTGCGGCGCCCTGTTGGCGGCCGAGGTATTGTTGTGAAATTTAGCGGCCAGCGCCGCAAAAACGCCCAGTGCAATCGGTAAATTCTTAATTCCAGGCAGGAAAATTCACCAAGCTGAAACGTTTAATCTGACCAAGCGGCCACGTTACTCGATAATCTTCCGACGAAAAAGCCCCATCCTGTCGGACAATTGCGACAATGGTCGCCTGCGCGCAGGCTTGCACATGGGCGAAACTACCCGGTCAGGCAAGCAGCCAGCCCCGGAAATAACAAGGAAAATTCGGTGAAACTCAGCGATATCGCCCGTCTGGCCGGAGTGTCAGTCACCACCGCCAGCTACGTCATCAATGGCAAGGCCGAGCAGCAGCGCATCAGCAACGCCACCGTCGAGCGCGTACGGGCCGTGGTCGAAGCCCATGGCTTCACCCCCAACCCCCAGGCCGCCGGCCTGCGCAGCCGCCATACCCGCACTCTGGGGTTCATTCTCCCCGACTTGGAGAACCCCAGCTACGCGCGCATCGCCAAACAACTGGAGCAAGGCGCCCGCGCCCGTGGCTACCAGTTGCTGATTGCCAGCAGCGACGACCAGCCAGGCAGCGAGCACCAGTTGCAGCAGCTGTTCCGCGCCCGGCGCTGCGATGCGCTGTTCGTCGCCAGTTGCCTGCCGCCCGGCGATGACAGTTACCGCGAACTGCAAGACAAGGGCCTGCCGGTAATCGCTATCGACCGGCGCCTGGACCCGGCGCACTTCTGCTCGGTGATCAGCGACGACCGTGACGCCAGCCGCCAGCTGGCGGGCAGCCTGCTGCACACCCGCCCGCAAAGCATCGCGCTGATCGGCGCCCGCCCGGAGCTGTCGGTCAGCCAGGCCCGTGCCGGTGGTTTCGACGAGGCACTGCAAGGCTTTGCCGGCCAGGTGCGGCGTTACCAGGGCGAGGCCTTCAGCCGTGAATGCGGGCAGCGCCTGATGCAACAACTGATCGACGAGCACGGTGGCCTGCCGGACGCCCTGGTGACCACCTCCTACGTGCTGCTGCAAGGGGTGTTCGACACCTTGCAGGCGCGCCCGTCCGGCTCGCGCCAACTGCACCTGGGCACCTTTGGCGACAACCAGCTGCTGGACTTTTTGCCGCTGCCGGTCAACGCCATGGCCCAGCAGCACGGCCTGATCGCCGCCACCGCGCTGGAGCTGGCCCTGGCCGCCATCGAAGAGAAACGCTACGAGCCCGGCGTGCACGCCATCGGCCGCACCTTCAAGCAGCGTATCCCGGCCTGACCATGCGCCTGATCGACACCCACACCCACCTGGACTTCCCCGACTTCGACGCCGACCGCCCGCACCTTTTGGCCAATGCGGCGGCGCGCGGGGTGGAGCGCATGGTGGTGCTGGGGGTGTATCAGGAAAACTTCCAGCGGGTGTGGGACCTGGCCAGTAGCGACGAGCGAATTTTCGCGGCGCTGGGGCTGCACCCGGTGTACCTCGAGCAGCACCGCCCCGAACACCTGGTGCAACTGCGCGAGTGGCTGGAGCGCCTGCGCGGCGACCCTCGGTTGTGCGCCGTGGGCGAGTTCGGCCTGGACTACTACCTGCCCGAGCTCGACCAGGAGCGCCAGCAAGCGCTGTTCGAAGCACAACTGCAAATGGCCTGCGATTTCGAGCTGCCGGCGCTGCTGCACGTGCGCCGCAGCCACGCCCGGGTGATCGCCACCCTCAAACGCTACAAGCCGGCACGCGCGGGCATCATCCACGCCTTCGCCGGCAGCTACGAAGAGGCCCGCGAGTACATCAAGCTCGGCTTCAAGCTGGGCCTGGGCGGCGCCGCCACCTGGCCCCAGGCACTGCGATTGCGCAAGACCCTCGCCCGCCTGCCGCGGGACAGCATCGTGCTGGAGACCGACTCGCCGGACATGGCACCGGCCATGTACCCGGGGGTGCGCAACAGCCCGGAACATTTGCCGGAGATTGCCGAGGCGTTGGCGCAGGTGATGGGGGTTGAGTGTGGGGTGCTGGCCGAGGCCAGTAGTCGCAATGCTTGTGAGGTGTTTGGCTGGTAACGCTTCACAACTCAGCATTCGAGCCAGTGAAGTCCTGTAGGAGCGGCTTCAGCCGCGAACACCGGCGCAGCCGGTGCCATACAGCGCATGTGGCCCGGCGCTTCGGTGAACCCGCACCCACAAGATCGCACCCGCCTCAAGGCTAGCGCTGAACCTGTGGGAGCAACAGCCTCGTGCTGCCTGTGCCGGCCTCATCGCCGGCAAGCCGGCTCCTACAGGTTCCGCGCATCTGCCAGGGTTATGCGATCTCTCAGGTTCCCGGCGCAGTCACTACACCCTGAACGCCCCGATCAACCGCTTCAACTCCACCACCTGTGCCGACAGCGCCCGGCTGGCGTCCTCGGTCTGGCAGGCGCCGTCGGTGGTGTCCTGGGCGGCGCGGTTGATGGCCACGATGTTCTGGTCGATGTCGTGGGCCACGGCGGTCTGCTGCTCCACGGCGGCGGCGATCTGCTGGTTCTGCTCGACGATGCCACCCACCGCGCCAAGGATATTGCCCAGCGCCTGCTGCACCTGGCGCGCCTCGTCCACGGTGCCTGCGGCCATCTGGTGGCTGCTGCCCATCACCCGCACCGCCGTGCCCACGCCATCCTGCAGACGCTGGATCATCTGGGCGATTTCGGCGGTGGAGTCCTGGGTGCGCTTGGCCAGGGTGCGCACCTCGTCGGCCACCACGGCAAAGCCACGGCCCTGCTCGCCGGCCCGGGCGGCCTCGATGGCGGCGTTGAGGGCCAGCAGGTTGGTTTGCTCGGCGATGCTGCGGATCACCTCCAGCACCCGGCCGATGGCCTGGCTGTCATCGGCCAGTTGATGCACCGCCACCACGCTCTGATCGATTTCCCCGGCCAGGCGGGCGATGCTGCCCTGCTGGCTTTCGACCAGGTCGCGCCCCGAGGCGCTTTCGTGGTTGACCCGCTCGGCGCCCTCGGCCGCCCGCGCCGCACTGCGCGCCACTTCCAGCGCGGTGGCGCTCATCTGGTTCATGGCGGTGGCCACCTGCTCGATCTGCTCGCGCTGGCCGCTGACCGCCTGGTTGCTGCGCGCCGATACCGACAGCACCTGCCCGGCCTGCTCCTCCACCGTGCTCACGGTGAGGCCGACCTGTTCGATCAACCCGCGAATGCGCCGCACGGTCTCGCTGAAGCCACGCCCCAGTTCGCCCAGCTCGTCCTGGCTCTGGGCCTGGAAGCTCACGGTCATGTCGCCGGCAGCCACCTTGTCCATGGCGCTGCCCAGGTTGCGCAGGGTCTTGCGGGTGGACACATAGAAGCCGCTGTAGAGGTAGATGATCAGCACGAACACCGTGCCCAGCGCCGCCACCAGCGCGAACATGCGCAAGCGGTGCTGGCCCAGGCGCTCTTCCAGCTGGCCGTGCAGGTGCGCCAGCACGGCGTCGTTGAGCTGCCAGGTTTGCGCCATCAGGTCGCTGGTCTGCTGGTAGAAAGCGGCCCAGGGGGCATCGAGGGTTTCGGCCACCACCACCTGGTCCTCGAACAAGCTCGCCGCCTGCTTGACGGTGGCCTGGCTGGCCTGGGCGCTGGCGGCCAGCGCCGCCTTGGCACGGGTATCACTGGCCAGAGCGTCATCCAGGCGGATGGCGTAGTCGCCGGCCAGCCGTTCCAGGCGTTGCAACAGGTCCTCGAAACGGGCACTGCCGGAAGAGTCCATAAAGCCCCGGCCAAGGGCCACGGCGCCCATCCAGCGCCCTTCGCCGATGGCCTGGGTGACCTGGGCCGTGCCGCTGCCCACCAGCTCGCCGAGCTGGCGCACCGAGGCCTGGCTGTCCTGGTTCAGGCCCGACTGGCTGGCAATCAGCTTGCCCAGCACCTGGGCTTGGGCCAGCAGCTTGTCGAACAATGCGGCCTTGTTCGATAGCGAGCTTTCGCTACGGGCGCGGGCAAAGGCCTCGGCCAGCTCGCTGCGCTTGGCCTCGATAGTCGGGTCGCCGCCCTGCAGCGCATCCAGCTGAGCCTGCACCTTGTCCTCCAGCGCCTTGATACGCGCTTCCACATCACCCGCCTGGCCCGACTGGCCGAGCACGGCGTTGATCTGCAAAAGGTTGCCGAGGGTTTCCAGGTTGCCACGCAGCGCCAGGCTTTCCCCCAGCGGCGCCAGGCCCTGCAGCTCGACACGGGTGGCGTGGAACTGGTTGTAGGCATCGCGCACCAGGTAAAAACTGGTGACCAGCATGGGCAGGAAGAACAGGACGCTGATCAGGCTGAACTTCATGCCGAAGCTCAGCCGGTTCATCAGTGCGATGGCCGGATAGAGCAGACGCTTCACGGGTCACCTCCTTGAATTCTTGTTGTTCTGCGGGGTAGCACAAGGCCATCTGTGGCCTGTGGGCTTGTATAGCGCAGATTCGATTCAAGGTTTGTAACTTAAGGTTAAGCGTTGGGTTCGAGGGCCCTATCGCCGGCAGGCCGGCTCCTACAGGGGGCGCGATTGCCGGCGATGCAGCAGACGCGATTGCCCCTGCTCACGCGAAACCTGTAGGAGCCGGCTTGCCGGCGATCGAGGCGGCGCCGATCGGTCAGACCAGCACCGTCCACAGGGCAAAGCAGGCATACCACAGCACCGCGCAGCGCAGCAGCAGTTCCCACAGGCTGTCCAGCCGCGCCAGGCCCTGCAGGCGGTCTTCGTCCTCGGCGATATCATCCGCCACGCGGCCGACCTGAGCCACCAGGTGCCCGGCGCTGATGTGCCAGTCGAGCAGTGCATGCAGCATCACCCGGGTGACCGCGACGAAGTTACCCACCAGGGCGAAACTCACCGCCACCACCCGCACCGGCAGCCAGTCCATGGCGTGGCGCAGTTGCCCGGCCAAGGTTTTGATACCGGGCTGGCGGCTGCTGTCATTGGCCAGCGCCAGCAGGCGGTACGCGAGCGCTGCGCCAGGCCCCAGCAGGAAGTACCAGAAAATCACCGCGAAGAAGCTCTGGTAGGCCTGCCACAGCAAATGGCCCTGCACCCGCTTGATCAGGTTCTCGGCATCGTCCGCGGCCAGGCCCAGGTCACGCTCGGCCACATGCAGCGCCGCCTGATCGTCACCCCGGCGCCAGGCATCGCGAAACGCCCCGAGCGAAGCCTTCACATCACCGCGCCCCAGGCTGTAGACCAGCACCAGCAGGTGCACCGGCAGTGCCAACAGGCCGTAGGCTACCGGCTCCAGCACATGCAGCAGCAGTACCAGCAGCGCCACCGGTGCCAGCACCAGCACGGCCAGCGCCCAGCCCGGCTGGGCCTTGCCGGTACGTTCCAGCCGCGCCAGTTCGCCAAGGAAGAAACCGTCGCGTTGCAAGCGCTGGCGCAGCGCCGAGAATTTCTCGACCCACAGCACCAACACCAACACCAGAAAACTCATGCCATGTCCTCGTCAGGTTGTACGCCGGCGCGGTAGCGCGGCCAGTCGAATGCCGGGCCCGGGTCGGTCTTGCGCCCGGGGGCGATGTCGCTGTGGCCCTGGATGCGCTGCGCGTCGATGGCCGGCCAAATCTTGCGAATCTGCCGGGTGAGTTGCTGCAGCGTCGCGTATTGGGCATCGGTGTAGGGCAGATCGTCAGTGCCTTCGAGCTCGATGCCGATGGAGAAGTCATTGCAGCCCTCGCGCCCGTCGAAGCGTGAAACGCCGGCATGCCAGGCGCGGTCGAGCAGCGAGACGAACTGGGTGACGGCGCCATCGCGCTCGACGAACAGATGCGCCGACACGGTCAGCTGGCAGATGCTTTCGAAGTACGGGTGTTCGGCCGGGTCCAGGCGGTTCTGGAAGAACTGCTGTACCTTGCCGGTGCCGAAGCAGGCCGGCGGCAGGCTGATGTTGTGGATCACCAGCAGCGAGATGGCCTCGCCTTCAGGGCGGGCGTTGAAGTTCGGCGAGGGGCAGTGGGTGACGCCGGAGAACCAGCCTGTGGCACGGTCCAGTTGCATGGGGCAGATCCTGAAAAAGGCCGGGAACAGGGGGCAGTATGCCTGAAAGGCAAGGGCGGCTGCACCGGCCCTATCGCCGGCAAGCCGGCTCCTACAGGGGTCAGCGTGCCTGCTGCCCGCGCAACTGCTCGAGCACCGCTTCCAGCGCCCGCTCGAACAGCAACCCGTCATCCAGCAGGCGCACTTCGCCCCGGCGCAGGGCCATGGCCAGCCCGGCGCGGTTCCATTCGCGCACCTTCATGCCGGTGCGGTTGCTGAACACCAGGCGGTCGCTGCTGTCGATGCGCGCCACCAGCTTGCAGCGCAGCGGCTCGTCGTCGTCCATCACCTCGACCCAGTTGCCCAGGCGCAGGCGATCGACCTGGCGCAGGGCCGGCTCTTCCTCGCCCGGCAGCAGGCTCGGCGCACAGGCAGACTCCTCGGCGATGGCCAGCACGATGTCCGACTGCACCCATACATCAGGCAGCGCCACGCCCTCGACCGGCGAACCGCCGCAGGCCCGCAGGTGCAATTGTTCCAGCTGCTGGAAGAAGTCACGGGTGGCGGCCGAATCCAGCGCCACCCCGGCCAGGCCGTCGCGCAGGGCCTTGAGCAGGCCGGGCAATTGCTCGAGCAACTGCCCGGCCTGCGGGTGCGGGGCAATGCTGGCCAACAACGCGTCCACCGTGGCCAGGGCATCGGCCCAGGCAGTCGAGGCTTCGCCCTGCTTGAGCCAGGCCAGCAGCAGCACCTGGCTCCAGGCCTGCTCGAGCATCTGCACCACCACCAGCGGCAACACTCGCCCGCGCAGGCGCTGGTTGAGTTCGTCCTGCACCTTCAGGCGGGCCTGCAGGGTGCGGGCGCGGCCCTCTTCGGCATCGCGGGTGCGCTGCTCGAGCAGCTCGTTGCGCCGCCGCTCGTCCTGGCTGAAGGCGAGGAATTCGTCGAGCAGTTCGTTGAACAGGGTGCAGTCTTCGGAAAAGTCGTTGAGCAGCCGTTGCACCACCCGCTCCACCCGCAGGTGCAGGCTGTCGCGCAGCCCTTCGCCATCGGCCTCCCAGCCGATGGCCACGGCAGCGATCTCGTTGACCAGGCGCCGCGCCGGGTGGGTCGCGCGGCTGAACATGGCCTTGTCGATCAGCGCCACCTTGAGCAGCGGGATATGCAGGCGGGCAATCAGCGCGCGCAGGCTGGCTGGCAGGTTGTCGTCGGCTTCTATGTAGCCAAACAACAGTGCCACCAGGTGGATCATGTCCTCGTCGCTGGCAGCGATATGGCGACGCGTGCCGCTGCGCACGCTGACCCGCAGCAACAGCTGTTGCAGCTGCTGGCCGAGGTGGAAGTCGTCCGCCTCGCCAGGGGCCGGCACATAGTGCTGCAGGTGGGTGAGCAGGCGCAGCAGGTCGCTGGTGCTGATCGGCTGCGCGCTGCCAGCGCTTTGCAGGCGCGGCGCGAACTGCCCGCGGGCCGGTGCCAGCAGCTCGCCCAGCGAGGCGACGAAGGCATGGCCGGCACTGTCGGCCTCGCCGTCATCGGCCAGCGTCGGGTCGGCCGGGGCGCAGCGGCCAGTGCTGCGCCGGTCTTCGGCGCGGCGGCGCGGTGCCGCCTGCAGTTCGGGGAGCACATCGGCGCTGGCCAGCAATTGGTTGGCCTCGCCATACAACAGGTCAAGATCGCGCAGCACATAGCGCTCGAACAGCTTGAGCAGCACCAGCTTGACGCTCAGCCCCACCCCCAGATTGCGCCCGGCGGCCAGAAAGTAGCCGCACAGGTTGGCCGGGCCCATGGGGTTGCGCGGCTCATCCAGCTCAAGCTCCAGCAGCACGCCGAAGCGCAGGTTCAATTGCCCAAGCACCAGGCCATCGCGCGACAGTACCCGGTCGACCATGCCCTGCACCGCCACTGCACGCTCCAGCGGGCCCAAGCCCTGCGTCAACGGCAGCATGCCCGGCAGCTCGAAGGCATCGGCCTGGCCGATGCGGGCGAAGGCTTCGTAGAAGGTGTCGAGGAAGCCGCGCTCGATGCTCTTGCGCTTCAGGCGCAGGTCGCGCATGGCTTCGAAGTAAAGGTTCTGGTCGGCGCGGCCACTGGCCTTGTCGGCCATTTCGAAGAGGGTGTCGTCGGCGTTGTCGAACAACGCCTGCAAACCTTGGCGCAATTGCAGCGCAGCCTTGTCACGCACCTGCAGCAACAGCACGGGAAGGCAGGGCGAGAGCGCGCGCGCGCCTCGATCGATGGCCCCCGCCAGGGGCACCACCTTGCCTTCTTTATGCATCCGGGACTCCTTGATGGATGTTGCGCGGGTCGATTGCGTGGAAATCGTCAAAGCTATGACGCCAAATACTGGGCGCCATTATCGGTGAAAATTCTTACAGCCGCTAGCTAAGGTTTCACACGCCTGAACTGACCACGCATTTGCCGAAATGCTCACCCGTCCTGACCAAAGGTCGTCTGTACGGTTGCTGTACAGGCCGCCCCCCTGCCCTATAATCGCCGCCATCTAGCTTGTGGAGCCGACCATGCCGAACCTACGCCTCGCCGACCTGACCGCCGAAATCGAAGCCAACGTGCGCCGCGCGCTGCTCGAAGACATCGGCAGCGGCGACATCACTGCCCAGCTGATCCCGGCCGAGCGCCTGGCCAAGGCCACCATCATCACCCGCGAAGACTGCGTGATCGCCGGCACTGCGTGGGTGGATGCGGTGTTCCGCCAGCTCGACCCGCGGGTAGCGGTGCACTGGCAGGTGGCCGACGGTGAGCGGGCGGCAGCCAACCAGGTGCTGTTCCACCTCGAAGGCCCGGCGCGCTCGTTGCTGAGCGGCGAGCGCTCGGCGCTGAACTTCTTGCAGATGCTCTCGGGCGTGGCCACCCGAGCGCGCTTTCTGGCCGACCTGGTCGAGGGCACCCAGGTGCACTTGCTGGACACCCGCAAGACCCTGCCGGGCCTGCGCCTGGCGCAGAAGTACGCAGTCACCTGTGGCGGTTGCCACAACCACCGCATCGGCCTGTACGACGCCTTCCTGATCAAGGAAAACCACATCGCCGCCAGCGGTGGCGTGGCCGAGGCCGTGGCCGCCGCGCACCGCATCGCCCCGGGCAAGCCGGTGGAAATCGAGGTGGAGAGCCTGGACGAACTGCGTCAGGCACTGGCGGCGGGCGCCGATATCGTCATGCTCGACGAGCTGAGCCTGGACGAAATGCGCGAGGCGGTGCGCATTACCGCTGGCAAGGCCAAGCTCGAGGCCAGTGGCGGGGTCAACGAAACCACCCTGCGGGTGATTGCCGAAACCGGTGTGGACTACATCTCCATCGGTGCGATGACCAAGGATGTGAAGGCGGTGGACTTGTCCATGCGCCTGAGCCTTTGAAGGTTTCACCAAGCACAAAAAAACCGGCCCAAGGGCCGGTTTTTTGCTTTCTGTAGGAGCCGGCTTGCCGGCGATGGCGTCAGACGCAACGGTGATGTCGCCTGGTTTGACGCTATCGCCGGCAAGCCGGCTCCTACAGGGGATCGCCTGGCTTAGAACGAGGCGTTGGCCAGGCCGTCCAGGTAGCGCTCGACATCCAGCGCGGCCATGCAGCCGGCGCCGGCCGAGGTGATCGCCTGGCGGTACACGTGGTCGGCCACGTCGCCGGCGGCAAACACGCCTTCGACGTTGGTCGCGGTGGCGTTGCCTTCACGGCCGCCGGCAACCACCAGGTAGCCGTCTTTCAGGGTCAGCTGGCCTTCGAACAGCGAGGTGTTCGGGGTGTGGCCAATGGCGATGAACACGCCGTCGACCTTGATTTCGTCGAAGCTGCCGTCGTTGTTCTTCAGGCGCGCGCCGGTCACACCCATGTTGTCACCCAGCACTTCGTCCAGGGTGGCGTTGAGCTTGAGCTCGATCTTGCCTTCGGCCACACGGGCGTGCAGCTTGTCGATCAGGATCTTCTCGGCGCGGAAGGTATCGCGGCGGTGCACCAGGGTTACCTTGCTGGCGATGTTGGCCAGGTACAGCGCCTCTTCCACGGCAGTGTTGCCGCCACCGACCACAGCCACCGGCTTGTTGCGGTAGAAGAAGCCGTCGCAGGTGGCGCAGGCCGACACGCCCTTGCCCATGAAGGTTTCTTCCGACGGCAGGCCCAGGTAGCGGGCGCTGGCACCGGTGGCGACGATCAGCGCGTCGCAGGTGTAGGTACCGCTGTCGCCCTGCAGGGTGAACGGCTTGTTGGCCAGGTCCACGGCGTTGATGTGGTCGAAGACGATTTCGGTCTCGAAGCGCTCGGCGTGTTCCTGCATGCGCTGCATCAGTGCCGGGCCGGTCAGGCCGTGGGGGTCGCCCGGCCAGTTGTCGACTTCGGTGGTGGTGGTCAGCTGGCCGCCGGCCTGCATACCGGTGATCAGCAACGGCTTGAGGTTGGCGCGGGCAGCGTAGACCGCGGCGCTGTAACCGGCAGGGCCGGAACCGAGGATGATGACGCGCGAATGACGTACTTCGGACATGACGAACTCCTGTCGAGCGGGCCGCACCGTCAAGGTGGCGGTTGCGCCAGCTGGAATTAAAAGGGACCCACGCAGCACTTGGGGAAGGCTACAACGCGTCGGCCCTGAAACGAAAAGTTGAGCGCACTGTAGCGAGGCCGCAGAGATTAAGGAAATATCCTTAGACAATCCACCTTATAGACAGTCTCTATGTGCAGAAGAAACCGATAGGCGCTGCCCATGGGCTTTGTTACACGCCGTTTCGCCAAGCCCGCCCGCCTTTCGTCGGCGCGGCAAACTCGGGTATGGTCAGCGCGTTTTCCATCTGCGGAGCATTCCGATGCAAGCCCCCGTTCTTTCCGGCCCCCAATACCTGCGTGAAGGGCTGAAACTGGTCCTGAGCCCGGGCCTGCGCCTGTTCGTGCTGCTGCCCCTGGCGGTCAACCTGCTGCTGTTTGGCGGGCTGATCTGGTTTGCCGGGCACCAGTTCAGCCTGTGGGTCGACCACCTGATGCCCACCCTGCCCGGCTGGCTGAGCTTCCTCACCTACATCCTCTGGCCACTGTTCGTCGCCCTGGTGGCGCTGATGGTGTTCTTCACCTTCACCATGCTGGCCAACGTCATCGCCGCGCCGTTCAACGGCTTTTTGGCAGAAAAGGTCGAAGTAGTGGTGCGCGGGCAGGACAACTTCCCGGCGTTCAGCTGGGGCGAGCTGGTGGCCATGGTGCCACGCACCTTCAGCCGCGAGATGCGCAAGCTGGGTTACTTCCTGCCGCGGGCCATCGGCCTGTTCATCCTGTCGCTGATCCCGGTGGTCAACGTGATCGCCGCGCCGCTGTGGCTGGCATTCGGCGTGTGGATGATGGCGATCCAGTACATCGACTACCCGGCGGACAACAACAAGATGAGCTGGCAGGACATGCTCGCCTGGCTGCGCAGCAAGCGCTGGCAGTCGCTGGGTTTTGGCGGCATTACGTATCTTGCGTTGATGATCCCGCTGGTCAACGTGCTGATGATGCCGGCGGCGGTGGCCGGGGCGACGTTGTTCTGGGTGCGAGAGCGCAAGTAATTGCTGGGGGCTTTGCCGTGGATGGCACCGGCTGCGCCGGTGTTCGCGGCTAAAGCCGCTCCCACAGGGGGCACCGTCAGCCTGTGCAGTACCTGTAGGAGCCGGCTTGCCGGCGATGAGGCCAGCACAGGCGAATGCTGGCACCGGCTGTGCCGGTGATCGCCGGCAAGCCGGCTCCTACAGGGGGTGAATCAGTGCGACAGCTGGCTGGAGAACTGCCCCACTGCATCCACCACCTTTTTCGCCCCTTCCTGAATCTCCACGATCACCCCGCCGGTGTCGGCGGCCAGCGCCAGGCCCTGCTCGGCCTGGCGCTTGCTGGTGTCGATGATGTCCACCGCAGCCTGAGCCAGTTGCTCGTTCTGCTGCACCACCTTGGCGATTTCTTCAGTGGCGCTGCTGGTGCGCGAGGCTAGCTGACGCACCTCGTCGGCGACTACGGCAAAGCCACGGCCCTGCTCGCCGGCACGGGCGGCCTCGATGGCGGCGTTGAGCGCCAGCAGGTTGGTCTGCCCGGCAATGTCGCTGATGGTCTTGATGATCGCGCCGATCACCTTGGACTGCTTGTCCAGCGCCTGGATGCCGTCGGCGGCGTCCTGCATCGAACCCTCCAGGCCGCGCATCACTTCCACCGTCTGGGTCACCACCTCGGTGGCCTTGCGTGCGCAGCCGTCGGTTTCCAGCGAGGTGGTGTAGGCGATGTCGGCCGCTTCGGCCACTGCCTGCTCCTGATTGACCTGGTCGGTGACCACGGTGGCGAACTTGACCACCTTGTAGAGCACATCGTGGGCATCGAAGATCGGGTTGTACGAGGCCTCCAGCCACACCGTACGGCCATGGGCATCGATGCGCTTGAAGCGGTCGGCAACATACTCGCCGCGGCGCAGCTTGTCCCAGAACGCCTTGTACTCGGGCGCGCTGGCTTCCTGCGGGTCACAGAACATGCGGTGCGGCTTGCCACGCACCTGCTCGAGGCGGTAGCCCATGCCCTCGAGGAAGCGGTCGTTGGCGGTGAGCACCTGGCCGTCAAGGTCGAACTCGATCACGGCCGTGGAACGCATCAGCGCCTTGATCAGGCTCTCATGCTCGCGGGCGGTCTCGATGGTGCGGGTGAGGTCGCTGGAATGCAGCGAGAAATAGCGGATGCGCCCGCTGCTGTCCTTCACCGGCTGCAGGATCGAGCGCAGCCAGGCTTCCTGGCCATTGCCGCGCAACAGGCGAAATGCGCCGTTGAGGTGTTCGCCACGGGTGATGGCGGCCTTCATGCGCTGGTGGAAGTCGAGCTGCTTCACATGGGCCGGGACGATTTCTTCGATGTTGCGCCCGATCAGTTGCTCGGCGCGGTAGTGCATCTCGGCTTCGAAATTGGCGTTGACCGACTCGATGCGCCCCTGGGGGTCGAGCTGGAGCACCAGCATTTCACTGTCGAGGCTGTTCTTGACCTGCTCGATGGACAGCAGTTCTTCGCGCAGCTGCTGGATTTCTTGCTTGAGTTTGCTGTTGAACATCACCGCTCTCCTGGAGCGCATAGCGATAGTCGAATGCATCTGCATCGGCCGCGCCAGCGCGCTTCTTGAGCGCTTTGCCATGAAATATTCACGACTTCGAAACAGCCGGAAATCAGGCGTCATCTGTACGTCATAAAGGCGTCACATGCCCGCAATCGGGGCGGCGGAAACTTTTTGTCATGAATACTCCGCCCTTGCGTATCACCCTGGTCAGCGAGACCTTCCCTCCCGAAATCAACGGCGTGGCCAATACCCTTGGCCGGCTCGCCGAGGGGCTGCGCCTGCGTGGGCACCAGGTGGAGGTGGTCCGCCCGCGCCAGGCCAGCGATTGCGCAGCGGGGCCGGATGACAGCCTGCTGCTGTGCCGCGGCTGGCCACTGCCGGGCTACCCGGGGTTGCAGTGGGGCGAGGTGTCGATGCACAAGCTGTGGCGGCGCTGGCGCCGGCAGCGCCCCGATGTGCTGTACATCGCAACCGAAGGGCCGCTGGGGTTGAGCGCCCTGCGTGCCGCTCGGCGGTTGGGCATTGCCGTGGTCAGCGGCTTTCACACCAACTTCCCGCAGTACTCGGGGCAATACGGCCTTGGCCTGCTGGCAAGGCTGCTCACTCACTACCTGCGCTGGTTCCACCGGCGCACCGCCATCACCCTGGTGCCCAGCGCCAGCCAGCGCCTTGAGCTGGAGCGCCGTGGTTTCGAGCGCCTGGGGCTGATGGCCCGGGGCGTGGATGCCAGTCTGTTCAACCCGGCCCGGCGCAGCCAGGCCTTGCGCGAGCAATGGGGGCTGGCTGCGGACGACATCGCCGTGCTGTATGTCGGGCGACTGGCGGCGGAGAAGAACCTGGCACTGTTGCGCCCGTGCATGGCGGCGCTGCAGAAAAGTTATCCACAGCGGCGCCTGCGCCTGGTGATGGTCGGTGACGGGCCATTGCGCGCCAGCCTGCAGCAGCAACTGCCGCACGCCGAATTTTGCGGCGCCCAGCGCGGCGAAGTGCTTGCCGAACACTACGCCAGCGCCGACCTGTTCCTGTTCCCCAGCCTCACCGAAACCTTCGGCAACGTGGTGCTGGAGGCCATGGCCTCAGGGCTGGCGGTGGTCGCCTACGACGAGGCCGCCGCCGCCCAGCACATCCGCCACGGCCACAGCGGCGCGCTGGCCATGCCGGGCGATCAGGCGGGTTTCATCGACGCCGCTTGCTGGCTGCTGGAAGAAAGCGAAACCCTGCGCCGGGTGCGCCTGAACGCCCGCCAGCACGCCAGCCGCCAGGGCTGGCCAGCGATCGTCGAGCAGTTCGAGGGCTACCTGTTCAACGCCTGCCGGGGCGGCACGGCCAACAGTGAGGCAGCCCCGCCCCTGGCCCTCAAGCCAGGCTCGTCAACGCCTCGCGGCTGAACGGCAGCACTTCGGCTTCACGCCCCTCGCGCACCTTCTGCGCCCATTGCGCATCGACCAGCAACGCGCGGCCGACCGCCACCAGGTCGAATTCCCGGGCCTCCAGGCGCTGCAACAGGCCTTCGAGGCTGGCAGGCTCGGCAACCTTGTCGGTGTCGACCATGAACTGCAGGAACTCGCCATCCAGGCCGACGCTGCCCACGGTGATGCTCGGCTTGCCGGTGAGCTGGCGGGTCCAGCCGGCCAGGTTCAACTCGCTGCCGTCAAACTCCGGTTCCCAGAAACGCCGGGTGGAGCAGTGGAAGATATCCACACCCGCCGCCGACAGCGGCTCGAGGAAGGCTGCCAGCGCTTCGGGGGTTTGCACCAGGCGCGCACTGTAGTCCTGCTGCTTCCACTGCGAAAAACGGAAGATGATCGGGAAGTCAGGACCCACCGCCGCGCGCACGGCCTGGATCAGCTCGATGGCAAAACGCGAACGGCCGGCCAGGTCGCCGCCATATTCGTCGTTGCGGCGGTTGCTGGCCTCCCAGAAGAACTGGTCGATCAGGTAGCCGTGGGCGCCGTGGATCTCCACCCCGTCCATGCCAATGGCCTGGGCATCGCGCGCCGCCTGGGCGAAAGCAGCGATCACCTCGCGGATATCAGCGTGGCTCATGCCCTGCACCAGCACAGTGCCGTCCTTCTCTTTGCCGCTCGGGCCATAGGCCGGCACGCTGGCGTCCGGCTCCACACCCAGGCGACGCACGCTGCCCACATGCCACAGCTGCGGCACGATGCGCCCGCCTTCGGCGTGCACCGCCTCGACCACGCGCTGCCAGCCGGCCAGGGCGTCCGCGCCGTAGAAGCGTGGCACGTTGGGGTAGCCGTTGGCCGCTTTGTGCTCGACCGTGGTGCCCTCGGTGATGATCAGGCCGACACCTGCTGCAGCACGGCGGCGGTAGTACTCGACCACGCCGTCGTGGGGCACGCCGCCGGGACAGAAGGTACGGGTCATCGGCGCCATGACCACACGGGTCGGCAGCTCGAGGGTACCCAGGGTGAAGGGCTGGAACAGAGGGTTGCTGGACATGCGGCGCTCCCGGCACGGGTGAGGAAATGCGCCTGAGCTTAGGGGCAGTGCGGGGGCCGGCACAGCATTATTGATTGGGGTGATTGAAGGGTATCGCAGCCCTGTGGGAGCGGGTTCACCCGCGAACACCGGCTTTGCCGGTGCCATCCAGCGTGTCGCTTGCTTCGCGGCTAAAGCCGCTCCCACAGAGATCGCATAACCCTCAGATCCATGCAGCCCCTGTAGGAGCCGGCTTGCCGGCGATGAGGCCGGTACAGGCAGCACAAAACAGCCGAGCCTGCAGAGGCTGCATCAGGCCAGGGCCTTCTCGATGGCCTGCACCACGCTGGGGTCGTCCGGTGCGGTACGCGGGGCGAAACGGGCCAGCACGCGGCCATCCTTGCCGACCAGAAACTTTTCGAAGTTCCAGGTGATGTCGCCGGGGAACTCCGCGCCCTCACCCGCCAGCAGGCGGTACAGCTGATGGCGCTCGTGGCCGTTGACCTCGAGCTTGGCACCCAGCGGGAAGCTCACGCCGTAGTTGAGGCTGCAGAAGTCCTGGATCTCCTTCTCGCTGCCCGGCTCCTGCCCGGCAAACTGGTTGCACGGCAGGCCCAGCACGTTGAAGCCCTTGCCCTTGTATTGCTGGTGCAGCTTTTCCAGCGAGGCGTACTGCGGCGTCAGGCCACATTTGGAGGCGACATTGACCACCAGCACCACCTGGCCCTTGAACGGGGCGAGGGGCAGGTCCTCGCCGTTCAACGCCTTCAATGTCAGGTCGTGAAATGCACTCATGTTGAATCCCCTCTCAGGTTCCCGATTGTCGCTGGGGCGAATTGCGCCCACTAAAAAGGCGCTCTTCCAAGCCGCGTACCCCCGTCGGGGGCATGCCGGCTTGTCCGAGCGCCTGGCGACTTTCTGAGCTTAGCGCAGAAAATCAGTGGTGATGGCCACCTTCACCGTGGATGTGACGGTGAGCGATTTCTTCTTCGCTGGCGTCACGCACGTCGACCACTTTCACCTTGAAGTTCAGGCGCTGGCCGGCCAGCGGGTGGTTGCCGTCGACGGTGACGTCGTCGCCGTCTACGTCACGGATGGTGACGATCTGCATCTGGCCGTCCGGTGCAGAGGCGTGGAACTGCATACCGACTTCCAGCACGTCGACGCCTTCGAACAGGCTGCGGTTCAGGGTGCTGACCAGCTCGGCCAGGTATTCGCCGTAGGCGTCTTCCGGCTCAATGGCAACTTCAAGTTCGTCACCGGCTTGCTTGCCTTCCAGGGCTTTTTCCAGGCCCGGGATGATGTTGGCGGCACCGTGCAGGTAAACCAGCGGCGCACCACCGGCGGAGCTGTCGATGGTCTCCCCGGCGTCGTTGGTCAGGGTATAGTCGATGGACACAGCCTTGTTGGCGGCGATCAGCATGGGGCAAGACCTTTTGCAAAAGAATGTAGAACGGGGAAGTGTAACCAAGGCATCGGCCGATTGCGAACCGACCATGGACGAAGGGTCGCCCGTCAGTCTGATCACGGGCTTTCACCAGGACCAGGAAGGCCACTGGGTGGTGTCGCTGTCTTGCGGCCATACCCAGCACCTGCGCCACCAGCCCCCCTGGCAGGCGCGGCCCTGGGTGCTCGACGCCGAACAGCGCCAGCGCCGCATCGGCCAGGCATTTGCCTGTGGCTGGTGCGCCCAGGGGGCGGTTAGCGATACCCTTGGCCGTTGATTCTTTTGCACCGCTTATTTCGAGAAGCACGCATGCAGACTTTTTTCATTGCGCCGACCGACTTCGGTGTCGGCCTGACCTCCATCAGCCTGGGCCTCGTTCGCACCCTCGAGCGCGCCGGGCTGAAGGTCGGCTTTTTCAAGCCGATCGCCCAGCCGCACCCCGGTGACACCGGGCCTGAGCGCTCCAGCGAACTGGTGGCGCGTACCCACGGTATCAAGCCGCCCACCCCGCTGAGCCTGGGCCAGGTCGAGCGCATGCTCGGCGATGGCCAGCTGGACGAGTTGCTTGAAGAGATCATCCGCCTGTACCAGCAGGCCTGCGTCGGCAAGGACGTGGTGGTGGTCGAGGGCATGGTGCCGACCCGCCACGCCAGCTACGCGGCCCGGGTCAACCTGCACCTGGCCAAGAGCCTGGACGCCGAGGTGATCCTGGTATCGGCGCCGGAAAACGAGGTGCTCAGCGAGCTGTCCGGCCGGGTCGAATTGCAGGCCCAGCTGTACGGTGGGCCGCGCGACCCGAAGGTGCTCGGGGTCATTCTGAACAAAGTGCGCACCGACGAGAGCATGGCCGAGTTCGCCACGCGCCTGCGCGAGCACTCGCCGCTGCTGCGCGGCAGCGACTTCCGCCTGCTGGGCTGCATCCCCTGGCAAAGCGAACTCAACGCCCCGCGTACCCGCGACGTGGCCGAACTGCTCGGCGCCCAGGTGCTCAACGCCGGTGACTACGAGCAGCGGCGCATGAACAAGATCATCATCTGCGCCCGCACCGTGGCCAACACCGTGCCGCTGCTCACCTCCGGCACCTTGGTGGTTACCCCGGGCGATCGCGACGACATCATCCTGGCGGTGAGTCTGGCAGCGATCAACGGCGTGCCTCTGGCCGGCCTGCTGCTGACCAGCGACAGCAAGCCCGATCCGCGCATCCTCGAGCTGTGCAGCGGTGCGCTGCAGGCCGGCCTGCCGATCCTGTCGGTGAGTACCGGCTCGTACGACACTGCCAACCAGCTCAACTCGCTGAACCGGGAAATCCCGGTGGATGACCGCGAGCGCGCCGAATTCATCACCGACTTTGTCGCCACCCACCTGGACGCGGCCTGGCTGCACCAGCGCTGCGGCACCCCGCGCGAGCTGCGCCTGTCGCCGGCGGTGTTCCGCTACCAGTTGATCCAGCGCGCCCAGCAAGCCAACAAGCGCATTGTCCTGCCCGAAGGTGCCGAGCCGCTGCTGGTGCAGGCTGCTGCGCTGTGCCAGGCCCGCGGCATCGCCCGCTGCGTGCTGCTGGCCAAACCCGAAGAGGTGGCCGCCGTGGCCCGCGCCCAGGGCATCAGCCTGCCGCCGGACCTCGAGGTGCTGGACCCGGAGCTGATCCGCGGGCGCTACGTAGAGCCGATGGTCGAGCTGCGCAAGAGCAAGAACCTCAACGCGCCCATGGCCGAGCAGCAACTGGAAGACCCAGTGGTGATCGGCACCATGATGCTGGCGCTGGGCGAGGTGGACGGGCTGGTGTCGGGCCTGGTGCATTCCACCGCCAACACCATCCGCCCGGCCCTGCAACTGATCAAGACCGCGCCGGGCGCCAGCCTGGTGTCGTCGGTGTTCTTCATGCTGTTCCCCGACCAGGTGCTGGTGTACGGCGACTGCGTGATGAACCCGCACCCCAGCGCCGAGGAACTGGCCGAAATCGCCCGGCAGAGCGCCGAGTCGGCCGAGTCGTTCGGCATTGCGCCGCGGGTGGCGATGCTGAGCTATTCGAGTGATTCGGCCGGCAGCGACGAAGAAGTGGCGAAGGTGCGTGAAGCCACGCGCCTGGCGCAACACGCCGAGCAGCAGTTGCTGATCGACGGCCCACTGCAGTACGACACCGCCGCCAACCCGGACATCGCCCGCCAGCTGGCGCCGCACAGCCCGGTTGCCGGGCGCGCCACGGTGTTCGTGTTCCCCGACCTGAACACCGGCAACACCACCCACAAGGCGGTGCAGCGCAGCGCCGACTGCGTCAGCCTAGGGCCGATGCTGCAGGGCTTGCGCAAACCGGTGAACGACCTGCCGCGCGGGGCGCAGGTGGATGACATCGTGCATACCATTGCGTTGACAGCCATCCAGGCCAGTAACGTGCGCTGAAATGAAAAGGGGCCGCTGCGCGGCCCGATCGCTGGCAAGCCAGCTCCTACAGAGGTCCGTGTAGGAGCTGGCTTGCCAGCGATTGGGCTGCGCAGCAGCCCCTTGCGATGTCAGCCCTTACGGATACTGCTGCACAGTCCCCTGCTGGTCATACTGCTGGCCCGGAATCGGCTTGAGGTTCACCTCTACCCGACGGTTCTGCGCCCGGCCATTGGCATCGGCGTTGCTGGCGATCGGCTGATCCGGGCCCATGCCACGCACGCTCACCCGGGTGCCATCCACGCCCTGCGAGGTCAGGTAGGTGCTGACTGCCTGCGCGCGGCGCTGCGACAGGTCCATGTTGTGCTGGCGGCTGCCGGTGCTGTCGGTGAAGCCGACCACCTCGATGGTGTTCTGGTTGAACTGCTTGAACGAGCCGGCCAGGTTGTTCAGCGGCGCATAGAAGCTTGGCGAGATGTTCGCAGAGTCGGTGGCGAAGGTGATGTTGCCCGGCATGATCAGTTTGATCTGGTCACCCTGGCGCTGGACCTCGACGCCGGTATTGGCCATCTTGGCGCGCAGCTCGGCTTCCTGCTTGTCGGCGTAGTAGCCATAACCTGCGGCAGCGGCACCTACCGCGGCAGCGCCGATCAGCGCCCCCTTGCCACGGTTGTTGTGGTCAATGGCGGCACCGGCAATGGCGCCGGCCAGCGCGCCCAGGCCGCCGTATTTGGCCGTCTTGCTCATCCCCGTGGAGCCCTGGTCCTGGCTCTGGCCGTCATAGGGGTTCTGGCCGGCACAACCGGTCATCAGGGCGGCGGCGGTAGCGACGATAATCAGACGACGCATCATGGACAAGCTCCTACTGAATTCATAAGTGCAGCGGATCACATACGGATCTGTGCCGTGGCTTGGATTGCACCCGCGCGCAAAAATTCCATGAAACTTTACGCCCGCACGAACGGGTTCTCGCGCATCTCGTCACCGAGGCGGGTGTCCGGGCCATGGCCGGTCACCACGATCGCCTCTTCATCCAGCCGGTACAGCCGCTCCTTGATGGAACGAACGATAGCCCGCTGATCGCCACCCCACAAATCGGTACGGCCGACACCACGACGGAACAGGGTGTCGCCGGCGATCAGCAGCTTGTGCTCGGCGAACCAGAAGCTCATCGAGCCCGGCGTGTGCCCCGGGGTGTGCAGCGCCACGCCGCAGCCACAGGCCAGCGCTTCATCGTCGCCCAGCCAGCGGTCGGGCGAGGGGACCGGCGTGTAGGGCACACCGAACATCTGGCATTGCATTTCGAGGTTGTCCCACAACGGCTGGTCGGCCTTGTGCAGGTGCAAGGTGGCGCCGGTCAGTTCCTTGAGCCGGCCCGAGGCGAGGAAATGATCGAAGTGGGCGTGGGTGTGGATGATGCTCACCAAGGTCAGGCCGTGGTGCTGCAGGCGGGCAAGAATTTTCTGCTCGTCACCGCCCGGGTCGACGACGATGGCCTTTTTGCTGAGCGGGTCGCCGATCAGGGTGCAGTTGCACTGCAAAGGGCCGACGGGGAAGGTTTCGCGGATGAGGCTAGTGGGTTGTAGGTTCATGCTTGCCTAGGGAAATCACGGTAAAAACGGCCGGTGAAGGTCGTCGGGTAATCACGGCAGTACTGCCGACTCAACCAGCCATACGCCCGCCCGGCTCAAGTTTAACGCCCTGTTCCTTGGCCACTTGAAGCAAGCGCAACTGAGTACGGGATACCTCACCCACCAATCGTCGTGCTTGCGCTTCGAAATGGGCCATGGCCTGCTCTGCTGTGTGCTGTTTTGCAGATTTCACGACTGCCTCCACAAAGGACTGGCGCCCGATAGTATTAAGGATCGATTTTCATCACAAGGCGACTGCCAAGCATGCATTTGAAGCCTAGCGCTTCATACAACGGGCGTATTGCGAATACGGGATTCTCGATCTCGATTTCACGACAGCCCAGCATCCGACCGTAAAACTCGGTCGACATGATTGCAAGCGCCGCCACGGAGCCGGCCAGAGGATGAGAACGGCCTGGCTGGCTTTCAAGCAAGATGATCTTGATGCACAGACGACTCTTGCGTGGCGTGGCATAGCAAAGGCCGCACAGCTCACTAGCGTGCCAAATCGCCAGATCGAAACCTCTGCGGTCCTTGCCCTTCCATCGCTGAACGCACTCCCATGGAAACAGCGTGGCGCTATCTCCCCATTGCAGGCTTGCCTCAACACACGCGGGTGTTATGGGCTCCATCCTGACCTGATCAGCCTGAACGCCATCCTTAAGAAGAGCAGGCTGATCAAGCAGAACCTCCTCCACACGTTTTCTTGCCAATGAACGGTACACCTGGTAGCGAAGACCATCTCCCATGGCACTCACTCAACCAGGTTCAGCAAATTTCACGCGCTACAGGGCGCATTTGATCCCAGGCTTCGAGGTCTTTCGGGGCTGGGGCGTGGAAGTCGCACTGGCTCAACAGAGTGTCGAGGTCATATCGAACCCTGGCTTGCCCATGGGGAGAATTATGTTCACGCGAAGGTTTACGACGATGGCTGACTGTTTTTTGCATCGGTACGACTCCTGGATTGTTTGGGAGCCGTATTACTAACCACCATCAGCACCGAAAAACAGGCCTCCTGAGGCTAAATCAGCATTCAAGGAGTGCTCCTACAAACAGAAGGAAAGCCCCTGCAACTGATCCTGGGAGTGTTTCACCTGATTACCGAGTTCAAGGCAAATACAACCTGAACAACCCGCCCCCCAGCGCCCCGCCATTGGCGATCTCGATCCGCCCGCGCACCCCGTTGCGCTCGTGCAGCGCAGCGATGCGCGCGGCGAAGTACAGGCCCAGGCCGGTGCTGCCGCTTTGCTGGTCGATGCCCTGCACGTAATCGCTCTGGCGCTCGAGCATGCGCTGTGGATAACCGGCGCCGTCGTCGTTGACGCTGATGACCAGTTGCTCGCCCTCCTCCTCGATGCTGATCAGCAGTGCGTGGCCGGCGTAGCGAATGGCGTTGGTCAGCACGTTGGCCACCACCGAGGCGACCAGCTCGCGGTCGAAGAAACCCAGCGGGTTGTCGGTGTCGATGCGCCAGGTGGCGAGGATGTCGCGGTGCTTGAGCACCTCCTGGTGGGCCGCCAGCTGGGCTTCGATGAAGTCGTCCAGCTCGTGGTAGTCGGGGCACACCGGCAGCTGGTTGACACCCAGTTTGTACAGGCCCAGCAACTGCACCAGCATGCCGTTCAGGTGGCTGAACTCATGCTCCATGATGCCCTGCTCGGCGCCGCCCTGAAGCTCTTCGGGCAGGCGTGCCAGCCACTGGTTGTGGGCCTGGATCAACGCCGACAGCGAGTTTTTCAGGTCGTGCACGGTGGAGGCGATCACCGTGGAAAAATCCAGCCCCTGGTCGCCCTGGCTCATGCGCCGAACACCCGCACATGCAGCTTGCGGTAGCGCTCGTAGCGGCTGTCGCTGGCCGGGATGCCGGCCACGCTGGTGAGGCAGTCGCGGCACTCCTGCAGCAGTGCCGGCGGCGGAGTTTCACCGCCGATGCGCAGCAAGGCCTGGGCGGTGTTGAGGGCGATACTGATGTTTTTCGGTTGCAGCGACAGCGCCTTGCGGAACATGCCCAGCGCTTCGCTGAGCTGGCCGCCCTGGTAGCTGCGAACGCCCTGGCGGTTGAGGTCGACCGCTTCGGTCACCGCGCCCAGCACCGTGGGGTCGTCGGTAAGCTTGGCCACGCTCTGCATGACTTTTGGGTCATCGCCGTAGGTTTCCACGCAGCCTTTCAGGATGGAGGTGCCCGCCGCATCCTGACCAAGCTGCTGCAGCTGTTTGGCCACAGTCAACGCGGCTTCCACCGAGAAGAACTGGTCCATCTTCTCAAGCCGCTGCATGGCCTGTTCGGTGAGCTTGGCTGCGGTGTCCGGGTCACCGGCCTGCTGCAGGCTGGCGGCCTTCATCAGCCGCGCACGCACCTGCAGGCCTTGGTCCTCGACATGCTCCTTGGCCACTTCGCTGAGCACGGTGTTGATTTCAACCCGGGTACGCGCATCCAGGCCAAAGCCTGCGTTTTTGTTCATCAGCGCCTGGGCCAGGCCCAGGTTGCTTTCAGCATCCTTGTAGCGCGAGCTCTGCCCTTGGTTGACCGAGTGCCGGTAAGCCTTGGAGGCGGTTTCGAAGTCGGCGTTCTCCAGCGCCAGCTTGCCCAGCGCCGCCTGCCGGCGCACAGCCAGCGGCGACAGGCGCACGGCCTCTTCAAGCATGTGCTGGGCACGGCGCGATTCGCCCTGGGCCACCAGCACGTCGGCCATGCCGTCATACAGGCTGGGCATGATCGGGAAGGCCTTGAGCGCCTGCTCGAACACGCCCTGGGCCTGGGCATGCTGGCCGCGCTTGTGCAGCAGGTTGCCCAGCGCCGCATACACCCACGGCTGCGGGCGGCTGGCGAGAATGCCTTTCAGGAACTTCTCAAGCTCGTCGAAACGGTTCAGGTCGCGCAGCGCGTCGGCTCGGTAGCGCAGGCACAGCGGGGCGAAGCGCGGGTCTTTCTTGCACAGCTCGGCACAGGCGGCGAGCACCTGGGCCGGCTGGCCGCGGTCCAGGGCCTGGAGGATCGGCTTGAGCAGGGTCTTGCGCTGTACCAGTTTTTCCAGGCGCTGGGCCAGGCCGACACGGTTGAACGGTTTGGTCAGGTAGGCGTCCGGCTCGTGCTCGATGGCACTGAGCACGATGGCCTGGCTGCTCTCGGCGGTGACCATGATGAACACGCATTCATGGCTGATCAGCTTGTCGAGGATCAGGTCCTCGAGCACCTGCTGGCCGTTCTTCTTGCCGTCGCCCAGGTGGAAGTCCTGGAGGATGAAGTCGTAGCGCTTCTGCCCGCACATGCGCAGCGCCTGCTCGCCGCTGTCGGCGGTGTCGACGTCGCGCACGCCCAGCTCACGCAGCATGGAGCGGGTCGACGTACGAAAATCGGTGAAGTCGTCGACGATCAGAAAGCTTTTTTGCCCGTACTGCAGCATCAAGACGGCCTGTATTGGAATAATGGGAAAAAGTGGCGCGCGCCGATGCATGCCGCCGAACTGTGTATCGGCAGCGAGCCTGGAAAGATGAGCGCTCAGCAGCCCGCCATGTTAGCGGGCAAAACGCCACTACGCCAGCAAACCCAAGGCCTTGGCCCGAGCCACGGCCTGGGTGCGGCGCTCCACGCCCAGCTTGCTGTTGATATGGCTGGCGTGGGTCTTGACCGTGTGCAGCGAGATGAACAGCCGTTCGCTGATCTGCTGGTTGGAGCAACCCTGGGCGATCAGCTCGAGCACCGCCAGTTCACGGCCGCTGAGCGATTCGGCAGGGCTGCTGGCGGTTTGCGGGGCGTCGGGCAGGCGCGCCAGCAACTCGGCCTGGACCGCGCACGCGCGTACGGCGAGTTGCTCGCGCAACCACTGCGGATGTACTTCGATAAGCCGCTGGAACGCTTGCAGCGCGCCACCTTGCGCTGCCTCAACGGCCTGCGCCAGCAGTTTCACCGCATCGTTTTCACGCCCCTGGGCCAGCAACAACCCGACCGACTGGCACATCGCACAGATGGCCAGCGCCATGCCGCCACTGGCCTGCCCCCGGGCGGCCAGCGCATGCAGGCGTGCCTCGGCATCCGCCGGGCGCTCGAGCACCTGCTCCAGCAGCGCCCGCTGCAGTTCGATATGCAGCGGCAGCAAGGGGTGAAATTCGGGGGCCGCGGCCGGTTGCTCGCCGCCGTAGGTCTGGCCCAGGCGCAGCAGCCAGGATTCGGCGAGGTCGGTGCGGCCCTGGGCCAGCCACAACTCACACTTCACCAAGGTGATCATGGCCAGATAGAAGATGGGTGGCACATCCCAGATATGCATCAGCCGTTCGGCTTCGGCCAGTTCCGAGAAGGCCTCGGCAAAGCGCCCTTCGCGACCGTCCAGGGTGGCGATCACACAGTGGCCGATGAGTACGCTGATATCACGGCAGGCGCGTGCCTCGCTGAGCCCGGCACGCAGGCGTGTGCGTGCTTGTGCGGGCTGCAGCCGGGTAGCCAGCAGGTAGCCTTCGTAAAGCGTGAGCCGGGCGCGCACCGCATACAGCCGCTGGCCCGACAGCCCCTGCAGGCGCTGCAGGCCCTGGCGCACTTCATCCAGCGCCCTGAGCACCTCGCCACGGGCGTGCAGCACCCGGGCCCGGTCGTAATGGGCCAGCGCCTCGAACAGTGGGTTGCCGACCCGCTGGGCCAGCTCCAGGGCCTCACGGTTCCAGCCCCGGGCGCGCCAGAAATCGCCATCGGCGATGGCCAGGTTGGACAGCGTCGACAGGCACACCAGGCGTTGCCCGTAACGCTTGCAGGGCAGGCTTTGCAGGGCTTCGCTGCAATAGCTGAAGGTGCGCTGGCGGTCACCGCGACCCCTGGCGATGATGCCGCTCAGGGCCAGCCATTGCGCCAGCATCGAGCGTTGGGCCGTGGCCGAAGGCGCCGGCAGGAAACGGCTCAGGTAGCCGGCGAGCTCTTCAGCCGCATCCAGCTGGCAAGCCAGGCCCAGGGCCCAGCTGTACAGCACGATCAGGCGCGGGGTGCTGATCAGCAGGCTGTCGGGCAAGTCCATTTTCCAGCGCAGCAACATGCCGACGTTCTGCTCGGCCAGCAGTTGCTCTTCGGACAGGCTCTGCACCAGGTCCGCCGCCACATCCAGGTGACCTGCGCGCAAGGCCTGCTCCACCGCTTCATCCAGCAGGCCCTGGCTTTCGAACCAGCGGCTGGCGCGCAGGTGCTGGCTGGCCAGGGGCCCGCTGGCCTGACGGCTGCGCAGCAGGTCGGAGAACAGGTGGTGGTAGCGGAACCAGCGACCGTGCTCGTCGAGCGGCACCAGGAACACCTGGTGGGCCTGCAGGTAACCCAGCACCTCGGCGCTGTCGTCACGCTCGCGCACGGCGTCACACAGCTCGGCGCAAAAACGCTCCTGACATGCGGTGTCGTAGAGAAACGCCTGCACGGTGGCCGGCAGAATGTCGATGACTTCTTCAAGCAGGTAGTCGCGGATCAGCCCTTCGCCCCCGTGCAGGGCCTGGGGCAGCGCGCCGTCGTCACCTGACTCGCTGGCCGCCAGCTGCCAGAAGCGCAAGCCGGCCACCCAGCCGTCGCTGCGCTGGATCAGGTTGTCCAGCGCCTGGCCACGCAGGCCGGTGGGCTGGCGGCCAATCACCGCCAATGACTCCTCAGGGGTCAGGCGCAGGTCCTGTTCGTTGAGTTCGAACAGCTGGCGCGACAGGCGCAGGCGCGCCAGGTGCCAGTCGGGGCGCTGGCGGCTGGTGACCAGCAGCACCAGCCCGGCGGGCAGGTGGTTGAGGAAGAACTGCAGGCAGCGGTCGAGCACCGGGCCCTGGGCCAGGTGGTAGTCGTCCAGCACCAGCAGCAAGGGGGTGTCGGGTTGCAGGTACAGCGCCAGCTCGTCGAGCAACCCATCGAGCCACTCTTCGAAGGCGAATGGCTGATGGCGCTGACGCATTTTCAGCAGCCCCAGCGCCTGGCCGCCCAAGGCCGGGCAAAACTGCTGCAGGCCTTCGAGCAGGCGCTCAAGAAAACGCCCTGGGTCGGCGTCGCGCTGGCTGAGGCCAAGCCAAAGGCTGCGCCAGTGCCCAGGCAAGCCCTGGCAGAACTCGATGGCCAGTGAGCTTTTGCCGAAGCCTGCCGGCGCGTTTATCAGCAACAGGCGCCCCGCCAGGCCTGCGCTCAGGCGCTGGCACAGGCGGTCCCGGGGGACATGGGCTTGCGGCAACGGTGGCCGAAAGAAACGCCCGTCCAACAGGCCCAGTGCCTGGCTGGCGACTCCATGTATGCGGGACAGGTCTGTCATGGCCGGCTCGTTCTGTTGGGAAGACTTCGGCAAAACGGATTTTTGCGAGACTAGCGGCAAAACTTGAGCATTTGAAGATGATGGGCGCGATTTGCGCAAAAAAGACTACGACAAAAAAAGACAACCCTGCCAGATATCAGCCAAGGCAATGATGGGCCATAAACCAGCCCATGCCCCACCAGGTCTGGGTAAACAGAAACGCCCCGGCAAGCCGGGGCGTTCTGGGAGTTTACAAGGAGGGTGCAGCGCTCAACTCATTTGATGCCACTCTGACGCAGCGCGGCGGGCTGGAAGTCTGCCTTGCTGGCGGTGAAGCCAAAGTCGTAGGCGCGCTTCTCTTCGTTTTTCATGCCCAGTGCCAGGTAACGGCCCGATTGCAGGTCGTAGATGGACTCGAGGGTGTACCACGGCACTTGCTTGTCGTAGTACGGCTGGGCATGCGCCTCGGACACGCGCCACAGCTGATTGCGCCCGTCGTACTGGTCGATCACGGCCGCTTGCCAGGTGTCCTCGTCGATGTAGAAGTCACGTTTGGCATAGATGTGCCGCTGGCCCGGCTTGAGCGTGGCGACCACATGCCATACGCGGCGCAACTCGTAGCGTGCCAGGTCCTGATTGATGTGGCCGGCCTTGATGATGTCGGCGTACTTGAGCTTCGGGTCATCGAGCTTGAAGGCGTTGGAGGCGATGTACAGCTCCTTTTTGCCTTCGAGCTTCCAGTCGTAGCGGTCTGGCGCACCGTTGAACATGTCCAGGTTGTCGGAGGTACGCAGGCCGTCGGCGGCGGTACCCGGGCCGTCGTACGACACTTGCGGCGCCTGGCGCACACGGCGCTGGCCGGCGTTGTAGATCCAGGCCTTGCGCGGTTCCTTGACCTGGTCGAGGGTCTCGTGCACCAGCAGTACTGTACCGGCAAGGCGCGACGGCGCGGTCACTTCCTGCATGAAGTAGAACAGCACGTTGCCCGGGTTGTTCGGGTCGTAGTCCTTCATCTTGTCGCGGAACACGAACTTGTCGCTGAAGTACACCAAGCTGTAGGAGCCGTTCGGCTGTGGTGTGGCCTGGGTGACCAGGCGCGAGACGCTGCCACCGCGGTAGCGGGTGATGTGGTTCCAGATCACCTCGAGGCCGTCCTTGGGGATCGGGAACGGCACCGCAGTGCGGAAGTTGTTCAGGCCGTTGCCGCCTTCGACCAAGGTGGTTTTGGTGGCGTTTTCCTTGATGGCGGCGAACACATCGTCAGGCACCGTAGAGCTGCGGTGGGTCTTGTACACCGGGAGCTTGTAGCTGTCGGGATAGCGCTTGAGCATCGCCATCTGGCCGGGCGAGAGCTTGTCCTTGTACTGCTCGGCGTTCTGCGCGGTGATGGTGAACAGCGGCTTTTCACTGCCATACGGGTCGGACAGGAAGCCCTTGGCGTCGGCGCTGCCGGCCGACTTGGACAGTGGCTCCCAAGGGCCGATGGAGCCATCGGCGTTGCCGGCCTTTTCTGCGCCCATCGGCGTGAGGGTCGAGCCCAGCTTGGCCGCCTCGTCGGCGGACACCGCCGCCATGACGCTGGTGGCCAGCAGGGACAAGCCCAGCACACCGGCTTTCAGCAGACTTTTTGTGGTGTTCATTGTCTGTCTCGTCCTGAATTAGAAGTTCATGCCGAAGCTGAGGGCAACAAAGTCGCGATCATCCACGGTGGTGTACTTGCCGTCGAAGAAGTTGGTGTACGACAGGCTGGCGGTGTAGGTGTTCTGGTACTCGGCGTCCAGGCCCAGGCTGACTGCCTTACGGCCCTCTTCGAAGTTGCCGCCAGGGCCTGGCGAGTAGCCCGAGACGTCGTGGGACCAGGCCACGCTTGGGCGCAGGTTCACCCCGGCGAAGACGCTGTTGTAGTCCCAGATGGCGCGAACGCGGTAACCCCAGGAGTCGGAGGTGGTGAAACCGTCGTTTTCGCAGTAGCGCGACAGGTTGTTCTGCGGGGCGCCGGCCAGTGTGCTGGCATTGAGCGTCTGGCAGGTGCCATTGGGCAGAGGCCCCGGGCCGTATACCGGATCACGCCCGTAACGCGCCTTGGAGGTGCTTTCCAGGCCGCCAACGTGGGTCCAGCCCACCTCGCCGACCATGGTCAGACGCTCGGCCCCCATTACCTGATCGAAGAAATGGGTGAAGGTGGTTTGCAGTTGGGTGATTTCCTTGCGCCGGTAACCCGACTGATCAGTATTGGCAAAGCCCTGAAGCACCGAGGCATTCGGGTTGAGCGGCGTCAGGCCCGAATACAGGATATCGGTGGTGTTCAGCTGCACGGGCGCATTCGGCCGGTAGCTGATTTCACCACTCCACGCGGTACCGGTGGGCAAGGTGGTGGAGAAGCTCAAGCCATACAGGCGGATGTCCTCGGGGTACTCCACGTAGTAGCTGGAGTTGCCCGCCACGTACAGCGGCATCAGCGCCTGAAGCAGTGCCGGGTTGGTCGCGGCTGCACCGGGTACACCGGCGGCGATCAAGGCGCCCGCCAGGTTGCCCGGCTGGTAGAAGCGCGCATCGGCGCCACGGCCGCTGAAGATCGGTGCACGGCTGTGGTAGTTCATGAAGTAACCACCGAACTCGGTGTTCAATGGCTCGAACATATAGCGCAGGGCCACACCGAACTGACCGCTGTCGCGGGCATCGCGATCCGGGCCGCGCCGTACGATCACACCTTCGTCCGGCGACCCCCAGCTCACGCCCTGGTTGGCCAGGGCGTTCATCGCGGGGCCTGCGAACGGGCCGATCTGTGCACCCAGGCGCCCGGCCACGGCGGACTGAGTCGCCAGCACCGCCAGGTTGTTGTCGCAGCCATCGGCGATCACGTCGGGCTGGGAGAAGAACGTACCGCAGTTGTCGACGACGGTCTGGTCCCACTCCAGCTGGTAGAAGCCTTCCATGGTCAGGTTGTCGGTGACGCTCTGCGACAGGTAGAACATGTTGACCGGAATCAGGCCTTCCTTGATTTCCGCGCCAGGCCGGCGGAACGCCGAGACATCGATAGGGTTGATGGCGTTGATGCCGCCGCCGATGAAGGTACTTTCACCCCAGCTCACCACCTGCTTGCCGAAGCGCACGGTGCCCGGCAGGTCGCCGAGGCTGTAGTTGTGATAGAGGAACGCGTCGAGGATCTGGCCGCCAGAAGACTTAGCGCCCTCCTTGCGGTTGGAGTCGCTGATGTCCTTGAACTCGCGGTGTTCATCCTTGAGCTCGAAGTCGTACCAGTACTTGCCGCGCACGAACACGCCGGTGTCGCCGTACTTGAGTTCGAGGTCGTGAATGCCCTTGAAGATCTTCGAGAAGGTTTCGCCCTTCTTGAAGTTCAGGTGGCCGTCGTCGGAGGTTTGCGACAACCCCCTGCCACCGTTGTTGGCCCCGATGAGGTTCTTGTTGGGGTTGGCGGTCGACCAACTGGCGCCGATGGAGAGCGACGAGTCGAACTGGCCTTCGATTTCCCCGATGTTGAAGCTGACAGCGAAAGCGGGACTTGCGAGCGTAGAAGCGAGGCTGACGGCCAGAGGCAGACGTGCCCGGCGCCAGAACGGGTTTGCAGATGTCATCGACGCTACTCCATGTACTTTATTGTTATGGCAGTGAGTCCCTTCAAGAACGGCTCGAGCGCCCGATGACGCAGGCTCCTGCCCGTGGCGCTGCGCATGCCGCGCGTCGCCTCCCCCATTCCTGAAATTCCCCTGACCCGACTATAGCCAGCGGTCACAGGCGCTTGATCCCTCTAAAGTGTGATTTGTGTTGCGTGGCCGTGACACACCTCGGTAACCCACCTGGGTGCTGACCGTGCTCAAGCATGGACCATTTTAATCGTTTGGCAAGGCGCCAACCGCTCTGGAATGCGGCCCACAACCTGAACGGCATGGGCCGCATGCTGTTACAAGGTGGACAGGAATGCGCTGTTACTGGCCTGCCACTGGCTGATGTCCAGGCGGATGCGCTTCTTGTCGAGCTTGCCGACGCTGGTCTTGGGAATTTCAGTAACAACGGCGATCTGGCTGGGGATCGCCCACTTGTTGATGTGCCCCTGCTCGACGAACGGCTTGAGGTGCTCTTTCAAAGCACGCGCATCGAGGGCCTGGCCGTCACGCAGCACAACCAGGGCGAACGGCCGTTCGCCCCACTGCGGGTCGGGCACCCCGACCACCGCCACTTCGCGCACCGCCGGGTGGCGACTGACCAGGTCTTCGAGGTCCAGCGACGAGATCCACTCACCGCCGGTCTTGATCACATCCTTGATGCGGTCGCGGATATCGATGAAGCCCATGCCGTCGAGGGTGGCCACATCGCCGGTGTGCAGCCAGCCGCCCTGCCACAGCTCCTCGCTTTTTTCCGGCTCGTTGAAGTAGCCCATGGTCAGCCACGGTGCGCGCAGCACCAGTTCGCCCTGGGCCTCACCGTTGGCAGGCAGGAAGTTGCCGTTGGCGTCGACGATGGCCGCCTCCACCAAGGGCACCGGTACGCCGGCCTTGATCCGGTAGGTGACGCGCTCGTCCTCGCTGCCGGCCTGCAGTTCGTCGTTCAGGTGGGCGGCGCTGATCAGCGGGCAGGTTTCCGACATGCCATACGCCGCAGTGAGCTGGATGCCGCGGGCCAGGGCCGCTTCGTACAGGGCGCGGTTGAGCGCGCTGCCGCCGATGATGATTTTCCAGCCGCCGAAGTCCTGCCCTTGGGCGTTGGGGCAGTTGAGCAACATCTGCAGGATGGTCGGCACGCAGTGCGAGAACGTGACCTTCTCTTCGCGCCACAGGCGCACCAGCATGTCCGGCTCGTAGCGCCCCGGGTACACCTGCTTCATGCCCAGCATGGTGGCGGCATAGGGGATGCCCCAGGCATGCACGTGGAACATCGGGGTGATGGGCATGTACACATCGTTGCTGCCCAACAGGCGCACGCTGTCGATGCTGCCAGTGACCGAGGCCTCGGCCAGGGTGTGCAGTACCAGCTGGCGATGGGTGAAGTACACGCCCTTGGGGTTGCCGGTGGTGCCGGTGGTGTAGAAGGTGGTGGCCACCGAGTTTTCGTCGAAGTCGGGGAAGTCGTAGTGCGGGCTGACCGCGGCCAGCAACTGCTCGTACTCGCCCACCAGCCCGGGCAGCTCGGCGGATTTGTCCGGCCCGTCGGTCAGCAGCAGGGTCTTGTCCACCGTGGTCAGTTGGCCGGCGATGGCCTGGTACAAGCCGACGAAGTCGCTGTTGACCAGCACGAAGCGGTCTTCGGCGTGGTTCATGGTGTAGAGGATCTGCTCGGGCGACAGGCGCACGTTGATGGTGTGTACCACCGCGCCGATCATCGGGATGGCGAACATGCATTCAAGATAACGGTGGCTGTCCCAGTCCATCACCGCAACGGTGTCACCGGCCTTCACTCCGGCTTCGGTCAACACGTTGGCCAGCCGGGCGATGCGCTCGCTCAGCTGTGGATAAGTCAGGCGGATCTGGTCGCGGTAGACGATTTCACGGGTTTTTTCGTAACGGCTGCCCGACATCAGCAGGCGCTTGATCAGCAGAGGGTATTGGTAGGCGCCCTCGGCGGGCTTGATGATGCGCGTCTGCAGCATGGAGTATCCCTTTTCTCGAAAACAGGCAGGACAATTCAGATACTTACTGTAGAACGGTGACGCACCGGTCAAATCAGCCGAAGGAATGATTTGGCGGCGCGAGGTATGAGTGGCAAGCGTTGACTCAAGGCGACCTGGCGCTCGACACTGCCGCTGATGGCCTCTTCGCGGGCTAGCCCGCTCCCACAGGTACAGCGCCAGCCTTTAAACCTGCGCAATACCTGTAGGAGCGGGCTTGCCCGCGAAAGCCCCACCCCATCCGTTGCGCCCCACCACCGGAGAGCCCCATGCCCAGTTTGCGTCGCGCCGTGTTTCTCGACCATCAGTCCCTCGACCTCGGTGACCTCGACCTGTCGCCACTCAGTCAGCAGTTCGACGAATTCGAGCTGTACGCTGCCACCGCCCCCGGGCAAGTGGCTGAACGGTTGCAGGGCGCAAGCGTGGTGGTCAGCAACAAGGTCATGCTCGACGCCGCGGCGCTCGCGGCCAACCCGCAGTTGAAGCTGATCCTGGTGGCCGCCACCGGCACCAACAATGTCGACCTGGCCGCCGCCCGCGCCCAGGGCATTACCGTGTGCAACTGCCAGGGCTACGGCACGCCGTCGGTGGCCCAGCACACCATCGCCCTGCTGCTGGCCCTGGCCACCCGCCTGTGCGACTACAACCAGGCCGTGGCCGCCGGCCAATGGGCCAAGGCCAGCCAGTTCTGCCTGCTGGACTTCCCCATCGTCGAGCTGGAAGGCAAGACCCTCGGCCTGCTCGGCCATGGCGAACTGGGCGGCGCCGTGGCGCGGCTGGCCGAAGCCTTCGGCATGCGCGTGCTGAGCGGGCAGATCCCGGGGCGCCCGGCACGTGACGATCGCCTGCCGCTGCAAGAACTGCTGCCGCAGGTCGATGCGCTGACCCTGCACTGCCCGCTCAACGAACATACCCGGCACATGATCGGCGCCGGCGAACTGGCCCTGCTGAAAAAGGGCGCATTGGTGGTCAACACCGCCCGCGGCGGCCTGATCGACGAACAGGCCCTGGCCGACGCCCTGCGTAATGGCCACCTGGGTGGCGCCGCCACCGATGTGCTCAGCGTCGAACCACCAGTCAACGGCAACCCGCTGCTGGCGGCAGATATCCCGCGCCTGATCATCACCCCGCACAGCGCCTGGGGCGCGGTGGAATCGCGCCAGCGCATCGTCGGCCAGCTGGCCGAGAACGTGCAGGCCTTTTTCGCAGGCCAGCCACGCCGCGTGGTCAGCTGAGCCCGAGGCCGGGCTCTGCTACACTGCGCCACTTTTTCAGGAGGCGTCGTCCATGGACCCGCGCAGTGAAGTGTTGCTCCGCCAGGCGGACCTGTTCCAGGGCCCGCTGCTGATCGCCGGTGCCCCCGCCGACGGCCTGCTCGCCGAGCTGCCACAGGCCCACGCCTGGACCTGGCACGCCGGCGACCAGGCGCTGTTGCAGGCCCGCTTCGCCGGCCGCTGCCACCACGGTGTCGAGGCACCTGCCGTGGCCTTTGACAGCGCCGTGCTGTTTCTGCCCAAGTCTCGCGAACTGGCGGCCTACCTGCTCAACGCCCTGGCTTCGCGCCTGGCCGGTCGCACCCTGTACCTGGTGGGCGAAAAACGCGGCGGCATCGAGGGCGCGGCCAAGCAGTTGCAGGCCTTCGGCAAGCCACGCAAGCTCGACAGCGCGCGGCATTGCCAGCTGTGGCAGGTGACAGTGGACAACGCCCCAGAAGCCAAGCCGCTGGAAAGCCTGGCCGAACGCTTCGAACTGGCGCTGGCCGACGGCCCGCTGCAGGTGGTCAGCCTGCCAGGGGTGTTCAGCCATGGCCGTCTGGACAAGGGCAGTGCACTGCTTCTTGAGCACCTCGACGGCCTGCCGGTCGGCCAGGTGCTGGACTTCGGTTGCGGCGCTGGCGTGCTCGGGGCGACGGTCAAGCGCCGCTACCCGCAAAGCCAGGTGACGCTGCTGGACGTGGACGCCTTTGCGGTTGCCGCCAGCCGCCTGACGTTGGCCGCCAACGGCCTGGAGGGCGAGGTGATCAGCGGTGACGGCATCGACGCCGCCCCCCAGGGCCTGGACCTGATCCTGAGCAACCCGCCGTTCCACACCGGGGTGCACACGCATTACCAGGCCGCGGAGAACTTGCTGAAAAAGTCCGGCCAACACCTGCGAAAAGGTGGCGAAATGCGGCTAGTCGCCAACAGTTTCCTGCGTTACCAGCCACTGATACAGGAGGCACTGGGCAACTGTGAAACCCGCGCCGAGGCCATGGGTTTTCGTATTTACCGCGCCACACGCGGTTGAAAAACAGCGCTTGCCTAAAGCCATGGGCGTAGGCAGAATCCGCTCCGTCCTAGGGGAGTAGTCTCCCGCGAGCGCCCTGCTCGCCCGGTACGCGTCAACATACTTGGCCCACAGGCCATGGCGCGTACGACCCGCGGTCCGCACAGACGGGCCTGGGTTTGACAAGACCTATGACACGCACACCTTACCCGGGGCGGGGAGGCTGTACGTGTCATAGCCGTGTCGACCCGCCCCCGTAGGAATCCTGATGCTGGAATCGCTGCTAGTCCCCACCGCCATCGTTGCCCTCGCCGAAATCGGCGACAAGACGCAACTGCTCGCACTCATTCTTGCCGCGCGCTTTCGCAAGCCCTGGCCGATCATTGCCGGCATCATCGCCGCCACCCTGGCCAACCATGCCGCAGCCGGTGCCGTGGGGGCGTGGGTCGGTGGTTTCTTCAGCGAATCGGTATTGCACTGGGTCCTGGCCGCGAGCTTCACCGCCACTGCGTTGTGGACCCTGGTGCCGGACAAGATGGACGATGACGAGAACCCGGCACGGCGCTTCGGCCCGTTCCTGACCACGTTGATTGCGTTCTTCCTGGCCGAGATCGGCGACAAGACCCAGGTTGCCACGGTGATGCTGGCCGCCCAGTACCCGCACCTGATCATGGTGATCATCGGCACCACCCTAGGCATGCTGATTGCCAACGTGCCGGTGGTTCTGGCGGGTAATTTTGCCGCAGACAAACTGCCGCTGACGCTGATCCGCCGCCTGGCGGCGACTGCGTTCTTCGTGCTGGCCGTGGTCGCCGTGTACTCGGCGATGAAGACCAGTGGCTGGATAGGCTGACCGCTTGAAAGGGGGCCGCTGTGCGGCCCTTTCGCGGCACAAGGCCGCTCCTACAGGAATGTGCGGTCCCTTGTAGGAGCGGCCGTGTGCCGCGATGGGCTGCAAGGCAGCCCTGCCAAAAGGGTTTTACTTCTTGGCCGCCTGATACAGCGGCATCACCTTCGGAATGGCCGCCTGCAGCGAAGCGATACGGCTGCTGGAGGCCGGGTGGGTGCTCATGAACTCAGGCGGCGCGCCTTCGGACGCCTTGCTCATCTTGTTCCACAGGGTGATCGCGGCGTTCGGGTCGTAGCCGGCACGGGCCGACAGTTCCAGGCCGATCAGGTCGGCTTCGTTCTCGTTGGCCCGGCTGTTGGGCAGGGTCATCGAGTAGTTCACCACAGTATCGGCCAGCGCCATGCTGTCCTGGCCCAGGCCGAACAGCGCACCAGCGCCCTGTCGGGCCATTTCCACGCCGTAGGCCTTGGACATCGCTTCACGGCCATGCTCGCGCAGGGCGTGGGCGATCTCGTGGCCCATGACCGCGGCAATTTCAGCATCGGTAAGCTTGAGCTGGTCGATCAGGCCGGTGTAGACGATGATCTTGCCGCCCGGGCCGCAGTTGGCATTGAGCTCGTCGCTCTTGATCACATTGACTTCCCATTTCCACTGCGCGGCATCCGGCCGGAACTGTGGAGCCTGGGCGATGAGGCGGTCGGCGATGGCCTGCACGCGCTTGGCATCGCTGCTGTTCTTGTCCAGTACACCCTTGCTCGACGCCTCACCGAGGGTCTGCTGGTACGACTGGGCATACATCTGGTTGACCTCATCGGTCGAGAGCATGCTGAACATGTACTGCTTGCGCTCGACGCCAACGGCGCCGCCGCTGGTGGTATTGACCGCCTGGCAGCCGCCCAGCACGACGCTGGCGCTCAACATGCTGACAACGAATGACTTACGCATGAAAACACTCCCTATTTTACGTGCCGCGTATCCTAGGCGTTGACGCCTTGGGCCGCCAGAGCCACGGGCAAGTTTTCCACACCGAACTCATGCTTTGGTATTAGCCCGCCGATAACCCAAGCACACGACCTCCCTTGCGTGCGGAGCTTTTCATGAAGTTCAAGTCGATCCAGTTTTCCGTGGCGGCCCTGGCCGGCGCCGTCGTACTGAGCATTGTCGCAGCGCTGGTGCTCTATGCCGTGTATTCCGGGCAACGCACCCAGGCCCTGGTGCAACAACGCACCCAGCAGCAGTTCGAGGCGGTGATCGAACAGCGCCTTTCGGCCCTGGCCCGCACCCAGGTCAGCGAGATCCAGCGCGGCCTCGAAGCGCCCCTGTCTATCGCCCGCAGCCTGGCCACCGGCAATGCCATGGTCGGTATGCAGGGCGCCGATGGCCAGCCGCTGATGCAGGTCGACCGCCAGTCACTGATCAACCAGCTCAAGCGCACCGTCGAGGTCAACCCGAGCGTGCTCGGCGCCTACCTGGGCTGGGAGCCCGACGCTCTGGACCACGCCGACGCCCGCTATGTGGGCAGCAGCCTGGTGGGCATCGACAGCGCCAGCGGACGCTTTTTGCCCTGGTGGTTCCGCAACGGCGACGGCAGCCTTGGCCAGGACAAGCTGGCCGACGTCAACGACCGCACCGTTCTGGCCACCGGCGTGCGCGCCAGCGAGTATTACCTGTGCCCCAAAGAATCTAAGAAGGCCTGCGTGATCGACCCGGCGCCCTACAAGGTGGGCGACAAGATGGTCATGCTCGCCTCGTTCGTCGAGCCGATCATGATCGACGGCCAGTTCCAGGGCATGGCCGGCGCGGACCTTTCGGTGAACTTCATCCAGGACCTGCTCAGCGCCGCCGACCGCCAGCTGTATGACGGCGCTGGCGAAATGGCCCTGGTATCGAGCAATGGCCGCCTGGTGGCCTACACCCGCGACCCGGCCAAGTTCGGCGAAAAGGCCAGCGACGTGCTGGACAGCGAAGAGGCCGCAACCCTCAAGGGCCTGAGCGGTGAAGACCTGCACTACAAGGTCGCCCCCGGCAAGGACCGCATCGAGCTGTACCTGCCGTTCCGCATCGCCGGCACCGACGCCCGCTGGACCCTGCTGCTGGAACTGCCGCTGAGCGTGGTAATGGCCGACGTCAACCAGTTGCAGCAAGACCTTGGCGAGCAGCGCCGCACCGACATCGCCGGCATGACCGTGGTGGGCCTGGGCATCGCCGCCCTTGGCCTGCTGGTGATCTGGCTGCTGGCCCACGGCATCGCCCGCCCGCTGCGCCAGATGGTGGCGATGCTCGACGACATCGCCCAGGGCGAAGGCGACCTGACCCGCCGCCTGCACAGCGACCGCGCCGACGAACTGGGCGCCATCGCCAACGGTTTCAACACCTTCCTGGCCAAGTTGCAGGCGATGATCAGCCAGGTGGTGGGCTCGGTGCAGAAGGTCAGCGACTCGTCGGAGCACACCGCCGACATCGCCATCCGCACCAACCAGGGCGTGCACAAGCAAATGGCCGAAATCGACCTGGTGGCCACCGCCGTTCAACAAATGACCGCCACCGCCCAGGACGTGGCGCGCAATGCCACCCAGGCCGCCCAGGCCGCCGGCGAAGCGGACCGCGCTGCCAACCAGGGCTTGGATATCGTGCGTGATACCTCGCACTCCATCGGCGCGCTGGCCAGCGAGATCGGCCGCGCGGTCACCGTGGTGCAGGACCTGGCCCGCGACAGCGAGAACATCAACGCCATCCTGGTGGCCATCCGCGCCATTGCCGAGCAGACCAACCTGCTGGCGCTCAACGCCGCCATCGAGGCAGCCCGGGCCGGCGAGCAGGGCCGCGGCTTTGCGGTGGTGGCCGACGAAGTACGCAACCTGGCGCAGAAGACCCAGCAGGCCACCGGCGAGATCCAGCAGATGATCCAGCAGTTGCAGCAGGGCACCCGCGAGGTGGTCAGGGTGATGGAGGACAGCCAGGGCAAGACCGACGTCAGCGTGCAGCAGGCCAGCCGCGCCGCGCAGTCGCTGGAGAGCATCACCCAGGCAGTGTCGGTGATCAACGACATGAACACCCAGATCGCCAGCGCCGCCGAGCAGCAGAGCGCGGTGGCCGACGACATCAACCGCAACGTGATCAACATCGGCCAGGTGGCCGGCGAGGTGGCCGGCGGCGCCGACGAGTCAAGCCAGGCCAGCGCCGAGCTGACCAAGCTGGCCGAGCAGCAGCGGCGGTTGATCAATCAGTTCAGGGTCTGAGGCTGGCACATTCCCCTGTAGGAGCCGGCTTGCCGGCGATGGCGTCAAATCAGGCAATGCTGTTGTCTGCTCGGGCCCTATCGCCGGCAAGCCGGCTCTCATAGAACAAACTACAACTCATTGATTTAACACGGTCTCTGTGGGAAGCGGCCTTGTGTCGCGATGGGCTGCGTAGCGGCCCCAAGGCCTCGGCCTCATGCAAAATTGCCGGGGCTGCTGTGCAGCCCATCGCGACACAAGGCCGCTTCCCACAGAGACCGTGGCGCATTTGCGAGACCAGTTCTCTGCGCGACAGCGCAGCCCGAAAGGGCTGGGTGATCTCCTACAGGAATCACGCCAGCTTCTGGATCATCAGCAATACCCTACAGGCTTCACGCCGGCGTCAGGCACTCCGGCCCGTCGAGTTTCGGGTCGTTGACGAACAGCGCCAGTGCCCGCTCGCGCAGGGTCGCCGGCGGCTTGGCCAGCAGTTCATGCAGGCGCGCCAGCGGGGTCTCGGGGTCGAGCCACAGGGCCTGCTCGGCTTCATCCAGGATCAACGGCCGGCGCTGGTTCATCGCCGCCTGCGTGATCACCGCGCAGCTCAGCCATTCTTGCTCCTGCACCGGGTAAACCTCCCACACCCCGGCAAAGAACAGCGAAGCCCCCTCCCCCGGCGTGACCCAGTATGGCCGCTTGCGCGCCGTGCCGCGCCATTCGTAGAAACCGTTGGCCGGCAGCAGGCAACGCCGCTGGCGGAAGGCATCACGAAACATCGGCTGCTCGGCCAGGGTTTCGGCCCGTGCCTGGGCCGGGGTGCGCGAAAGGTCGGTGAGCCAGGCCGGGGTCAGCCCCCAACGGGCACTGGCCAACTGCCGCTCGCCGTCGAGCTGGCGCTGGATCAGCACCGAGGCGCCGGGGGAGATGTTCCATTGGGGCTGCTGGCCCGGGGGAAACCCCGGCAGGCCGGCAAAGGTCTGGGACCAGCGAAACAGGGCGTAGCGTCCACACATGGGCGAATTCAAAACCTAGCAGATCAGGGTTCCGGGGTAACTTTCCGGTTCGTCGCCGGCAAGGGGCTGGGCGGCATTGTACGCATCGATCAGCTGGCGTGCGTATCCGGCCTGCTCGTCGGGTACCGCCAGGCCCAAAAGGCCCTGCATCGGCAACTCGCCAACGCCGCCCATCAGGTCGCGGCCCACCAGGTGCACCTCGATGCCCTCGCTGGCCAGCATGCCGACCAGCATCTGCGCCTCCAGCAGGTTTTCCGGGTCGTAGATTCGTTGCATCAGTCGTTCTCGCCGTAGACATCCAGCATCCATTCCTCGCCATGAACCTGCAGCACGAAGCGGATAGGCTTGCAGCACACCTGGCAGTCCTCGATGTAGTCCTGATCGCCGCCAGACAGGTCCACCGTGGTTTCCACTTGCTCACCACAATAAGGACAATCGTAGATCGCACTTTCCAGCATCGCGGCCTCCGGGGTGACTTGTGCGTATAATTGCCGGTCTGTTTACAGGGCCTGTGTGTGTCCGAGCCGTTTTTCGGACCCCGTCCCTACCTAATTACCCTAGCCGTTTCCAACAAGAGAGCATGATGGGCGAATTCGATGCCATCCGACCGTACGACGACGCTGAGGTCCCTGCCGTTCTGGCACGCCTGCTCAGCGACCCGGCATTCCTCGATATCCTCACCCACTTCCGCTTCCCGCGTGCGGCGGGCGCCTTCGGCTGGCTGCTCAAACCGCTGATCGCCCGGCGCCTGCGCCAGGAGTTCGCTGGCGTCACTTGTGTGTCGACCCTGCAGGACAAGGTCGAGTACTACGTCGACCGGACCATCGACCGCGCCACCGACGGCGTCACCTACACCGGCGTCGAGCAGCTCAAGGCAGGCACCGCCTACCTGTTCCTGGCCAACCACCGTGACATCGTGATGGACCCGGCGTTCGTCAACTATGCGGTGTACCACGCCGGCCTGCCGACCCCGCGCATCGCCATCGGTGACAACCTGCTGCAAAAGCCTTTCGTCAGCGACATGATGCGCCTGAACAAGAGCTTCATCGTGCACCGTTCCATCAGCGGCCGGCGCGAGAAGCTGGCGGCTTACCAGTTGCTGTCGGCGTACATCAACCACTCGATCCGCAACGACGGCGCCTCGATCTGGATCGCCCAGGCCGAAGGCCGCGCCAAGGATGGTGACGACCGCACCGATTCGGCGATCCTCAAGATGTTCCACATGAGCCGCAAGGACGAGCCGTTCGGCGCAGTGATCCAGAGCCTGAACCTGATCCCGGTGTCGATCAGCTACGAGTACGACCCGTGCGACCAGGCCAAGGCCCGCGAGCTGTACATCCGCGCCACCACCGGCAGCTATACCAAGGCGCCGGGCGAGGACGACAACAGCATCGCCCAGGGCATCACCGGCTACAAAGGCCGGGTGCACATCAACTTCGCTCCACCTGTGACCGAGTACCACGAGGACACCAAACAGTTGGCCCAGGCCATCGACCGGCAGATTCTCGGCGGCTACCGGTTGTTCCCGGTGCACTACCTGGCCTACGCGATGTGGGCGGAGAAGGATGAGGCACTGCAGGTGCCGAGCGCCGAGAAGGTGTTCCCGGCCGAAGAGCTGCAAAAGGCCCGCGAAGAATGGCAGCGCCGCCTGGACGCCTGCCCGGTGGAGCAGCAGCCCTACCTGGTGCAGCAATACGCGACGCCGGTGCGCAACCAGTACCAGGTCAAGCGCCAGCCACTGTCCGCCTGATACGCGCCATTGCGCGATCTGCGGGTGCTACCCCTGTAGGAGCCGGCTTGCCGGCGATCACCGGCGCAGCCGGTGCCATGTGTGAACCGGTGATGCCCCCATCGCCGGCAAGCCGGCTCCTACAGGGTCATTCAGCCAGCGGTCTCACACCCAGGTACTGAACCACGACAGCAGCAGCGCCATCGCCAGGCACGAAAAACCGAGAATGTAGTAGTAGCGCGGCACCCGCATGTCGAAGGCATCCACCAGGCCTTCGTCCACTGCCAGGCTCTCGCGGGTCATCGCCGCGCGGCGCCGGGCACTGTGCAGCAACAGCCCGCCCGGGCAGGTAATCAGCAGGGCCAGCAGGTTGATCAGCTTGGCCGGATGGGCAGCCAGAAAGCCCATGAGCACTTGCAACGACATCGTCACGACCTCGGTATCGGGTTTTGCAAAGCCCGGCATTCTACCCAAGCCCACCGCCTGCCCCCGATCTTTGCGACCAAGTGTCACTAAATTTCATCTGTCATACGCTCGTCATCAAGGCAGGCCACCCTGTCGGCCTTCACCAGACCGGAGCTAGACATGCTGCACGCCGAAAACCAGGACCGCCTCTACCTCGTGGCGCAAAGCGACGAACAACAGGCACTGATCGACGGCTTCGCCATCAACGTGCAGGACCGCCAGTGGCTGGTGTACTGCGCCTTGGGCGGGCACAGCCATGACGACCTGCCCGAGGTGGACATGCAGACCGGTATCAGCCTGCTGGACTTTCACGTGCAGGCGGCCTGAACCCACCAAGGCCAACATGAGCACACAGCCCCTGTGGGAGCGGGTTTACCCGCGAACACCGGCAGCGCCGGTGCCAGCCACCGCGTCGCTTGCTTCGCGGCTAAAGCCGCTCCCACAGGTACAGCGCTGGGCTCAGGTTGCGCAAAACCCTGTGGGAGCGGGTTCACCCGCGAAGCAGGCGACGCGGTGGCTGGCACCGGCGCTGCCGGTGTTCGCGGGCAAGCCCGCTCCCACAGGAATCGCGGCAACTTCTAAAAATTGGGCAAAACAGTTGCTCCCACAGGGTACGGCCCTGCGCGACTAAACACCCACAAAAAAGCCCGCTGCCAGTCACCCTGGCAGCGGGCTTTTGCGTTACTACGAAGCGCTTACTCGCCCAGTACCTGACCGATGGTCGGGTCCTTGAACAGGCGGGTCAGGGCATCGCTCAGCACGTCGCCCACCAGCTTGGTGTTGGTTTCCTGGTTCGGCGCCATGCCGAAGCGCTGGTCCAGCGAGGCGCCGTAGCGGCCGCTGTAACGGCGGTTGGCGTTGGACACATCGGCACGGAAGGTGGCGCCGATGGTGGCCTCGGTCACGTACATCTTGTCCTTGGGCGACTGGTACTTGAGCTCGGCCAGGGTGACGGTCAACTGCGGCGCGTTGCCGGCGTTCGGCGTCGGGGTGAAGCCGAGCAGGCGTACCGCAGCCTCGGCCTGGGCCTGCAGCTTGGGCACCACATCGTTGCCGTTGACGGTGATGGTGCTGGTTTCAGGGTACATGCCGCCGCGGGTGCCCAGCGACTGCGAGGCCCGGCCATCGACGACCCTGACCACTACCGGCTGGCCATGGCCGACCGGCGCCAGCTGTTGCGTGAGCTTGGGCTGCGGGCTGAGTTGTTGCGGGCTGTGGGCACAACCGGCCAGGCTCAGGCTGGCCACCGCGAACATACCGAACAACAGACGTTGCAACATGCGCGTTTCTCCAGAAAAAGCGACAAAGGCCCACAGTATACCCAGCGTGCCACAGGCCAGCCATCGGCCCGGGCCGCTTGTCACAATGGTTTCATGGCCTGGCCGTTATCCTTGCCCCAGCCCGATCAAAACCGGACACCGCTGCCATGAGCTCGCTTTGGAACCTGCTGCAACGCCCGCGCCACGCTACTTACGCCCGCCTCGATAGCGACGGCATCTGCCTGGGCTTTCGCCAGTGCAGCCAGCCTCCGGCCGCCAGTGGCTGGGTGCAGGTCAGCGAAGCGTACCTGGGATGGCTGGGCCAACCCCTGCCCGCCAGCGCCCGGGTTTGCGCCCGTGCAAGGCGCCGTTGGCAGCTGCGCACCCTGCTGGCCTGACAAACGCTGCAATAAAAACCCAAGAAGAACGACCTTTCTGCCCGCGACCTCGTTATAATCTCCCCCCGATTATAAGGACGTCTCCTGATCGGGCCCCGCATTCGCCGATTGACCCCGGCACCCCCGAAGCTTCGCCCACAGAGAGCCTTCCACTCAGGTCTTGCATTGGCTGTCGTGCCTGCTGTTCCGGCCTTCCGCTTCGCATGAACCTGCGGGTTGCCATCGCGCAGTCCCCTTTTGAGGTTCACGTATCCAAAAGAGCGTGAAAAAACGGTTTTCACTACTTCACAAGAGTGTGGCGAGCAAATGAACAGTCTGGCATGTGCAAAAGCGGCAGATGTGTCCCGAACAGCCCTGAACAGGCGGCTAAAACACTCATCCGGCATGGGTGTCTGAGGTCGTTCCATAGCGCACGCACGACACCTTGACCATAAGTCGAATTGCCGCACCCGTGGCAATCAGGGTTCAATATCGCAACCCGAAGGCTGATTGGCGGTGTCTGCGCAAGTAGCAAGAACTGCGAAGAGTCGGACATGGTGACCCTGGCAACCCCAGTGGTCCTATGCTGTCAATTAGGTAGCTGTAGATTGTGGAGACGCGTTAAATGGCGCAGAACGAATCGGTTGATGTAGTACTGGTAGGCGCGGGCATCATGAGTGCCACCCTGGCCGTACTGCTCAAGGAGCTTGACCCGACCCTGAAGCTTGAGGTCGTCGAGGCCATGGACTCCGGGGCCGCTGAAAGTTCCAACCCCTGGAACAACGCAGGTACCGGCCATGCCGGCCTGTGCGAGCTGAATTACACCCCGCAGGCCGCCGATGGCAGCATCGACATCAAGAAGGCCGTGCACATCAATACCCAGTTCGAGGTATCGCGCCAGTTCTGGGCCTACCTGGCTAAGAAAGGCAGCTTCGGCTCGCCGCGCGCCTTCATCAACCCGGTCCCGCACCTGAGCTACGTCGAAGGTGACAAGGGTGTCGACTTCCTCAAGAAGCGCTTCGAGCTGCTCAAGCAGCACCATGCCTTCGCCGAGATGGAGTACACCGAAGACAAGGCCGTGATGAACGACTGGATGCCGCTGATGATGCCGGGCCGCCCGGCCGACCAGCGCATCGCCGCCACCCGCGTGATGAAAGGCACCGACGTCAACTTCGGCGCCCTGACCAACAAGCTGCTCAAGCAACTGGGCAACACCCAGGATGCACAGGTCAAGTACAGCAAGAAGGTCGTCGGCCTGCGCCGTAACGGCAGCGGCTGGACCGTGAGCATCAAGGACGTCAACAGCGGCAGCAGCCGTGAAGTCGACGCCCGCTTCGTCTTCCTCGGCGCCGGTGGCGCGGCACTGCCGCTGCTGCAGGCTTCCGGCATCCCCGAAAGCAAAGGCTTCGGCGGCTTCCCTGTCAGCGGCCAGTGGCTGCGTTGCGACAACCCGGAAATCGTCAAGCAGCACCAGGCCAAGGTTTACAGCCAGGCTGCAGTCGGTGCCCCGCCGATGTCGGTGCCGCACCTGGACACCCGCGTGGTCGACGGCAAGAAGTCGCTGCTGTTCGGGCCGTATGCCGGCTTCACCACCAAGTTCCTCAAGCACGGCTCGTTCATGGACCTGCCGCTGTCGGTGCGCATGGGCAACATCGGCCCGATGCTGGCGGTCGCCCGCGACAACATGGACCTGACCAAGTACCTGGTCAGCGAAGTGATGCAGTCGATGGAGCAACGCCTGGAGTCGCTGCGCCGCTTCTACCCCGAGGCCAAGGCCGAGGACTGGCGCCTGGAAGTGGCTGGCCAGCGCGTGCAGATCATCAAGAAGGACCCGAAAAAGGGCGGCATCCTGCAGTTCGGTACCGAGCTGGTCTCGGCCCAGGACGGCAGCCTGGCCGCGCTGCTCGGCGCATCCCCGGGCGCTTCGGTGACCGTGTCGATCATGCTCGATCTGATCGAGCGTTGCTTCCCCGAGCAGGCCAAGGGCGCCTGGGCTGCCAAGCTCAAGGAAATCTTCCCGGCCCGCGAGAAGGTCCTGGCTGCCGATGCCGCGCTTTACCACAAGATCAGCGCCGACAACGACGTGGCGCTGGAACTGGTGGAAAGCAGCCCGGCCAAGCATTACGCCTGAGCAGCTGACTGAAACGAAAAAACGCCCCCCGGGGCGTTTTTTTGTGGCCGATAACGTTGTCAGCCTGTCCCGGCCTCTTCTCTCTGTAGGAGCGGCCTTGTGTCGCGAAAGGCCTGCGCAGCAGGCCCGGCAATCTTGCATGATGCTCAAATCCTGGGCCCGCTACGCAGGCCTTTCGCGACACAAGGCCGCTCCTACAGGCGAGCAACCAGCGCCGGATCAGCCGCGGGCGTTACCGATGATCTCGATGTACTCCGGCGCATTGCGCTGGTCGGCGATCACTTCGGCGAAGGTCTTGCCGTGCTCGTCCTTGCCGTCCACATCCAGGCCGGCCTCGACGAAGAACCCGACAAAACGCTCGAAGTCGTCGACACGCAGGCCGCGGTAGGCCTTGATCAGCTTGTGGTGCGAAGGCGAGGTCAGGCCATCGGCCGGCTCGAATTGCAGGAAGCTCTTGATGTAGTCATCGCTGATCTCGTCACCAATCACCTGTTTCTTGTCTTTACGCATCGCCGACTCCAACTAAGCCATCACGGAATTTCGAAGGCCGGCAGTGTAACCCCCGGCCCCGCCTGCCTCAACGCGTACGTACGGTGCCGGTGTGCAGGTCGGCCCAGATGTGGCCGTTGGGGTAGCTGAGAAACTGCACGTAGAGGGTTTCGTTGCGCAGCAGGTCCATGATCACCCGGTAGTCGGCCATGGGGTAGTTGAGCGTGAGGGTGCGGGTCTTGTCGTCGAACACCGGCTTTTTCAGGCTCTTGCCACCCTCGCCGTCGAAGTTGAGCAGCACCTGGGCGATGGTCGCGCCCTTGTTCATCGGCTTGCCCTTCAGGCGCATCTGCAGCGAGGCGGTGATCGGGATGGGTTGCTGGTCGGACTGGCGCTGGGTGCCCACCACCACCGAGTAGTCGGTGACTTGCAGCAGTTGCTGGGCGGTAGGCGCCTCCTGGCGCAGCGAAAGGTCGTCGGCAGGCAGGAACTGGCTGTGCAGCGGGGCAGCGGACAGTGGCAGGCTCACCGCCAGCAGCAGGGGGAAGATCGCACGCATGTGGGGCTCCTTGGCATGAAGGGGCACTCTAGCATGGTGGGTAGGCCTGTAACGGCCCTATCGCCGGCAAGCCGGCTCCTACATGGGGAGCGTTCTTTCTGTAGGAGCCGGCAGGTCAATCGAACTGCGCGCGCATCCAGGCCTGGTAGTCGGCCACGCCCGGCTCACCTTCACGCGGCGCCCAATGGGCATGCTCGCCCTCGCCCACCGGGCGGTACGGCCCGGCCTTGCATTCGAACAGGATGCTGTCCGGCTCCAGCACCACCAACCCGTGGTAGGTGCCCGGCGCCAGGTCGACGCCCAGGCAGTCGCCGCCGGCCTGCAGCACGCGCTTGTCGAGCAGCCCGCCGCTGTCGTCGAAAATCAGCAGCCCCAAGCGCCCCTTGAGCACGATCAGCGCTTCGGCCTTGTCCTCGCTCAGGTGGCGGTGCGGCGGGATGTAGGTGTCAGGCTGCAGGCCCACGGCCATGCGGTGGCACGGCTCGGCCATGTCATGCAGGTTGTGGTGCTGGCGGCCACGGGGGTTGGCCGCCGCCTGTGCGGCCAGCCCGGCGAACAACGACTGGTCGAGGAACGCGGGTTGGCGCATGGCTTACAGGCCCTTGACGGCGAAGATGCCGTTGGCGTTGCGCCAGTAGCCCTTGTAGTCCATGCCGTAGCCGAAGATGTAGCGGTCCACGCACGGCAGGCCAACGTAGTTGGCTTTAAGGTCCGGGCTGGCCTTGCGGTCGTGGTCCTTGTCGATCAGCACGGCGGTGTGCACCGAGCGGGCGCCGGCGTGCTTGCAGAACTCGATGATGGCGCTGAGGGTGTGGCCCTCGTCGAGAATGTCGTCCACGATCAGCACGTCGCGGTCGATGAACGACACTTCAGGCTTGGCCTTCCAGAACAGCTCGCCGCCGCTGGTCTGGTTGCGGTAGCGGGTGGCGTGCAAGTACGAGGCTTCCAGCGGGAACTGCAGGTGGGTGAGCAGCTTGCCGGCAAAGATCAGGCCGCCGTTCATCACGCAGAAGACCACCGGGTTCTTGTCGTGCAGGTCCTTGCAGATCTGCTCGCCGACCTTGGCGATGGCCGCTTCGACTTCGGCTTCGTTGTACAGGCAGTCTGCCTCGCGCATGACTTGACGGATGTGCTCGAGATCGGCGGACATGGCGCTCTCCAGGGGGGCGTTTTGGAAAAGCGGGCAAAGGTACGCATCCGCTCGTCCCAGATCAAGCCTTTATGGACTAACGTGCACAATGACTGCACGACAGGCAGGACTGAATAGATTAACCTAGCGCGGTTTTTTTGCCCGCCTTCCGGAGCCCCCCTATGCCCACTCGTGAGATCCGCCATCCGCTGATCCGCCACAAGCTCGGCCTGATGCGCCGCGCCGACATCAGCACCAAGAATTTTCGCGAACTCGCCCAGGAAGTCGGCGCGCTGCTGACCTATGAAGCCACCCAGGACCTGCCGCTGGAAACCTACGAAATCGACGGCTGGTGCGGCAAGGTGCAAGTCGAGAAAATCGCCGGCAAGAAGATCACCGTGGTGCCTATTCTGCGCGCCGGTATCGGCATGCTCGACGGCGTGCTCAGCCTGATCCCGGGCGCCAAGGTCAGCGCCGTGGGCGTTGCGCGCAACGAGGAAACCCTCGAGGCGCACACCTACCTTGAAAAGCTCGCCCCGGACATCAACCAGCGCCTGGCCCTGATCATCGACCCGATGCTGGCCACCGGCGGCTCGATGGTCGCCACCATCGACCTTTTGAAAAAGGCCGGCTGCAAGGAGATCCGCGCCATGGTGCTGGTCGCCGCCCCGGAAGGCATCGAGGTGGTGGAAAAGGCCCACCCGGACGTGCAGATCTACACCGCCTCCATCGACCAGCGCCTGAACGAGCACGGCTACATCGTGCCGGGCCTGGGCGATGCCGGTGACAAGATCTTCGGCACCAAACAGAAGGACGCCTGACCATGCAGGACGGCTTCAACGACCCGCTGTGGCGCCAGGTCGTCTCGGGCGCGCAGATGCTCTTCGTGGCATTCGGCGCGCTGGTGCTGATGCCGCTGATCACCGGCCTCGACCCCAACGTGGCCCTGTTCACCGCCGGCATCGGCACCTTGCTGTTCCAGCTGGTCACGGGCCGTCAGGTGCCGGTGTTCCTGGCTTCGAGCTTTGCCTTCATTACCCCGATCATTCTCGCCAAGGGCCAGTTCGGCCTGGCCGAGACCATGGGCGGGGTGATGGCGGCAGGCTTCGTGTACACCTTCATGGGCCTGATGGTGAAGATCAAGGGCACCGGTTTCATCGACCGCATGCTGCCCCCGGTAGTCATCGGCCCGGTGATCATTTCCATCGGCCTGGCCATGGCGCCGATCGCCGCCAACATGGCCATGGGCAAAGGTGGTGACGGCGCCGCCCTGATGCCGTACAAGACCGCCATGCTGATTTCCATGCCGGCGCTGCTGACCACCCTGATCGTGGCCGTGTTCGGCAAGGGCATCTTCCGCCTGGTGCCGATCATTGCCGGCGTGCTGGTGGGCTTTGCCCTGTCGTTCGCCTTTGGCGTGGTCGACACGGCAAAAATCGCCGCTGCGCCCTGGCTTGAGCTGCCCAACTTCACCGCGCCCGCGTTCAACTGGCAGGCCATCCTGTTCATCGTCCCGGTGGCCCTGGCCCCGGCCATCGAACACATCGGTGGCGTGATCGCCGTGGGTAGCGTGACCGGCCGTGACTACCTGAAAAAGCCCGGCCTGCACCGCACCCTGCTGGGCGACGGCCTGGCCACCACCGCAGCCGGCCTGTTCGGCGGCCCGCCCAACACCACCTATGCCGAAGTGACTGGCGCGGTGATGCTGACCAAGAACTACAACCCGAAGATCATGACCTGGGCGGCGGTGTTCGCCATCACCCTGGCCTTCATCGGCAAGTTCGGCGCGCTGCTGCAGAGTATTCCGGTACCGGTGATGGGCGGCATTCTGTGCCTGCTGTTCGGCTCGATCGCCGCGGTGGGCTTGAACACCATGATCCGCCACAAGGTCGACCTGAGTGAGGCGCGCAACCTGGTGATCGTTTCGGTGACCCTGGTGTTCGGTATTGGCGGTGTGCTGATCGGCAGCGGCGACGGCCCGGACGATTGGGGCCTGAAAGGTATTGCCCTGTGCGCCATCGTGGCCATTGCCCTGAACCTGCTGCTGCCGGGCAATGATGCCTGGAAACACAAACAGCTGGATGATCAGCAGCCTTGATCCGGCGTTAGCCTGACAGGGCCCTATCGCCGGCAAGCCGGCTCCTACACATATCCCTGTAGGAGCCGGCTTGCCGGCGATGAGGCCCTCAAACCTTCTCGCACATCCCCGCCAACACCCGCACCCACTCTGGGTGATCATTCAGGCACGGCACCAGCACCAGCTGCTCACCACCGGCCTCGACAAACTGCTCGCTCCCGCGCATGCCGATCTCTTCCAGCGTCTCGATGCAGTCGGCGACGAACGCCGGGCACATCACCAGCAGCTTCTTCACCCCGGCCTTGGCCAACTCATCCAGGCGAGTCTCGGTATAGGGTTCGATCCACTTGGCCCGGCCCAACCGCGACTGGAACGACACCGACCACTTGCCATCGGGGATGCCCATCTTCGCCGCGAACGCCTTGGCCGTGGCCAGGCACTGGCCGCGGTAACACACCGCGCGCATCTCGGCACTGGCGCCGGCGCAGCAGTCGGCGGCCTGGAAGTCGTGCGTGCCGGTAGGGTCGAGTTTTTTCAGATGGCGTTCGGGCAGGCCATGGAAGCTCAGCAGCAGGTGGTCGTAATCCTGCTCCAGGTGCGGCCTGGCACTGGCCACCAAGGCATCGATGTACTCGGGGTGCTCGTAGAACGGCTGCAGTACGCGGGTTTCGAGCGGCAGGTTGCGCGCAGCGATGGTCTGCCTGGCCAGCTCCACCACGGTGGTGACGGTGCTGTCGGCAAACTGCGGGTACAGCGGCGCCAAAGTGACCTTGCGCACGCCCTGCGCGGCCAGGCGCTCCAACACCTCGGGCAAGGCCGGCTGGCCGTAGCGCATGGCGATTTCCACCGGGCCATGCGGCCAGTGGGCCTGCATCGCCTGCTGCAGCCGGCGGGTCAGCACCACCAGCGGCGAGCCTTCATCCCACCAGATCGAGGCATAGGCATGGGCCGACTGCTCGGGGCGCTTGACCAGGATCAACGACACCAGCAGGCGCCGCACCGGCCAGGGCAGGTCGATCACGTACGGGTCCATGAGGAACTGGTTGAGGTAACGGCGCACATCGGCCACCGAGGTGGAGGCCGGCGAACCCAGGTTGACCAGCAGCAGGGCATGATCGGTCATGCAGCGTCCTATGTCAGAGGCGGCTGGACAGCGCGTCCAGGGCCGATTGCAGATCGTTGTAGCGGAACGTGAAACCGGCGGCCAGCAGGCGCACCGGGCGCGCGCGCTGGCCACCCAGCAGCAGCGTCGACAGCTCGCCCAGCCCGACCTTGAGCAGCAGCGCCGGCACCGGCAGGAAGGCCGGCCGATGCAGGGTGCGGCCCAGGCACTTGGCGAACTCGCGGTTGCGCACCGGCTCCGGGGCGCAGGCATTATAGGGACCGCGGCAGTCCTTGTGCTGCAACAGAAAATCAATCAGGGCGATCTGGTCGTCGATATGTACCCAGGGCATCCACTGCCGGCCATTGCCCAAAGGCCCGCCCAGCCCCAGCTTGTACGGCAGTAACAGGCGCGACAAAAAGCCGCCGTCGCTGGCCAGCACCAACCCGGTACGCACCAGCACCACACGAATGCCAAGGGTCTCGGCGCGGCTGGCGGTTTCTTCCCAGGCGATGCACAGCTGACTGGCGAAGTCCTCCTTCACCGGTGGCGAGGCTTCGCTCAGCTCGCGCTCGCCGCCGTCGCCATACCAACCCACCGCCGAACCGGAAACCAGCACTTCAGGGCGCTGCTCGCGGCCCTCCATCCAGGCCAGCAACTGCTCGGTGAGGCTGATGCGGCTGGCCCACAGCAAGCTGCGCCGGGCCGCGGTCCAGTGCCGGTCGGCGATGGGCGCGCCGGCCAGGTTGACCACCGCATCCACCGCATCATCCTCGGCAATTTCATCCAGCCGGGCGATGCCGCGCACGCCCGGGCCGCAGTGTTTCGCCACCTCGCCGGGGCTGCGGCTCCATACGGTCAGGCGATGGCCCTGCCCGTGCCACAGCTGGCACAGGTGGCGGCCGATCAACCCGGTACCACCGGTCAGCAATATATGCATGGCTGTGTCCTCACAGTTGGCAGCCGTGGTCTATTTTTAAGATCAAGGCACTTTTTTGACCGAACGCTCTCGGATAAACCATAGGCCAACCTGTATCTCGAGCGGAATATCCTTATACAGTATTTGTGCATTGTACAGGTTTGCCTGGCAGCGTAGGCTGCAACACAGCAAGGTTCGAAGAGGCCATCATGACTGTACCAATCGCCATCATCGGGGCCGGTATCGCTGGCCTTTCCGCCGCCCAGGCGCTGCAAAAGGCCGGGCAGAACGTCCACCTGTTCGACAAGGGCCACGGCAGTGGCGGGCGCATGGCCAGCAAGCGCAGCGAAGCCGGCGCGCTGGACCTCGGTGCCCAGTACTTCACCGCCCGCGACCGGCGCTTCGTCGAGCAGGTACAGCAATGGGTCGCCGCCGGCTGGACCGCGCAGTGGAAACCGCAGCTGTACAACTACCGCGACGGTGAACTGACCCCCTCCCCCGACGAACAAACCCGCTGGGTCGGCGTGCCGCGCATGAGCGCCATCACCCGCGGCCTGCTCAAGGACGTCACGGTGAACTTCGGCTGCCGCATTGCCGAGGTGTTCCGCGGCAAGCAGTACTGGCACCTGCAAGATACCGAAGGCTGCAGCCACGGCCCGTTCAGCCGGGTGGTTATCGCCGTGCCGGCGCCCCAGGCCACCCCGCTGCTGGCCGCCACCCCCAAGCTCGCCGCCGTGGCCGCAGGCGTGCAGATGGAACCCACCTGGGCCGTCGCCCTGGGCTTTCAGAACGCCCTGGAAACCCCCATGCAAGGCTGCTTCGTGCAGGATAACCCGCTCGACTGGCTGGCCCGCAACCGCAGCAAGCCCGGCCGTGACGAGCAGCTCGATACCTGGGTGTTGCACGCCACCTCGGACTGGAGCAAGCAGCACATCGACCTGACCAAGGAAAGCGTGATCGAACAGCTGTGGGGCGAGTTCGCCGAGCTGGTCGGCTGCGTGGTACCGCCACCGACCTTCGCCCTCGCCCACCGCTGGTTGTACGCGCGCCCTGCCGGCAACCACGAATGGGGCGCGTTGGCCGATGCCGACCAGGGCCTTTATGCCTGCGGCGACTGGTGCCTGTCGGGCCGCGTCGAGGGCGCCTGGCTCAGCGGCCAGGAAGCCGCACGGCGTTTGCTCGAGCATCTGGAGTAGTTTCAACAGGCTTATACACAAAAGGCTATTTGTATAAGTTCGGTTTTGTGCTGGAATAGACTTGTACAACAAATCAATTTTGTACAAGCCTATTCCGGAGGCCGCGATGAATGTTTCCCCACCCGGCCACAAGCCCCGCATTGCCATCAGCGCCTGCCTGGCCGGCCACGACGTACGCTACAACGCCGGCCACAAACACTCCGACCTGTGCCGGCAACTGCTCGGCGAGCATTTTGACTGGGTGACCGTCTGCCCTGAAGTCGCCATTGGCCTGGGCGTTCCGCGCGAGCCGATCCGCCTGGTGGGCGATCCCGAGCACCCCATCGTCACTGGCAGCCGCGACAGCGGCGCCGACCTGTCTGGCCCGCTGCGCGCCTATGGTGAGCAGATGGCCGGCGAGCTCGACGATATCTGCGGCTACGTGTTCATGCAGAAGTCCCCCTCCTGCGGGCTGGAGCGCGTCAAGGTGTATCAGGAAGATGGCCGCCCTGCCCTCAAGAGTGCCCGGGGCGCCTATGCCGCCGCCTTTTGCGACAAGCGCCCGGACCTGCCTGTGGAGGAAGAAGGCCGCCTGCACGACCCGGTGCTGCGCGAGAACTTCATCAGCCGCGTGTACGCCTACGCCGACTGGCAGCAACTGTTGCAGCAAGGCCTGAGCCGTGGCGCGCTGCTGCGCTTCCACGCCCGTTACAAATACCTGCTGATGGCCCACAACCCGCACGCCTATCGCACCCTGGGCAAGCTGCTGGGCAGCATGACCCGCGACGACGACCCGCAACACGTCGGCCCCCGTTACTTCAGCCAGCTGATGCAGGCCCTGCGCCGCTGCGCCAGCCGCGGCACCCACTGCAACGTGCTGCTGCACCTGAGCGGCTACCTGCGCAACGACCTGGGCCAGGCCGACAAGGCCGAACTCAAGCAGTTGATCGCGCAGTACCAAAGTGGCGTGGTGCCGCTGGTGGTGCCGCTGACCCTGCTCAAGCACCACCTGCGCAAGCACCCTACCCCCTACCTGACGCAGCAGGCCTACCTGCAGCCTCACCCCGAGAACCTTGGACTACGCAATGCAATCTGACGACCTGCTCCCCATTGGCGAAGTGGCCCGGCTGACCGGGGTCAACCCGGTCACCCTGCGCGCCTGGGAGCGCCGCTACGGCCTGATCAAACCCCAGCGCACCGCCAAGGGCCACCGGCTTTATCCACAGGACCAGGTGCAGCGTGTGCATGACGTGCTGCGCTGGCTCGAACGCGGCGCTGCCGTAAGCCAGGTGCGCGAGCTGCTGGACAACGCCGCCCACGCCACCACCGAGGTTTCCGGCGAATGGGGCGAGCGCATCGGCCAGATGACCGACGCCGTCGGCCGCCTGGCGCAGCGCCAGCTCGACCAGTTGCTCAACCAGGCCATGGCCCTGTACCCGGCCGTGACCGTGTGCGAGCACCTGCTGCTGCCATTGCTCGGCACCTTGAGCCGGCGCTGGCAATCGCACTTCGACGCACGCCTGGAACAGGCCTTCTTCAACACCTGGCTGCGCAGCAAGCTGGGCGCCCGGGTGTACCACGACAGCCACTCCCTGGCCGGCCCCGCCGTGCTGCTGGCACGCACCGACGATAGCGCCTTCGATGCCGAATTCTGGTTGTGTGCCTGGCTGCTCAGCAGCAGTGGCCAGCCCCTGGAAATTCTCGAATGGCAGGTGGAGCCGCGCCAACTGCGCCAGGCCGTGGAACTGCTGCAACCACGGGCCGTGCTGCTGCACCTGGGCAAGCGCCCAGACCTCGCCGCCTGGGCGCGCGCGCTGAAAGACATCGGCATGCCCAAGCTGCTCGGCGGCCCCACCCTGAGCCTGCACCAGGGCGAACTGCAGCAGTTAGCGCTGCCCGACACACAGTTGTTCGACAGCCCCCAGGCCGCCTTGCGCGCCCTCCAGCAACCCTGACCGCGGACACCCCATGCAATTGATCTGGCTGCGCAGCGACCTGCGCATCGACGACAACACCGCCCTGGCGGCCGCCTGCCAACGCGGGCCGACCCTCGCCCTGTGGGTTGCCAGCCCCGGCCAGTGGCAGGCCCATGACGATGCCGCCTGCAAAGTGGACTTCTGGCTGCGCAACCTGCGCCAGCTGCGCCAGGGCCTGCAGGCGCTGAACATACCGCTGCTGGTGCGCCATACCGACACCTGGGCCGATGTACCGCAAACCGTGCTGGAGGTCTGCCGCCAGCATGGCATCGAAGCGGTGCACTGGAACGACGAGTACGGGGTCAACGAGGCCGACCGCGACCAAGCCACCCGCCAGCGCTTGCAGGACGAAGGCATCGCCGCCCACGGCCACCTCGACCAGTTGCTGTTCCAGCCCGGCACCATCCTCACCCGCGCCGGCCATTACTTTCAGGTATTCAGCCAGTTCAAGCGGGTGTGCCTGGAGCACCTGCACCGCAGCCTGCCGGCCCGCGCCGCGCAGGTGAAGGCGCAGGCCCCGCTGATCATCGACAGCGACCCGATTCCGCAGCACATCGAAGGCTTCGAAGGCACGCCGCGAGCCCTGCGCGAACACTGGCCGGCCGGCGAAGACGAAGCGCACCAGCGCCTGGCCCGCTTCATCGACGAACGCGTCGAAGACTACCCGCTACAGCGCGACCTGCCGGCCAAGCAAGGCACCAGCCAGCTTTCGCCTTATCTTGCTGCCGGGGTGATCTCACCGCGCCAGTGCCTGCACGCAGCGCTTGCCAGCAACCACGGCGAGTTCGACAGCGGTAACGCCGGGGTGCAGACCTGGGTCAACGAGCTGCTCTGGCGCGAGTTCTACAAGCACATTCTGGTGGGTTATCCACAGGTGTCCCGGCACCGCGCCTTCCGCGCCCACACCGAGCACCTGCCCTGGCGCGACGCGCCGGCTGACCTGCAAGCCTGGAAAGAGGGCCGCACCGGCTTCCCGATCATCGACGCGGCGATGCGCCAACTGCTGCACACCGGCTGGATGCACAACCGCCTGCGCATGATCGTTGCCATGTTCCTCAGCAAGAACCTGCTGATCGACTGGCGCGAAGGTGAGCGGCACTTCATGCGCCACCTGATCGACGGCGACCTGGCCGCCAACAACGGCGGCTGGCAGTGGAGCGCCTCCACCGGCACCGACGCGGTTCCGTACTTTCGTATCTTCAACCCGGTCACCCAGTCGCAGCGTTTCGATGCGCAGGGCCTATTCATCCGGCACTGGCTGCCCGAATTGCACGGCCAAAGTGAAAAATTAATTCATTTACCGGTGAAATCCGCTGACCTCTTTGCTACTAATTCCTATGCACGTCCAATAGTCGATCTCGACAGTAGTCGCCAGCGGGCACTGGAAGCCTTCAAGGGCCTGTCCGGCTGGCAGGATCAGGGGATTTGAATTGAGCATTTCACGCCGTTTCTGGGTTACAGGGGCCGCCGACGGACTTGGCTTGGCCCTGGTGAACCGGGCGCTCATACACGGGCACCGGGTCGCCGCCAGCGGTAGGGACAGCCAGGCACTTGACTCATTGGGCGAACAGGCTGGCGGGCAACTGCAGCGCCTGCCAGGCCAGTTGCACGACAGCGGCCAGGCCGATGCTGCCGGCCTTGGCCTGCAACAAACCTGGGGCGCACTCGACAGCCTGGTGATCAATGCCGGAGCCTGCGATTACCTGCAAGCAGGGCTGAAGGCCGGGCAAGTCTTCGAAGCGATTGCCACCAGCAATTTCAAGGCCACCGAACTATGCCTGAGGGCCGCCTTGCCATTGCTGGCCAAGGGCGAACAGCCGCAGGTAATGGCCGTGCTCAGCCGCTACACCGCGCAACAGCTGTACCACCCGACCCAGCCGGTATCCGCCAGCAACAGCCTGGTGCAATGGCTGCGTGATCAACGCGCCACCCTCAAAGCCTTGGGCATCGACCTGACGCTGGTAGCCCCGCAGCCGCTGAACAGCCCGCTGCCCCTGGCCATCGCTGAAGACTGGACGCCCGAGCGCACGGCCCAGGAACTGATCGAACGGTTGGCGCTGCGCCAGCCGGAGCTGGTGCTCGAGGTGCTCAGGCCCGACAGGCTGTGGCCGCTGCCTGAGTAAGGGCAGCGCAGCCTTCATACCTCTTTTACATCGGCAAGCGTTGCACGCTGTCGGGTGTATGCCACAGCAACGGCAGGACTTTTTCCAGGCTGCCTGGGTCGGCGCTGCTCCAGAACCGCGTAGCCCGCGCTGGCCCTTCAGCCAGCAGCTCGCGGGCGCCCAGCAGCCGTTGCAGTTGCCGCGCCACGGCGGCGCCAGTGTCGATGATCGCCACCTCGGCCGGGACCATGCCAGCCAGCAGCGGGCGCAGGAAGGGGTAATGCGTGCAGCCGAGAATCACCGTGTCGCAGCCCGCCGCCAGCAGCGGTTGCAGGTAACCGGCCAGCAGCTCGCGCAGCACCGGGCTTGCCAGGTCGCCGGCCTCGATGCGCTCGACCAGGCCCGGGCACGGCTGGGTGATCACCCGCACGTCGCTGGCGAAGCGGTCGAGCAAGGCGGCGAACTTGGCACTCTGCAGCGTACCGGTGGTGGCCAGCACGCCGACCACCCCGGAGCGGGTGGCGGCTGCCGCCGGCTTGACCGCAGGCTCCATGCCCACCAGCGGCCAATGCGGGTAGCGCTCGCGCAGGTCGGCCACCGCCGCCACGGTGGCGGTGTTGCAGGCCAGCACCATGGCCTTGGCGCCCTGCTCGTGGAAAAACCCGGCGATATGGCGCAGGCGCTGGCGAATGTAGTCGGGGGTTTTCTCACCGTAGGGCACGTGGCCGCTGTCGGCCACGTACAGCAAGGATTCGTTGGGCAGCAGGCGCTGGATCTCGGCGAGCACCGACAAGCCGCCGACCCCCGAGTCCATCACGCCCACCGGCGCCGAACGTTCAGCCATGGCGGCTGGCGCACACGGCGCAGGCCGGGTCGCGCTTGACCCGCAGCTCACGCATACGGGTGCTCAGGGCGTCGATCAGCAACAGGCGGCCCACCAGCGGCTCGCCGAAACCGGCCAGCAGCTTGAGTGCTTCCAGCGCCTGCAGGCTGCCCACCAGGCCCACCAGCGGGCCGAGTACGCCGGCCTCGCTGCAGGTCAGCTCGGCCTCGCTGCCATGGCCGTACAGGCAGTGGTAGCAGGGGCTGTTGTCACGCCGGGTGTCGAACACCGACAGCTGGCCTTCGAGGCGAATGGCCGCACCGCTGACCAGTGGCTTGCCGGCTGCTACGCACGCTGCGTTGACCGCTTCGCGGGTGCCGAAATTGTCGGAGCAGTCGAGCACCACGTCCACCGCGGCAACGGCCGCGGCCAGCGAGTCTTCGTCCAGTGCCTGGCGATGGGCGATCAGCGCGATCTCGGGGTTGATCGCCTGCAGGCGCTGAATCGCCGAATCCACCTTGCTCATGCCGACACTGGCGCTGTCGTGGATGACCTGGCGTTGCAGGTTGGTCAGGTCGACGCTGTCGAAGTCGGCCAGGTGCAGTTCGCCCACACCGGCTGCTGCCAGGTACAGCGCCACTGGCGAGCCCAGGCCGCCAAGGCCGATCACCAGGGCCTTGCCGTGTTTCAGGCGCAACTGGCCCTCGATGTCCACCTGCGACAGCAGGATCTGGCGGCTGTAGCGCAGCAGCTCCTGATCACTCAGCATGGCAGGCGCCCCAGGCTGATGCGCTCATGCCCACCCAGGTCGATACGGCTGGCCACCTCGATGAAGCCGGCAGCACCGAGCAATTCGCGCACCTGGGCGGCCTGGTCGTAACCGTGCTCGAGCAACAACCAGCCACCGGGCAGCAGGTGCTGCGGGGCCTGGGCGACGATCAGCCGCAGGTCATCCAGGCCGTCTTCACCGGCTACCAACGCGCTGCTGGGTTCAAAACGCACGTCGCCTTCGGCCAGGTGCGGGTCGGCAGCGCGGATGTAGGGCGGGTTGCTCAGAATAAGGTCGAAACGCTCGCCGGCCAGCGCGCTGTACCAATGGCTGCTACGCACCTGCACATTGCCCAGCCCCAGGCGCTGGCGGTTGCGCTCGGCCAGGGCCACGGCCTCGTCGACACGGTCGAGCGCAGTCACCTGCCAGGCCGGGCACTCGCTGGCCAGGGCCAGGGCGATGGCGCCAGTGCCGGTGCCCAGGTCGAGCACCCGGGCCGGTTTGCCCGGCACCAGCTCCAGCGCGGTCTCCACCAGCAGCTCGGTATCCGGGCGCGGGATCAGCGTGTGCGGCGCCACCTCCAGGTCGAGCTTCCAGAAGCCCTGCTGGCCCAGAATGTAGGCCACCGGCTCACCGGCGCGGCGGCGCGCGAGGTAACCGGCGTAGGTTTCGGCCGCCTCGCTGCTGACGATACGCTCGGGCCAGGTGTGCAGGTAGCTGCGCGACTTGCCCAGGGCAGCGGCCAGCAGCAGCTCGGCGTCCAGGCGCTCGGAGGGCGATTCCGGCAGCTGCGCGTTGCGCAGCAGGCTGGCGATGATGGTCATGTCAGTCCCCCAGGGCGGCCAGCTGATCGGCCTGGTATTCGGCCAGCAGCGGCTCGATCACTGCATCCACGCCACCGGCGAGGATGTCGTCTAGGGAGTAGAGCGTGAGGTTGATGCGGTGGTCGGTGACCCGACCCTGCGGGTAGTTGTAGGTACGGATGCGCTCGGAGCGGTCGCCCGAGCCCACCAGCAGCTTGCGCTCGCTGGCAATGGCGTTCTGCGCGGCGCTGGTCTGCATGTCGTTGAGCTTGGCCGACAGCCAGGACATGGCGCGGGCACGGTTCTTGTGCTGCGAACGCTCTTCCTGGCACTCCACCACGATGCCGGTGGGCAAGTGGGTGATGCGGATCGCCGAGTCGGTCTTGTTGACGTGCTGGCCGCCGGCGCCGGAGGCGCGGTAGGTGTCCACCCGCAGGTCGGCCGGGTTGATCTCGATGGCCACCTGCTCGTCGGGCTCGGGCAGTACCGCCACGGTGCACGCCGAGGTGTGGATACGGCCTTGCGACTCGGTCTCGGGCACGCGCTGCACGCGGTGCGCGCCCGACTCGAACTTGAGCTTGCCGTACACGCTGTCGCCCTCGACCCGGGCGATGATCTCTTTGTAGCCGCCGTGCTCGCCCTCGTTCTCGGAGAGAATTTCCAGGCGCCAGCCGCGTTTTTCGGCGTAGCGCGAGTACATGCGGAACAGGTCGCCGGAGAAGATCGCCGCCTCGTCGCCACCGGTGCCGGCACGGATTTCGAGGAACACGTTGCGCCCGTCGTTGGGGTCCTTGGGCAGCAGCATGCGCTGCAGCTGCGACTCCAGGCCCACCAGTTGCTCCTTGGCCTCGCGCACTTCTTCCACGGCCATTTCGCGCAGGTCAGGGTCGGCGTCCTTGAGCAGCGCCTGGGCGCCCTCCAGGTCGTCCTGCACCTTGCGCCACTCTTTATAGGCGCCGATCACCGGCTCGACTTCGGCGTACTCGCGGGAGTAGGCGCGAAAGCGCGTCTGGTCGGAAATGACTTCGGCATCACCGAGCAGGGCGGTGAGTTCCTCGAAGCGGTCCTGGAGCGTGTCCAGTTTGTTCAGCAGCGACGCTTTCATTGCGGGGGTTTGTCCGTCGAGCCCTCGTTGAGGGCAAAGAGTTCCTGGGCCATGGCCAGCGCATCGAGGCGGCCTTCGGCAGAGAGCTTTTTCAGCTGCACGCTGGGGGCGTGCAAAAGCTTGTTGGTCAGGCCCCGGGCCAGCTGCATCAGCACGTCTTCGGGGTTGGAGCCGTTGCCCAGCAAGCGCAGGGCCTTTTGCAGTTCTTCGTCACGCAGCCGCTCGCTTTGCTGGCGGTAGGCCTTGAGCACATCCACCGCGGCCAGCTCGCGCAGGCGCACCATGAAGTCGTCGGCGCCGACCGACACCAGCTCTTCGGCCGCCTGGGCCGCGCCCTGGCGGCTCTTGAGGTTCTCGGCCACTACTTCGTGGAGGTCGTCGACGGTGTACAGGTATACGTCGTCAAGCTCCCCTACCTGCGGCTCGATATCCCGCGGCACGGCGATGTCGACCATGAAGATCGGCTTGTGCCGGCGCTGTTTCAGCGCACTTTCCACCGCGCCCTTGCCCAGAATCGGCAGTTGGCTGGCGGTGGAGCTGATGACGATGTCGCTGTTGGCCAGCTCCTGGGGGATATCCGATAGCAGCACGGCGTGGGCGCCGAACTGCTCGGCAAGAATGCTCGCCCGCTCCAGCGTGCGGTTGGCCACGACGATGCGGCGTACGCCCTGCTCGTGCAGGTGGCGGGCCACCAGGGTGATGGTTTCGCCAGCGCCGATCAACAGCGCCTGGCTGCGGCCCAGGTCGGAGAAAATCTGCCGGGCCAGGCTCACTGCGGCAAAGGCCACCGACACCGGGTTCTCGCCGATGGCGGTATCGGTACGCACCTGCTTGGCGGCGCTGAAGGTAGCCTGGAACAGCCGCCCGAGCAGCGGCCCGACGGTGCCGGCCTCGCGCGCCACGGCGTAGGCCGACTTCATCTGGCCGAGAATCTGCGGCTCGCCCAGCACCAGCGAGTCCAGGCCCGAGGCCACGCGCATCATGTGCTTGACCGCATCGTGCTCCTCGTGGACGTAGGCGCTGGCGCGCAGTTCGTCCAGGCTCAGCCGGTGATAGTCGGCCAGCCATTGCAGCACGGCATCGGCGGACAGGTGGTCCTGCTCTATATAAAGCTCGCTGCGGTTGCAGGTGGACAGGATCGCAGCCTCGCGGCTGGCGGTCAGTCGGCAGAGCTGCTGCAGGGCGTCGACCAGCTGCTCTGGGGTAAACGCCACGCGCTCGCGTACGTCTACCGAGGCAGTCTTATGGTTGATACCAAGTGCAAGAAAGGCCATGCAAGGTCGCTGGTTGGGACGTGAAGCCGATAATTGTCCTACTTCGCAGGTTCCAGAACAACCACCGTTCGCTATTGTGCTGCCATGACGCAATTATCTGTAGGAGCCGGCTTGCCGGCGATGGGGCCCGAGCAGGCAGTGGATGGCACCGGCACGGCCGCTGATCGCCGGCAAGCCGGCTCCTACAGGGACCATGATCGGAACCTCCCCCACCCCGCCATGGTCGCAGTTAACCGGACGTTGCGCGGGTGGGTTTGCCACGGCGCTTGTGTCATCATGCTCCGACCGCCGGTTGAGCCTCTTTATTAAGCCTCATATGAATAAATCCTACGCACTGCTGCTCGCCCTCGCCCTGCTTCAAGGCTGCCAGAGCCTGGCCCCGAAGACGGACGCCCAGTCGCCCGCCGACGCCGACAAGCAGGCGGAAAAACCGGTGGTGTACGGCTCGTTCAAGCAGGACACCCTGTACAGCCTGCTGGTGGCGGAGCTGGCCGGCCAGCGCAACCGCTTCGACATCGCCCTGGCCAACTACGCCGACCAGGCCGAAAAAACCCAGGACCCAGGGGTTTCCGAGCGCGCCTACCGCATCGCCGAGTACCTCGGCGCTGACGAGCCGGCTCTGGACAGCGCGCTGATCTGGGCCCGCAACGACCCGCAAAACCTCGATGCCCAGCGCGCCGCCGCCATTCAGCTGGCCCGCGCCGGGCGTTACGACGACTCCATGGTGTACATGGAGAAGGTTCTGCAGGGCCAGGGCGACACCCATTTCGACTTCCTCGCGCTGTCCGCCGCCGAAACCGACCAGAGCACCCGCGACGGCCTGATGCAGAGCTTCGACCGCCTGCTGGTGAAGTACCCCGACAACGGCCAGCTGGTGTTCGGCAAGGCGCTGCTGCTGAACCAGGACAACAAGCCCGAGCAGGCACTCGACCTGCTCGAGGCGCACCCGCCGCAAAACGGCGAGATCGCCCCGATTTTGCTGCGCGCCCGCCTGTTGCAGGCCATGGACCGCGGCCCGGAAGCCCTGCCGCTGCTGCGCGGCGCGATCCGCGACAACCCCGACGACAAGCGCCTGCGCCTGACCTATGCACGCACCTTGGTCGAGCAGGACCGCATCGATGACGCCAAGGCCGAGTTCGAAAGCCTGCTGCAGCAGTACCCCGAAGACGACGAAGTGCGCTACTCGCTGGCCCTGGTATGCATGGAAACCAAGCACTGGGACGAAGCCGAGGGCTACCTGCAGGAAATGGTCGAGCGCGACAGCAATGCCGACGCCGCCCACTTCAACCTCGGCCGCATCCGCGAAGAGCGTGGCCTGCCGGCTTCGGCCCTGCGTGAATACGCCCTGGTCGGTGCCGGCCCCGACTACCTGCCGGCGCAGCTGCGCCAGGCCGACATCCTCATCGCCAACGGCCGCAGCGCCGAGGCCTCGCGCCTGCTCGCCGAAGCCCGCGAGGCGCAGCCCGACTACGCCATCCAACTGTACCTGATCGAAGCCGAGAGCCTGGGCAACAACGCCAAGGAGGCCCAGGCCGACCAGGTGCTGCAACAGGCGATCAAGCGCTACCCCGACGACCTCAACCTGCTCTACACCCGCGCCATGCTCGCCGAAAAACGCGACGACCTGCCGGAAATGGAGAAGGACTTGCGCGCGATCATCGCCCGCGAGCCGGAAAACGCCATGGCCCTGAACGCCCTGGGCTACACCCTGGCCGACCGCACCACCCGCTACGCCGAGGCCAAGGCACTGATCGACAAGGCCCACCAGCTCACTCCGGACGACCCGGCGGTGCTCGACAGCCTGGGCTGGGTCAACTACCGCATGGGCAAGCTCGACGAAGCCGAGCGCCTGCTGCGCCAGGCCTTCGAGCGCTTCCCCGACCATGAAGTGGCCGCCCACCTGGGCGAAGTGCTGTGGGCCAACGGCAAACGCCGCGAAGCCCGCCAGTTCTGGGCCAAGGGCTTCGAAGCCCAGCCCGACAGCCCCATCCTGCGCAAGACCTTGCTGCGCCTGACCGGATCCGAGAGCCTGTAAACCATGTTGCTGCGCCATTGCATCACCCTCACCCTCATCGCCCTGCTGGCCGGCTGCGCCGGCTTCGGCAGCAAAGAAGCCGTGCGCGGCCAAGGCAACCCGCAACAGTGGCGCGAGCACAAGCAGCAGCTGAGCACCCTCGACGGCTGGCAGATCAACGGCAAGGTGGGCATTCGCGCACCGCGTGACTCGGGCAGCGGCACGCTGTTCTGGCTGCAGCGCCAGGACTACTACGACATTCGCCTGGCCGGCCCGCTGGGCCGCGGCGCCGCTCGCCTGACCGGCCGCCCCGGCGGCGTCACGCTCGAGGTGGCCAACCAGGGCCGTTATCAGGCCGAAAACCCTGAAGCGCTGCTAGAAGAACAGCTCGGCTGGCGCCTGCCGGTGTCGCACCTGGTGTGGTGGGTACGCGGCCTGCCGGCCCCCGACAGCAAAAGCCAACTGACCCTGGACGGCGACAGCCGCCTGGCCGCCCTGACCCAGGACGGCTGGCAGGTGGAATACCTCAGCTATACCGAGCAGAACGGCTACTGGCTGCCCGAGCGCCTGAAGCTGCACGGCGAGAACATCGACGTGACGCTGGTGGTGAAAGACTGGCAACCACGCCAGCTGGGGCACTGAAACCATGCAACAGCTGCTGCTCCCAGCCCCGGCCAAGCTCAACCTGTGGCTGCACATCACCGGCCGACGCCCGGACGGTTACCACGAGCTGGAAACCGTGTTCCAGTTTCTCGACCACGCTGACGAACTGGGTTTTGCCCTGCGTGACGACGGCCAGGTACGCCTGAACACCGAGATCGAAGGCGTGCCCCACGACAGCAACCTGATCGTGCGCGCCGCGCGCCTGCTGCAGCAGCAGTCCGGCACAACGCTTGGCGCCGACATCTGGCTGCACAAGGTGCTGCCCATGGGTGGCGGCATCGGCGGCGGCAGCTCCGACGCCGCCACCACCCTGCTGGCCCTGGCCCACCTGTGGCAGCTGGACTGGGATGAAGACCGCCTGGCCGCCCTGGGCCTGACCCTGGGCGCCGACGTGCCGGTGTTCGTGCGTGGCCACGCGGCGTTTGCCCAGGGCGTGGGCGAGCAACTGACCCCGGTCGACCCTGAAGAACCCTGGTACGTCGTGCTGGTGCCGCAAGTGTCTGTCAGCACAGCGGAAATTTTTTCGCATCCAGAGTTGACACGTGATTCCCTCCCCCTTAAGATGCGCCCCGTTCCCGAGGGAAACAGTCGAAATGACTGCCAACCGGTAGTAGAGCAGCGTTATCCAGAAGTTCGCAATGCGTTGAATTCACTGGGTAAATATACCGAAGCTCGAATGACCGGCACTGGAAGTTGTGTGTTTGGGGCCTTCCCAAGCAAAGCCGAAGCTGATAGAGTTCTGGCCCTTCTTTCAGAGACCCAAACAGGGTTTGTGGCGAAAGGAAGCAACGTTTCGATGTTGCATCGCAAGCTGCAGAGCCTGCTCAAGAAGTCGAGCGCATAAGCGTTCGCAGCAACAGATACAGGGGCGTCGCCAAGCGGTAAGGCAGCAGGTTTTGATCCTGCCATGCGTTGGTTCGAATCCAGCCGCCCCTGCCATTTCTTCTACTCATCCAGGTTACCCTCAGCCTTCAGGTACTGCGCGTGTCCAAGATGATGGTCTTCACGGGGAATGCCAACCCCGATCTGGCTCGGCGTGTCGTACGTCAGCTGCATATTCCACTGGGTGATGTGTCTGTCGGTAAATTCTCCGACGGCGAGATCAGTGCTGAAATCAACGAAAACGTTCGCGGTAAAGACGTCTTCATCATTCAGCCGACCTGTGCCCCAACCAACGACAACCTGATGGAACTGGTAGTGATGGCCGACGCCTTCCGCCGCTCCTCAGCGTCGCGAATCACCGCCGTGATTCCTTACTTCGGATACGCCCGCCAGGACCGCCGTCCGCGTTCGGCACGTGTAGCCATCAGCGCCAAAGTCGTCGCTGACATGCTCACTGTCGTGGGTATCGACCGTGTTCTCACCGTCGACCTGCACGCTGACCAGATCCAGGGCTTCTTCGATATCCCCGTCGACAACATCTACGGCTCGCCCGTACTGGTCGACGACATCGAAGACCAGCGTTTCGAGAACCTGATGATCGTCTCCCCGGACATCGGTGGTGTGGTGCGTGCTCGCGCCGTCGCCAAGTCTCTGGGCGTCGACCTGGGTATCATCGACAAACGCCGCGAAAAGGCCAATCACTCCGAAGTGATGCACATCATCGGTGATGTCGAAGGTCGCACCTGCATCCTGGTGGACGACATGGTCGACACCGCCGGCACCCTGTGCCACGCGGCCAAGGCCCTGAAAGAACACGGCGCTGCCAAGGTTTACGCCTACTGCACGCACCCTGTCCTGTCGGGCCGCGCGATCGAGAACATCGAGAAGTCGGTACTGGACGAGTTGGTGGTGACCAACACCATCCCGCTGTCCGCCGCTGCTCAAGCCTGTGACCGTATCCGCCAGCTGGATATCGCACCGGTTGTCGCTGAAGCGATGCGTCGCATCAGCAATGAAGAATCGATCAGCGCGATGTTCCGCTAAGCGGAACACGTGTTGATATGAAGCGCCCTGCCCCAACACCTGTTGGGGCGGGGCTTTTTTGCCATCCCCGTCTGGCGCTGGTCGCAAACGCCTTTCGGGAGGCTATTTTGGAGAAACAAAATGACTGACTTCATCCTGAACGCCCAAGCGCGTACTGACCTGGGGAAAGGTGCGAGCCGCCGCCTGCGTCACTCGCTGAACATCCCTGCCGTTGTTTACGGTGGCGATAAAGAAGCCCAATCCCTGACCATCGTGGCCAAGGAAATCGCCAAGCTGTTCGAAAACGAAGCTGCCTTCAGCCACGTGATCGAACTGAACGTCGACGGCGCCAAGCAAAACGTCGTGGTCAAGGCCATGCAGCGTCACCCGGCCAAAGGCTTCATCATGCACGCCGACTTCGTTCGCGTCGTTGCTGGCCAGAAACTGACCGCCAAGGTACCGGTTCACTTCGTCGGCGAAGAAGCCCCGGTCAAGAAAGGCGGCGAAATCTCGCACGTCGTTTCCGAGATCGAAGTTTCCTGCGAAGCCAAAGACCTGCCTGAGTTCATCGAAGTGGACCTGAGCAACGCTGAAATCGGCGCCATCATCCACCTGTCGGACCTGAAAGCTCCGAAAGGCGTAGAGTTCGTCGCTCTGGCCCACGGTGATGATAAAGCTGTTGCCAACGTTCACGCTCCACGCGTTGCACCAGAAGCAGAAGGCGCTGCCGAGTAATCCACTCGCACGCCGGCGTTGATCGGGTTACAGTGCCGCGCGCACCGTAACCCACCAACACCAAGGAAGAGCCCCTGACGTGACCGCCATCCAGTTGATCGTTGGCCTGGGTAACCCCGGCCCCGAATACGAACAGACCCGGCATAACGCAGGGGCTCTTTTCGTTGAACGCATTGCCAGTGCCCAGCGCGTATCGCTGTCTGCTGACAAAAAGTATTTCGGCCTGACGGCTAAATTCAGCCATCAAGGCAACGATGTTCGTCTGTTGATCCCCACCACCTACATGAACCGCAGCGGCCAGGCCGTGGCGGCATTGGCGAATTTCTTCCGGATCAAACCGGACGCCATTCTGGTGGCCCACGACGAACTCGACTTGCCTCCGGGCGTCGCCAAGCTCAAGAAGGGCGGCGGCCACGGCGGGCATAACGGCCTGCGCGACATCATCGCGCAGCTCGGCAACCAGAACGACTTCCACCGCCTGCGGCTTGGCATTGGCCACCCGGGCGACGCCAAACTGGTCTCCAACTTCGTCCTGGGCCGCGCGCCGCGCGCCGAGCAGGAGAAGCTCGACGCCAGCATCGATTTTGCCCTCGGCGTGCTGCCGGACGTGCTCGCTGGCGATTTCGCCAAGGCGATGCGCGAGCTGCACAGCCAGAAGGCCTGACAACTCTCTAAAGGGGAATTCCCATGGGTTTCAATTGCGGCATCGTCGGCCTGCCCAACGTCGGCAAGTCCACCCTGTTCAACGCCCTGACCAAGTCCGGCATCGCGGCGGAGAACTTCCCCTTCTGCACCATCGAGCCGAACAGCGGCATCGTGCCGATGCCCGACGCGCGCCTGGCAGCACTGGCCGAGATCGTCAAACCGAACCGCATCCTGCCGACCACCATGGAGTTCGTCGACATCGCAGGCCTGGTGGCCGGTGCGTCGAAAGGTGAAGGCCTGGGCAACAAGTTCCTCGCCAACATCCGCGAGACCGACGCCATCGCCCACGTGGTGCGCTGCTTCGAAGACGAGAACGTGATCCACGTTTCCAACAGCGTCGACCCCAAGCGTGACATCGAGATCATCGACCTCGAGCTGATCTTCGCCGACCTCGACAGCTGCGAGAAGCAACTGCAGAAGGTTGCCCGCAACGCCAAGGGCGGCGACAAGGAAGCCCTGGCGCAGAAGGCGATTCTGGAAAAGCTGATCCCGCACTTCACCGAAGGCAAGCCGGCGCGCAGCCTGATGAAGAACATGGCTGACGACGAGAAAGCCGTCATCCGTGGCTTCCACCTGCTGACCAGTAAGCCTGTGATGTACATCGCCAACGTGGCCGAAGACGGCTTCGACAACAACCCGCACCTGGACGTGGTCAAGGCCATCGCCGAAGAAGAAGGCGCGGTGGTGGTGCCGGTGTGCAACAAGATCGAAGCCGAAATCGCCGAGCTGGACGACGGCGAAGAGAAGGACATGTTCCTCGAGGCCCTGGGCCTGGAAGAGCCTGGCCTGAACCGCGTGATCCGCGCCGGCTACGAGCTGCTCAACCTGCAGACCTACTTCACCGCAGGCGTACAGGAAGTTCGCGCCTGGACCGTGCGCGTAGGTGCCACCGCACCACAGGCCGCCGGCGTGATCCACACCGACTTCGAAAAAGGCTTCATCCGCGCCGAAGTGGTGGCCTATGACGACTTCATCCAGTTCAAGGGTGAAAGCGGTGCCAAGGAAGCCGGTAAATGGCGCCTGGAAGGCAAGGACTACATCGTCAAGGACGGTGACGTGATGCACTTCCGCTTCAACGTCTAAGCGCAAGCGCTATGCAATCGCGGGGCAAGCCCGCTCCCACGCCGGTTCCTGACTTGGCGTGGGAGCGGGCTTGCCCCGCGATTTTTTGCTCAATACACTCCCCCTTGCTTGAACCCGGGATAACCGAAGCACTGCCTCGAAACCCGATGGACCTGACCTCGCCGGTCAGCCGTCGGGGCCAATGGGTCCGGACCACCGCCGGCCTGTTTATCGGAGGCAACACATGAACCCGCGTATCTGGCTGCTGGCCCTGGCGACCTTCGTCACCGGCATGGCCGAAAACATCACCGTTGGCATTCTCCCTGCCCTGGCCGATGGCCTTGACGTCCCCCTTGGCGTCGCCGGGCAACTGACCACGGTGTTCTCCTTAAGCTTCGCCCTCGCCGCGCCCTTCTCGCCCCTGCTTACCCGCCGCCTACCGCTGCGTCGACTGCTGTGCGCCGCACTGGCCGTGTTTGCCCTGTGCAACCTGCTGGCCGCCCTGGCGCCGGGCTATACCGCGCTGCTGCTGGCGCGCCTGGGCATGGCCGCCACCAGCGCCCTGACCTGCCTTGTGTGTACGCTGATGGCCACGCGCCTGGTGCCCGATACGCTGCGCGGGCGCGCCATCGGGGTGATTTTCATGGGTATCTGCAGCTCGCTGGTGCTGGGGGTGCCTGCCGGCATGCTGCTGTGCGACGTGCTCGGCTGGCGCGGGGTGTTCGTTGGCCTGAGCGCCTTGGCGGCACTGGTGCTGCTGATGACCTGGCGCGGCCTGCCGCAGCTACAGGGCAGCGAGCCGATTGCCCTGGCCAGCTACCTGCGCCACCTGCGCGATGGGCGGCTGGTGGCGGCGCAGCTGGTGTCGCTGCTGATGATTGCCGGGCACTTCACCGTGTTCGCTTATCTTGCGCCCTACGCCCAGCACATCGCCAAGGTACCGGCCGCCTGGCTGGCGGCGGTGTTTGCCGCGTTCGGCATTGCCGGTGTGGCGGGTGGTTACTTGGGAGGCTGGATGGCTGACCGCCTGGGCGCGGGCAAGGCCATCGTACTGGCGCCCCTGCTGTACCTGGCCAGCCTGCTGATGCTGCCGTTCTGCGCAAGCACGCCGTGGCTGTTCATTCCGGCGATGATGCTGTGGGGGGCGTTGAGCTGGACCACTTCTCCTGTGGTGCAGAGCTTTTTGGCCAGCCGTGGCAACGACACCTTCCCCGCCGGCATGAGCCTGAACCTGTCGGCAATGCACCTGGGGGTGGGCTTGGGCTCGGCCATTGGCGGGGCAGTGATCGGCGCGGCGTCGTTGGCCCACACGCCATGGGCCGGTGTTGCGTTGACCGTGTTGGCGGCGGGGTTTGCCGTGCGCTCGGTCAGAGGGCCCCATCGCCGGCAAGCCGGCTCCTACAGAGACCGCGTCCCCCTGTAGGAGCCGGCTTGCCGGCGATGGGGCCGGGCCTGGAAGCAGAGGGGCTGGGCGGGCATATTCCCGGCAGTTACTTGGTCGGTTACTTGGTCGGTCTGCCCCACAAAAGCCAAAGTCGCCTGCCAAGGCCTCGACAGGGGCAGACCCAAACAGCCCATTGGTTCACAAATTCCTGAACTGATTATTTGCCCCAGCCGATTTGTCCCCCCGCCCGCCGCCACCAGAATCGCTTCATCAACAATCACAATAACCGTGAGGCCACTCCCGTGGACCAGACACTCCAGGTACGGCAGGCCGCCGCCGACCTCGTAGCCGCCTTCGCCAGCAACGACACCGCCCGCTACTTCGCCTGTTTCAGCGAAGATGCCACCTTCCTTTTCCACACCTTGCCCCAGCCGCTGCTGTCGCGCCGTGCCTACGAAGAAGTCTGGGCCGGCTGGCAGGCCGAAGGCTTTGCCGTGCTCGGCTGCCAATCCAGCAACGTGCAGGTGAGCCTGCAAGGGGATGTGGCGATCTTCATGCACGACGTGGCTACCCGCATTCGCATCGCCGGTGAAGAACACGCGCTGAACGAGCGTGAGACCATCGTGTTCCGCCAGCACGGCGAACGCTGGCTGGCGTGCCACGAGCACCTGTCGGTCGTTTCACCCGCCTGACCCTTTGAAAGCGGCCTTGCCGCACTGCCATCGCACCCACAACAAGGCCTGCCACAGGCCGACAACACTCGCGCTGGAGCACCACCATGAGCCACTCGACCGGTATCGAGACCAATGGCGTCGAACAGATCCCCGACGATCAACGCGACGCCGCCCCGCTGGACCTGTTCCGCCTGATCTTCGGCGGTGCCAACACCTTCGCCACCGCCGTGCTCGGCAGCTTCCCGGTATTGTTCGGGCTGTCGTTCCAGGCCGGGGTCTGGGCGATCTTGCTGGGGGTCGGCGTGGGCGCGCTGATCCTCGCCCCCATGGGCCTGTTCGGTGCCCTCAACGGCACTAACAACGCCGTGTCGTCCGGCGCGCACTTCGGCGTGCACGGGCGCATCGTCGGCTCGTTCCTGTCGCTGCTGACGGCCGTGGCGTTCTTCTCGCTGTCGGTGTGGAGCTCGGGCGACGCCCTGGTGGGCGGCGCCAAGCGCCTGGCGGGCCTGCCGGAAACCGACCTGACCCTGGGCCTGGCCTACGGCCTGTTCGCGGTGCTGGTGCTGGTGGTGTGCATCTTTGGTTTCCGCTTCATGCTGTGGGTCAACAAGATTGCCGTGTGGGCCTCGAGCCTGCTGTTTCTGCTGGGCATCGTCGCCTTTGCCGGGCCGTTCGATGCGGGCTACGCCGGCAGCGTCAACCTGGGCCAGGCGGGCTTCTGGGCGGCCTTCGTCGGCGCGGCCATTCTGGCCATGAGCAACCCGGTGTCGTTCGGCGCCTTCCTCGGTGACTGGTCGCGCTACATCCCCCGCGCCACGCCCAAGCGCCGCATCATGCTGGCGGTGATCGCCGCGCAAACCGCCACGCTGATCCCGTTCCTGTTCGGCCTGTGCACCGCCACCCTGGTGGCCAGCCAGGCACCGGACTACATCGCCGCCAACAACTACGTGGGCGGGCTGCTGGCGATCTCGCCGGGCTGGTTCTTCCTGCCGGTGTGCCTGATTGCCGTGATCGGCGGCATGTCCACCGGCACCACGGCGCTGTATGGCACGGGCCTGGACATGTCCAGCGTGTTCCCGCGCCTGCTCAGCCGCGCCGCGGCCACGCTGCTGATCGGCGTGCTGGCCATCGGTTTCATCTTCGTCGGCCGCTTCACCTTCAACCTGGTGCAGAGCGTATCGACCTTCGCCGTGCTGATCATCACCTGCACCAGCCCCTGGATGGTGATCATGATTCTCGGCCTGATCACCCGCCGCGGCTTCTACCACGCCGACGACCTGCAGGTGTTCACCCGCGGCCAGCAGGGCGGCCATTACTGGTTCAACCACGGCTGGAACTGGCGCGGCATGGGGGCGTGGATCCCCAGCGCGGCGGTGGGCCTGTGCTTCGTCAACCTGCCGGGGCAGTTCGTCGGCCCGCTGGGCGAGCTGGCTGGCGGCATCGACCTGAGCCTGCCGGTGACCCTGGGCATCGCCTGCGTGCTGTACCTGATCTTGCTCAACCTGTTCCCTGAACCGGCTGGCGTGTATGGCCCCAAGGGCCCGCGCTGGGTGCGCTGCAAAAGCGTGCCGGTACAACCTGTGACCACTGCCGAAATGGCCTGACCGGAATTTGCCCATGACCACTCCCCACTTCATCGACGGCCGTTGGGTCGAAGGCCAGGGCAACGACTGCATCGTTGTCCACGACCCCTCCAGCGGCCAGCCGTTCGCCGAACTGATGGCCGCCAGCACCGCCCAGGTAGACCAGGCCGTGGCCGCTGCGCGGCGCGCCCTAGCCAGCTGGAAAACCGTCACGCCAGCCGAACGCGCCGCCTACCTGCGCGGCTTTGCCGAACAGCTCGGCCAGCGCCGTGACGAACTGATCGCCCTGCAAATGCGCAACAACGGCAAGCCGCGCTTCGAGGCCGAGATCGACCTGGACGATGCCATCGCCACCTTTGCCTACTACGCAGACCTTGCCGAGCAACTGCCCGGCAAAAACCGCGACGTACCCCTGGCCGCACCGGGCTTCACTGCCCGTACACGCCTTGAACCGGTGGGTGTGGTCGGCCTGATCGTGCCGTGGAACTTCCCGCTGGTGACCAGCGCCTGGAAGCTCGCCCCGGCCCTGGCGGCCGGCTGCACCGTGGTGCTCAAGCCCTCCGAAGTGACCCCGCTGGTGGAGCAGGCCTACGGCCAGATCGCCGAGCAGCTGGGCCTGCCGGCCGGGGTGCTGAACATCGTCAACGGCAAGGCCGAAACCGGCGCCGCCCTGAGCGGCCACAACGGCCTGGACAAGCTGTCGTTCACCGGCAGCAACGGCGTTGGCAGCCAGGTGATGCGCGCCGCTGCCGCGCAGTGCCGGCCGGTGACCCTGGAGCTGGGCGGCAAGTCGGCCATCGTGGTGTTCGACGATTGCGACGTCGACCAGGCGGTGGAATGGATTGTCGCCGGCATCACCTGGAACGCCGGGCAGATGTGCTCGGCCACCTCGCGCCTGTTGGTGCAGGACGGCATCGCCGATGCCCTGCTGCCGCGCCTGCAGGCCGCGCTGCAGCAGTTGCTGGTGGGTAACCCGCTGCTCGAAGAGGTTGGCATGGGCCCGCTGACCAGCCAGGCGCAGTGGCTGAAGGTGGCCGGCTACTTCGCCACCGCTCGCGAAGAAGGCCTGAAATGCCTGGCCGGCGGCCAGGCGCTGGACCGCGACGGCTGGTTCGTCAGCCCCACGCTGTATGTGGATGTGCCCACCAGCAGCCGCCTGTGGAGCGAGGAAATCTTCGGCCCGGTGCTATGCGCCCGGCGCTTTGCCAGTGAAGCCGAAGCCATCGCCCAGGCCAACGACAGCCGCTTCGGGCTGGTGGCCACCGTGTGCAGCGCCGACCTTGAACGCGCCGAACGCGTGGCCGATGCGCTGGAGGTGGGGCATGTGTGGATCAACTCGGTACAGGCGGTGTTCGTCGAGACCTCGTGGGGCGGCACCAAGGGCAGCGGGATTGGCCGCGAGCTCGGGCCTTGGGGGCTTTCGGGATATCAGTCGGTGAAGCATGTGACGCGGTGTTTGGGGTGAGTTTTTAGGCGTTCCTTTTGAGGATTTCGGGGGGCTGGCAGGTCTGGTAGCACATCCCTTTCGAAGGCTGTGGGAGGCTGACTGATCTGGTAGCCATCCCTTTCGCGGGCTGTGGGAGGCTGGCAGGTGCATGGCAAAAGAGTTTCAGCGCCTGTGAGATCGAGCGCCGCGCGGGCGGCGCTCGATCTGATAGGCGCTGCAAGGCTATCGGCGAACACCTGTCAGCCCTGACGCGATCGCATGCAGAACCCATCGCGGGGCAAACCCGCTCCCACGCCGGTCCAGTACCCCTCTCCATCCGTAAGACATTTCCGAACTTGAAACAAAGTGCTTCAAAGCCCATCAGCTTGGGAATTACCCTACGCGCGCTGCAGACGCTTCGGCATTGTCGATCATCACTAGCAGGACTAACTTCCCCCGGGTCGTCGTAATGGCGACCGGGTGTGAGAGCCTGAGATCTGGTTTGCAGCCTAGCGGCAGCTGTACGCGGGCAGGCTTTGTCCTGGCCGGGTTCCCAGGTCTCCGGTCTCTCACCCCGCGTCCAGCTGCCACCCAATCCTGTGAGAGGGATCAGCGTGCAGCTCCTGACCAACCTGGGAGATTCACGATGAAAAAACTTGTCCCCGACCCACCCACCGCAAAATCCGCACAACGCCCCTTCTTCACCATCAACCACGACATGCCCGTCGCCGAGGCGCTGGTGCACGCGATCCAGCTGATGCGCGGGATCGAAGACACCATCGATGAATACTGCTGCGCCCTGGCCGGGGAGCCGGGGTTGGGGATGCTGGTCAATGCCGCGCACAACGTGCAGATGGGGCGGGCGTTGGCAGAGCATGCGTTGAAGGCCGGGCAGGCCTGAGTTGGCCTGCCTGTGCCGGCCTCATCGCCGGCAAGCCGGCTCCTACAGGGTCATGCGATCCCTGTAGGAGCGGCCTTGTGTCGCGAAAGGGCCGCGTAGCGGCCCCGGCGATTTTGCATGAGGTCGAGATCCTGGGGCTAGAAATTGAGCCTGCTGTCACGCAGGCTCCTCCGGCCGTGGCCCTTCCTGCACCAGCACCATGCTCGCCGGTGACGACAGGGCGATGCCCTCCTCGCGCAGCCGGCCAAGAATGGTGAACAGCAGATCACTGCGGGTGCCCGAAACCTGCCGCGGCGAGGCCACGTAGCCGCTGACGCCAATCACCATGCCGCTGGCAGTCAAATCCTTGAACGACACCGAGCAGGCCGGCGCATCGAGAATCGCCTCGTGCTCGTGGTACGCCGCCAGCAGTACCTCGCGCACCTTGGCAGGGTCCGTCTCCAGCGGAAGGGTGAGGGTGATGCCGACCACGCCCAGGGCATTGGCCATGGTCACGTTGCGCACGTTCTGCGAGATGAACTGCGAGTTGGGCACGATCACCGTCGAGCGGTCGGACATCTGGATTTCGGTAGCGCGCACGTTGATGCGGCGGATATCACCCTCGACCCCCGCCAGGCTCACCCAGTCGCCCACCTTCACCGGGCGCTCGGTCAACAGGATCAGGCCGGAGATGAAGTTCTGCACGATCTGCTGCAAACCAAAACCGATACCCACCGACAGCGCACTGACCACCCAGGTCAGGCTGGTGAGGTTGATGCGCAGGGTCGACATCACCAGCATGGCCAGGAACAGGAAGCCCAGGTAACCGACCAGGGTCACCAGGGAGGCGCGCATGCCGGCGTCCATGTCGGTTTCCGGCAGCAGGCGCTCGCTCAGCCAGCGCTTGACCACGCGGATGGCGAACCAACCACCGACCAGCATCGCCAGTGCCAGGAAGATATCCGCCGGGACGATGTTCAGGTTGCCCAGCACCTTGCCGCCACTGCCGTCCCAGTCGGCCAGGCTCAGCAGCAGCTCGCCGGGGCTGGTGCCCGACGGCATGAACGCCAGCAATGCGGCGCAGAACAGCAGCACGGTGCGGCCGATACCGGCCAGGATGGTGCTGGCCTGGGCCTGATGGCGCTGTTGCAGGCCCAGGGCCGAGGCCAGCGCCAGGCCGCCGGGCTGGCGTGGCGACAGCAGGGTTTCGCAGAGGTCGCCAAACACCGTCACCAACAGGTAGGCACAGGTGGTGACCACGCTGATCCACAGCAGCTTGGCGGTCAGGAAGTACGCCAGGGTGAGGTAACCGGCCAAGAGCGTCAGCAGAATCAACACCACCCACACCACGATCACGAACGGGATCAACCCGGCCAGGCCCGTCGGGCGCTCCAGTTCATGCTTGCGCCGGGTGCGGCGGTAGGCCACCAACGCGGCGACGAACAGCAACGACACCACCAGCGCGGTCAGGCCGTTGGTGGCCAGGGTCAGCGCCAGGCTGGTGCCGATCACGCTGTTGATGCGCTCCTGGGTGAGCAGCACCATCAGGCTCAGGGCCAGTGCCTTGGGGAACCAGCCCAGGGCACTGGCCACCTCGTCAGGGATTGGCGGCAGGCGCCAGGACGGGCGCTGCAGCATCAGCATGGCGCGGCCGAGGCCTGCGATGAAGGCGCTGAACACCACCAGGGTGAGCACGTGGTTGGTCAGGCTGGCCACGTCGCTGCCCAGCTCGGCGCTGCTCTCCAGCCCCCAGCGCAGCAGCGACACGGACCCGGCGATGGTGCCCAGGGTGGCCAGGCTCACGCCCAGTGCCAGGGCGCTGCGGCGCAGCCGGCCTTCGGGCAGCCAGCGCACCATGGCCTTGGCCAGCAGCCGTTCGAGCAACTTGCGCAGCAGGGTCCAGACCAGCACCGCCGCAATCAGCGCAGTGATGAACAGCCCACGGTTCTCGACGCTGAAAGCACTGGCCACAGCATCGGCAGCCTCGCCGCGCAACTCGCGCAGGCGTGCCACGTCTTCGTCGGTGGGGCGGATCAGGCTCGACCAGAACGCCGGGCTCAGCGGGCTGGCGGCGCGGCTGGTGATCTGCGAGTTGAACAGGCTGCGGCGCAGGTTGACGATTTGCGTGGACAGGTCGCGGGCCGACTGGGTCAGGGTGGTGGCCTCCTTCTGCTCAGCCAGCACCGCGTTCTTTTCATCGGTAAGCTGCTGGCGCTGGCGGGTCAGGCTTTCGGCCTCGTCCGCCTGCACCGGGCCGATCACCTTGAGCTGGTCATCCAGGCGCTCGACATCGGTGGTGCGCTGGGTGGCCAGGGCATCAGCCTGGCGCTGCACCTGCATCGCCGACTGGCGCAGTTGCGAGAGCAAATCGTCATTGGCATTGGCGGTGACGCCCTGGCGGATCTGGTCCAGGCGCTCGCTCAGTTGCTCAAGGCTTGCGTCTTCGTCCAGCACCTGCTGTTCGGCCACCGCCAGGCGCGATACCGGCGTGACAGGCGCCGCCCAGGCCGGCATGGCCACCCACAACAGCAGGGCCAGGATGCCTGCATAAAATCGCTCAAGGCTGACACGCCCCATCGAACATTCCTCTAGCACAACTCGACAAAGAGGAAATTCTACGCGTTCCGCAGGTTCAAGAGGGCGCCGTTTCTCGGCCCAGCAGCTGGCGCTTGCGCTCTACCCCCCAGCGGTAGCCGCTGAGGTCGCCGTCGCGGCGCACTACGCGGTGACAGGGGATGGCCACGGCGATGCTGTTGGCCGCGCAAGCCTGGGCCACGGCGCGTACCGCACGGGGCGCGCCGATGCGCTCGGCGATGTCGCTGTAGCTGACCCGGCAGCCCGGCGGCACTTCGCGCAGCGCCTGCCATACGCGCTCCTGAAAGGCCGTGCCCTGCACATCCAGCGGCAAGGCCAGGCCCAGGGCCGGCGCTTCGACAAAACCGATCACCTCGGCGACCAAGCGCTCGAAGTCAGCATCGCCACCAACCAGCCGGGCCTTGGGGAATTTGTCCTGCAGGTCACGCAGCAGCGGCTCGGGTTCATCGCCCAGGAAGATCGCGCAGATGCCGCGCTCGCTCTGCGCCACCAGGATTGCCCCCAGCGAGCATTGGGCCAAGGCAAAGCGGATTACCGCGCCCTCGCCGCCTGCGCGGTACTCGCGCGGGCGCATGCCCAGGCGTTCGCCTGCGCTTTCGTAGAAGCGGCTGTTGGAGTTGTAACCGGCATCGAAAATGGCCTCGGTGACACTGCCGGCCTCGCCCAGCCGCTCGCGCAGGCGCCGGGCGCGAAAGGCCGAAGCGTAAGCCTTGGGGGTCAGGCCGGTTTCGGCCTTGAACTGGCGGTGCAGGTGGAACGGGCTGACGTTCAGCGCAGCGCCGAGCTGATCGAGGCTGGGCGCCGGGTCGCCGGCTTCGATCAGGCGGCAGGCGCGGGCCACCAGGTCGGTGCGCCGAGGGCTGGCCCAGCAGCGTTTGCAGGCCCGGTAGCCGGCAGCTTCGGCCTGGGCGGCGGCGTCGAAGAACTCGACGTTCTCACGCTTGGCCAGGCGCGACTTGCAGGCTGGCTGGCAATACACGCCGGTGCTGCGCACGGCGTAGACGAAATGGCCGTAGGCGGTGCTGTCCCTGGCCTGCACGGCTTGCCAGCGGTCGGCGTCGGTGGTGTAGGGCTTCATCGGGGGCTCTCCGGGGTGCGGTAGGGCTAGCCTGACAGGGTTGACCGAAGCTATCACTCCGATTCTTGCAGGTAATTCCACGCTCACCCTCGCAGGTCAATGAACAACCATTCATCGGCAAAAACCTTGGCATACCATTGATCTGCCAGCACTGCCCCACATAGAATTGAGAACAATTAACAATCACATTCCTCGGGCAAGGCTCTTCTGACGATGCAGATCAATGACACGCTGAAACCGGCCGAGGTCGATCTGCTCTATCAAACCCACCACCGCTGGCTGCGCGGCTGGCTGACCGGGCGGGTGGGTTGCCGCGAGCACGCCGCGGACCTTGCCCAGGACACCTTCGTGCGCCTGCTCAAGGCCCGCCAGGTATCGCCGCTCAAAGAGCCCCGCGCTTACCTCAGCAGCATCGCCCGGGGGCTGATGATCGACCAGTTCCGCCGCCGCGCGCTGGAAAAGGCCTACCTCGAAAGCCTGGCCAGCCTGCCTGAGCAGGAGGCGCCCAGTGAAGAACAGCGCCTGGTCATCCTCGACACCCTCGAGCGCCTCGACCTTGCCCTGCACAAGCTGCTGCCCCGGGCACGCCAGGCATTCCTGCTGGCCCAGCTCGACGGCCTGCCACTGAACCAGATCGCCCTGCAGTTGAACGTGTCGCGGGCCACGGTCGAGCGCGACCTGGCCAAGGCCCTGGGCGCCTGCTACCGGTTGCGCTATGCCGACGCCTGAGCAACCACCCAGCCAGGCCCAGGTCGACCAGGCCATCGACTGGCTGGTGCGGCTGCGCTACGACAGCCCCGGCCCGCGCACCGAGCGCCAGTTCCAGCTGTGGCTTGCCAGCGACCCGCTGAATGAACGGGCCTGGCAACGGGTAAGCGCCATGGGCGACGAACTGGCCGGGCTGCCGGGCGAGCTGAGCCGGCGCACCCTGGACGCCAGCCAAAGCCTGCGCAGCAGCCGGCGTGACCACCTCAAGCTGTTGTCGCTGCTGGCCGCGGGCGGCGCAGTGGGCTGGACCGCGCGCGAACCACTGGGCCTTACGGCCTTGATGGCCGACAGCCGCACCGCCACCGGTGAGCACCGCGACCTGACCGGCAACGACGGCAGCCAGATCTGCCTGAACACCGACAGCGCCATCGACCTGCACTACAGCGCCGACCTGCGCCACCTGACCCTGGTGCAGGGTGAAGTCAGCCTGAACAGCAACGCCGGCGATAACCGCCCGTTCCATATCGTCACCCGCATCGGTGACCTGGCCACCCAAGGCGGCCAGCTGCTGCTGCGGGAAAACAAAGAAGGGTTGCTGCTGGCGGTGCGTCACGGCGAGGTGACGCTGTTCCCCGCGTCACCCGCCGCCCACCCGGTCAAAGCCGGCGAGGTGCTGCAGATTTCCAGCAATGGCCGCTACCAGCCCGCCACCCTGCATGGCGACCCTTGGGGCTGGACCGAAGGCGTGCTCAGTGTGCAGCAGATGCCGCTGGGCGAGTTCGTCGACGAGCTGTCGCGCTACCGCCCGGGCCTGCTGCGCTGCGCGCCGGAGGTGGCCGGGTTGAAGGTGTCCGGCACCTACCAGCTGGCCGATACCGACCAGATTCTGCTACTGATCGCCCGCAGCCTGCCGGTGCGGGTCGACTACCGTACGCGCTATTGGGTGAGCATCGGCGCGGCGTAAGGCCTGGGTTGGGCTTGCCGCAGGCTTTGCACAATCCTGTGGGAGCGGGCTTGCCCGCGCTGAAAGCACCGCGCGGCATGGCACGGGCTTTGCCCGTGTTCGCGGGCAAGCCCGCTCCCACAGGGATCGCGCCAGCTTTTAGAAGTTGAGCAAGACAGTTGCTCCCACAGGTACGGCGCTTGCCGCAGGCTTTGCGCAATCCTGTGGGAGCGGGCTTGCCCGCGAACACCGGCGCAGCCGGTGCCATCCACCGCGTCGCCTGCCGCGGCTAAAGCCGCTTACAGGACAGGCGGTGCGCTTGTGACCTTGTCAGTCCACCGCCGCCTGCAACCTGCCCGCCCGGCGATAGGCCTGCCGCGCAAAGCACACGAACAGCCCGGCCATCAGCGCCAGCGCCATGGGCAAGCCATGGGGCGCCACGTCCATCGCAGCGCCGCTGACCAGCGGCCCCACCAGGCTGCCCACACCCCACAGCAAGCCCACGCTGGCATTGGCCGTTACCAGGTCCTGGCCCTTGAAACGCTGGCCGATCAGCACCAGCGCCAGGGTGTAGATGCCCCCCGCCACCGCGCCCAGCACCACCAGCAGCGGCCACAGCAGCCAGGTCATCTGCAACAGCCACGGCAGCGCGATGCCGATGCCCATGGCCACCAGCCCGCACACCAGGTGCAGCCCGGTGCGCTCGACCCGGTCGGCCAGCCAGCCCAACGGCAGTTGGAAGACCATGTCGCCGGCAAACACCACAGTCACCATCAGCGCCGCCACACCCACGGCAAAGCCATGGCTGGTGGCGTACACCGGCAGCAGCGACAGCACCACCGCATCGAAGAACGAGAAGAACAGCACCGCCACGCACAGCGCCGGGGCGACGCGGAAGAAGCCGGCCAGGCCGAAGCTTTTTTCGCCCTCTTCGTGCTCGACATGGTCGTTGGGCACGGTGAACACAATGCACAGCAAGGCCAGGCCGTAGCAGGCGGTGACCACCCCGGTCAGCCACGGGCTGTCGGCGCCCAGCAGCGCCAGCAGCGCCGGGCCCAGTACCTGAAAGCCAGTGAAGCTGGTGGCGTACAGGGCCATGATCTTGCCGCGGTTATGCTCCGGGCACAGCTCGTTGACCCACGACTCGCCGAGGATGATCGCGATGCCCATGCCGATACCTAAGCCCAGGCGCAGCAGCGCCAGCCACAGCATCGAGTCGAAGGCCCACTCCAGCAGGGCGATGCTCAGGGTGCACAGGCTGAAGCTGAGCAGGTAGATGACGCGGCGGGTCAGGTGCTTGCAGCAGGCATCGACCATGAACGCCGAGAGCATCATGCCCGCTGCGGGTATCGCCGAAATGATGCCGATCTGCAACGTGCCGGCCCCGGCCTCGTGCAGGCGCAACGACACCAGCGGCAGGCTCGCCCCCAGGCTGAAGCCAACCACCGAAACGGCGAACAACAGGCCCGCCAGCAAACGCATGTTCATGTACCACTCCTTGCAAACCGGCACGCACGGGCGCAACGCCCGGGCCGGCTGAAAAACCACTGAAAGATGTTCGAACGCAGGCGCATGCGCACACGCCGGCAAGGCGCGGCACGCAGGGGCGCGGATCAGTTCAGGGCAAGGTGTGGCGAGAAGGTGAAGGCAAACAGCACGCTGCGCCGACGCTTGAGCACCGTGTCGCTCGGCCACGCGCGGCGCGCTGTCGGAGCGACAGGCTGGCGGGGGGAGCTGAATACATCGGTACGGCGCATCGCTTGAACTACGCAGGTGGAAGAATGGAGGCGGCACTCTAGGCCAGCGGTGATGGTTGCGTCAATCGCCGGCAAGCCGGCTCCTACAAGTACGGCGCAGGTTTGAAGGCTATGCGGTCCCTGTGGGAGCGGCTTCAGCCGCGAACACCGGCGCAGCCGGTGCCATCCACCGCGTCGTCTGCTTCGCGGGTAAACCCGCTCCTACAGGTACGCGGCGCTCATGCGAACACTGTCAGCGCTTGCCGGTAGACGGCAGGAACACCGCCAACAAGCCGAACAACGGCAGGTACGAGCACACCCCGTACACATATTCGATACCCCGCAGGTCGGCCACGTAACCCAGCAGTGCCGCGCCGATACCGCCGAAGCCGAACATCAGGCCGAAGAAAATCCCGGCGATCATCCCCACGTTGCCCGGCACCAGTTCCTGGGCATACACCACGATGGCCGAGAACGCCGAAGCCAGAATGAAGCCGATCACCACGCTGAGCACGGTGGTCCAGAACAGGTCGGCGTAGGGCAGCACCAGGGTGAACGGCGCCACGCCAAGAATCGAGAACCAGATCACCGCCTTGCGCCCGATGCGGTCGCCGATCGGCCCGCCGAAGAAGGTGCCGGCCGCCACCGCGCCGAGGAACAGGAACAGGTGCAACTGCGAGCTGGCCACCGACAGCTGGAACTTCTCGATCAGGTAGAAGGTGAAGTAGCTGGTGAAGCTGGCCATGTAGAAGTACTTGGAGAACACCAGCAGCCCCAGCACCACCAGCGCCATCATCACCCGCTGGCGCGAGATGCCGTGGTTAGCCTGCACCGCCTTGCGCGCCTTGGCCTGGTTGAGGTGTTCCTTGTACCAGCGGCGCAGCATCAGGGTGACGGCGAAGAAGAACAGCGCCGCCACGCCGAACCAGGCCACGTGGGTCTGGCCGAACGGGATGACGATGGCCGCCGCCAGCAGCGGGCCGAACGCAGAGCCTGCGTTACCGCCCACCTGGAAGGTCGACTGGGCAAGGCCAAAACGCCCGCCCGAAGCCAGCCGGGCGATGCGCGAGGTCTCGGGGTGGAAGGTCGACGAGCCGATGCCCACCAGCGCCGAGGCCAGCAAAATCATCGGGAAGCTGCCGACGAACGCCAGCATGACGATACCCACCAGGGTGCACAGGGTGCCCATGGGCAGCAGGTTGGGGGTTGGGCGCTTGTCGGTGAAAAAGCCCACCCAAGGCTGCAGCAGCGAGGCGGTCACCTGGAAGGTCAGGGTGATCAGGCCGATCTGGGTGAAGCTCAGGTCGTAGTTGGCCTTGAGCATCGGGTAGATGGCCGGCAGCACCGACTGGATCAGGTCGTTGATCAGGTGCGCCAGGGCGCAGAAGGTGATGATGCGCATCACCAACGGGCTGGCGGTGCTGGTGGCGCTGCTGGTCGAGGTACTGCTGGTGGCCATGGGCTCGGTTTCCGTGCGCAGGTTGGGAACCGATTATCGTGAAACAAATAGATACGAAGCTACCTTTTTATTTGCATGGGCCACCATCCATCTGGCACGCACTTGTAAATGGTTCTCAATATACTTAGCATCCTTGCATCTCCTCACCGTAAACGCTGGGCGTAACCGCCCTGCCCTTGCGAGCACCCCACCCCATGAGCCCGATGCCCGCCTTGCAGCAGCCCGACCCCGAGCAGGAAGCCCTGGACTGGTTCTCGCGCCTGCGCCAGCCAGGTTGCGACGAAGCCCTGCGCCAGGCCTTCGGCAACTGGTGCCAGGACCCGCTCAACGCCCGCGCTTACGCCCAGCTGGAGGCCTACTGGCAAAAGCTGCAGGCGCCGGAGCCCGCGCGCCCGCGCCCGCGCGAAACCCGCCTGCGCCGCAGCCGCGTTGGGCTGTGGCTGGGGCTGTTGTTCCTGATGGTGCTGGCAGTGCTGGCCTTTCTCTACTGGCCCATGCTGCAACGCCTGAGCTGCGAGCTGCACACCGACAGCGGTGAACGGCGCAGCGTGCGCCTGGCCGACGGCTCCACCCTGCACCTGGACAGCGCCAGCGCGATGAACGTCGATTTGCGCAGCCGCACCCGCCTGCTGCACCTGGTGCAGGGGCAGGTGTACCTGGAGGTGATGCTCGATGGCCGGGCCATGGAGGTGCAGGTGGACGATGCGCGTATTCAGGTATTCGGCACCCGCCTGCAACTGGCCCGCTACAGCGACCACGACGAACTGGTGGTACTGGCCGGCAAGGCCGCCGTGCTGCTGGGCGGCGACCAGCGCATGGTCAATGCCGGCGAACGGGTGACCTTTACCAGCACGCGCATCAATTCAACGGAAAAAACCGACGCCAAGGCCGCCGACGCCTGGCGCCGTGGGCGCCTGCAAGTCAAGGAAAGGCCGCTGGGTGAAGTGCTGGAGCGCCTGGCCGGTTACCAGGGCCAGCGGGTTTGGCTGATGGACGAACAAGCCGGCTACCGGCGGGTGAGCGGTGATTTCGACCTGGATCACCCGGCCCAGAGCCTGCAACAGCTGGCCAGCGAACAGCACCTGAGCCTGCACGGGGTGCTTGGCCACTGGCTGATCGCCCGCTGAACCGGGTATGCCGGCTAAGTTTTTGAAAGGTTGGAAATTTTTTTTGAAGTGAGTGTTGACAGGTTGGCCTTTCGAGCTAATAATGCGCGCCAAGTTGGCTACATAGCTCAGTTGGTTAGAGCATAGCATTCATAATGCTGGGGTCCGGGGTTCAAGTCCCTGTGTAGCCACCACCTTCAAAAAGGGCTTATCGAAAGATAAGCCCTTTTTATTTGCCTGCAGAAAACCTACCTCACCCCCGCCACTGCCACGGCCAGCCCCAGGCCGATCAACGCCACGCCGATGACCCGGTCCACCAGCAGCTGGCGCTCGATCATCAAGCCTCGCAGCCCTTCGCTGGAAAAGAACACCGCCACCAGGCTGAACCACGCCCAGTGGGCGAACGACATGAAGCCGCCGTAGGCAAAGCTCAGTGCCAGCGAGCTGCCGGGCTGCACCACTTGGGTGTAGGCGCTAACCACGAAGAGCATGGTCTTGGGGTTGAGGGCGTTGGTCAAAAAGCCGGTGCGCAGCGCCTGGGCAAGGTGCGCGTTGTTAGTGACGTCCAGGCCGTCGAGCTGAATGTGCGTGCGGTTGGTCAGCGACTTGTAACCCAGGTAAATCAAATAGCCCGCGCCCAGCAGCTTCATGGTCAGGAACAGTGCCGGGCTCTGGCTGATGACTACGGCAATGCCGAGCACGGTGTACAGCACATGTACCTGCACGCCCAAGGCAATGCCCACGGCGGCGGCCAGGCCAGCCTTGCGGCCCTGGGCGTAGCTGCTGCGGGTGACCATGGCGAAGTCGGCGCCGGGGCTGATGACGGCCAGGATGGTGAACAGGGCGATGGCGAGGAGTTCGGCCATATAGATACTCGATGGGAATTGACTGAGGCGTGAGTATCGAATGACTGGGCAAGGCATAAAATCGATTAATTACGTTGTGGATCTGCTAGTTTTCTTCACACATTTTTTATTGATGCCACTGGCCCTATCGCCGGCAAGCCGGCTCCTACAGGAGATCACCTGCCGGCGATGGGGGCAGTAAAGCCAGCAGAAATCTATGAAACTGCCCCCACTCGCCACCCTGCGCTACTTCGACATGGCCGCCCGCACGCAGAGCTTCGTGCAGGCCGCCGAGCTGCTGCACGTCACCCACGGCGCCGTTAGCCGCCAGGTACGCCTGCTCGAGGAAAGCCTTGGGGTCGAACTGTTCGAACGGCGCAACCGCGCCGTGCACCTGACCCACGCCGGGCGCAGCCTGCACGACACCACCCGGGCGATCTTCGAGCAGCTCGAAGGCGCCGTGCAGCGCCTGCAGCAGCCCGAGGACAAGGTGCTGGTGCTGTCCTGCGAACCCACCATCGCCATGCGCTGGCTGATCCCGCGGCTACCGCGCTTTCACGCAGCGCACCCTGGCCTGCAACTGCACCTGGTGGCCGCCGGCGGCCCGGTGGACTTCACCCGCGGTGGTATCGACCTGGCCCTGCGCCGCGACGACTTCCACTGGAGCCGCCAGTTGCACAGCCAAAAGATCTGCGACGAATGGATCGGCCCGGTCAACGCGCCGGGGCACCAGGGCACACGCCTGCTGCACAGCGCCACCCGCGCCGATGCCTGGGCGACCTGGCAACGCCTGGCCGGCCAACCTCCAGGCAGCAGTGAGCGCAGCGACTTCGAGCACTTCTACCTGTCGATCCAGGCCGCCAGCGCCGGCCTTGGCCAGGCCATGGCCTCGGCGCTGATGGTGCGTGACGAACTGGACAGCGGCCAGTTGCAGGCACCGTTCGGTTTCATCCGCGACGGCTCTGCCTACCACCTGCTCAGCCCGCAGCCACTGAACGACGGCAGCAAGCGCCAGCGCTTCGCCGAATGGGTCAGCGGCGAATGCCAGGCTTGCCTGGCTCACTTGAGCCTGGGGCAGAACGACGAACCCGCCCCGCCATCGCCACCCCAGGTGCGGTAGCCGGCGGTGTCGATATGGATGCGCCCCGACGGGTAACGCCCCAGCCCCATGTTCCAGGCCTCGCCGTGCTGCTGCCAGAAGCGGCACAGCGGGTTGGGGTCTGCCCAGGGCGGCAGCAACAGGTCGACGGCGAAAGCGCGCATGTGGGCGCTGCTCGGGGCGCCACCGGCGCAGGCATTCAGGCGTGGGTCGCGGTAGGCCGACACCACCTCGAACGGGCCCAGTGCGCCTTGCTCGCCCAGCGTCTTGAGCAGTGCCAGGGTGGAGCGCACTGCCGGCCAATGGCTGGCCGGTGGCACCGCGAACGGCGCGGCATGGCACAAGCGCCAGTCCGAGGCCGAGCGCAGCAACTGGTGAATGGGCACTACCCCGTACAGCCGCGCCTGCACCAGCATTTCGCGAAAGGCGCGGTTCTCGTGGTCACCGGCCCACTGGGCGAACATCCACAGGTCGCGCTGGTCGGCCTGCGCGGGTAGCACAGCGCAAAAAGCCGTGGCCAGCAGCCACATCCGGGCACTTTTCATCCCCCCTCCTCTTCATCCACCATGGGCGCGCGCCCGCCGTCCTGGCGGCCACTGACATGGAGTTAAGCATGCACAAGATTGCACTATCGGGCCTGGCCGCCCTCGCCTTCAGCGGCCTGGCCATGGCTGACGCGCGCATCGACCTGGGCGACGCCCAGCGCGCCACCCGCCTGTTCGCCTTCCCCAACAACTGCCACGTAATCTGCTACCGCGACTGGACCCTGGAACAGACCGTCGAGCACTACCTGACGCAAAGCGTGCAGCGCGACGGCTACACCGACGCCAAAGTGCAGGTAACCCGCGAACACGACCGCCTGCATGCCCGTATCAGCGGCGTGCCCGAAGGCTACACCGAGCCGCTGCGCAAGCTGCTCGACAGCGGCGAGCTGGCCTATGAAGGCGCCAGCAAGCTGAACAAGGACGGCAAATGGTCCTATGACTGGTACCTGTTCCTGCCGCTGGGCATGGCCCTTGAGCAGCGCCGCAGCATCGAGCTGTTGCACTTCCCGCCGGACTATTCGCTGACCCGCTACCAGGATTACCTCGAGTCCAGCACCACCGACCGCTGGGCCGAGCTGCTGACCTTCAATGGCATCGAGGCAGCCAGCACGCCGGCCTACCAGACCATCATCGACATTGCCCCCATCGCCGCGCCAGCCAGCGCCGGCAGTACGCTGGAGGGCACCTACAGCTACTTCCACGACTACCAGGTGCGCATGGTCAAGGAGATGGCCCTGACCCAGGGCGGCAAGGCCGCCTTGCCGATGGTCGCCTTCGGCGCGCCGGTGCGCAGCTGGGTTCAGCAGCAATACGGGCCCAAGGTGGATGTGCTCGGGCTGGTCGACATCAGCCCCGAGCCGGGCGCGGCCAAGGTGCCGGTACTGGGCGCCAACCACCCGAGCGCCATCTGGTACGCCGCCGACCCGAAAAGCTACAACGGTGACCAGGAAAAAGCCGATGCCGCCGGCCTGAAGATGATGGGCCAGGACTTGTCTGCCGCCTGCTGGCAGGCCGGCATTGGGCGCAACCCGCAGGCTGATGCCAAGCTGACCTTGCAGGCCTGTACCAGCAAGTGGCAGGTGACCCAGAAGAAGCAGACCTGCGAGCTGTTCTACCGCACCATCCGCGAGATGACCCCGGAGCAGGCGGCGGCCAAGTGCAATACCGGGGCAGCGACGCGCAACCTGCGCGATTTGCGCAAACCGCTCGAGGTGCAGCAGCCGGAGATCTGAGGTGTAGGAGCGGGGGGGGGGGGGGGGGGGGGGGGGGGGGGGGGGGGGGGGGGGGGGGGGGGGGGGGGGGGGGGGGGGGGGGGGGGGGGGGGGGGG